>NZ_JBVICA010000020.1:0-150772 GCF_055573115.1 Streptomyces sp. NPDC030222
ACGATCACCGTCGATCTGGATGGCCAGGTCCGGGTGATCCGGCGCACGACCGACGTCCCGGTCCGTAACGTGAAAGCCAACAAGCCCCACGGGGCCCCCTACGTTGTCTAGGCCCACCGTCAAGCATCACCTGGGACCAGAACGTCAGGCATCAGCTGGGATCCGACAGGGATCAGGTGCTTGCCGTCGTGGCTCCGCACGTGGGGTGTGTCCCCCTCTAGGGCGTCCAGGAGTCGGATCGCGAAGACCTCGGACATGCGCTCGGCGACCTCGTCGGGCGTGAGCCAGTCGACTGCCGTTGATTCCTCGGATGTGCGCTCGGTGCCCCCGGAGGGCTTGCATCGGAAGACCAGGGCGACGATGCCCCGTGTCGTGTTCTTGTAGACGCCTGTCAGGCGGTCCACCTCGACGTGTATGCCGGTCTCTTCCCAGACCTCGCGGCAGACGCCTTCTTCGGGGGACTCGGTGAGTTCGAGGATCCCGCCCGGGAGCTCCCAAGTGCCGTTGTCCGCTCGGCGGATCGCCAGTAGCCGTCCGTCCTCGCGTACCACGGCTCCGGCGACGGACACGGAGTGCAGTGGTGGCGTTGACTTGTGCTGCGGGGAACCCGTACTCATGTACAGGAGCATAGGAGGAAGAGAAGGACTATGGGAACCGCGGTAGGAGGTGGCAGGGCCGTACCTCGGTACGTTCAGATCGCCGACGAGATCGTTCAGCAGATCCGGGCAGGTGTCCTCAAGCCTGGTGACATGGTGCCGAGTGAGTCCGAGCTGGTCGAGCGCTACGGCGTCTCCAGCGGGACGATTCGTAAGGCGATGGTGGAGGTCCGGGCCAGTGGCCTGGTGGACACTCGCCACGGCAAGGGCTCGATGGTGAAGGACAGGCCGCCCGTACGGCTGCGGTCGTCGGACCGGTTCCGGGCATCGCATCGGCGGGGCGGCAAGGCCGCGTACCTGGCTGAGTCCGAGCAGTCCGGCGCCACGGCCAAAGTGAGCGTCCTCTACATCGGCCCGATGGAGGCCCCCGAGGACATCGCCGAACGGCTCGGCGTCGAGGCCGGCGCCCAGGTGCTCGCGCGTCGGCGGCTCTACTTCCGCAACGGCACCCCGGTCGAGACGGCCACCTCGTACCTTCCGTGGGACGTGGTCAAGGACATCCCCGAGTTGTTCGCCGAGAACCCGGGCCCCGGTGGCATCTACGCCCGACTCGAAGACCACGGCCATGAGTTCGCCGAGTTCGTCGAGATGCTTCAGGCCCGGCCGGCGGCCAAGGCCGAGGCATCAGAACTGGCCCTGAGCCCTGGTGCACCAGTCATTCACCTCGTCCGCAACGCGGTGACCGAGGAGGGTCGTGTGGTCGAGGTGTGCGACACGCTCATGGCCGCTGACCAGTTCGTTTTCAGCTACCGCATCCCCGCCACCGACTGACACCCACTCAACTCCCTCCAGCCCGCCGCGATTTCTTCTCCGCGGCGGGTTGACTCATATACAGGAGTGATGCACTCTTCTTCATGTCACTCATATACATGAGTGACGGAGTTCAGCACTTCTAGAGGAGTGATCTCTGTGCGTCTGATCCCCGTGGACATGACCGGCGTGACCGTGATGGTCGCCCAGCCGCCCCAGCAGAAGATGAAGGACAAGAAGAACGGTGTGCTCGCCGTGGACGCCGAGACCGGCGGCGCTCTGATGACGGTGGACGTGTTGTTCGTCGCGCACGGCAACGCCGAGGTCGTCACGGTGACCGTGGCCGAGGCGGACATCTCCGGCGAGCTGGCCATGGGTACCCCGGTCGCGCTGACCGGCCTGGTGGCCCGGCCGTGGGAGAACGAGTTCAACGGGCAGAAGCGGCACGGGATTTCCTTCCGCGCCGCTGCGGTCACCTCGCTGGCGGGCTGACCGATGACCGGCGGACAGACAACCGCGCTCATCGGCTTGGCGCTCATAGCCGCTGGGCTGGTGGCGCTGCGCTGGCAGCGGCCCGTCTGGTACTGGCTCGCCTTCGGCGCGCTCGCCAAGCTCGTTCGGATCGCGGCCACGTACCGCTCGGTGATGGAGGCGTGCGGGCTGACCGAGCCTCCGTCCCGGCTCCGGCTCGCCATTGCGGCGGCCATGAAGCGGCCCCCGTCCCGCATGGTGCCCCGGCTCACCGGAGTGCGGATCACCACCAGCGGGCTGGTGTTACGGATCAGGATGCAGCCCGGACAGGAAGTCCACGACTTCCAGACTGCGACCGAGCGGCTTCGGCACTCCTGGCGGGCGAACGGCATCCACGTCACGGCGCTCAAACCGGGATGGCTTCAGGTCCGGCTGATCGGCTACGACGTTCTGCGGAGGGTCGTCATGCCCCGCAAGGCTCCGTCTGGCCTGCTGAAGGTGCCGGTGGCTCTCCGTTCCGACGGGATCGCGCACGTACGGGACTTCAGGGCCATCGCGCATGAGCTGGTCATGGGCGCGACGGAGTCGGGGAAGTCGGTCTACCTGCGTGGCCTGTTCGCGGGGCTGGCTCCGCAGCCGGTCGCCCTCGTCGGCATCGACTGCAAATGGGGTGTGGAACTCGCGCCGTTCGCACCGCGGTTGTCGGCGCTGGCCTGCACCCCTGAGGAAGCCGCGGACCTGCTGGACGCCCTGGTCGTCGAGATGACCGAGCGATACGAGCTGATCCGCACCGCGCAACGCCTCGCGCCTGGAACCGCTCCGGAGTCGATCACCTCGGACATCTGGGGCTTGCCTGAAGACACCCGGCCCGTCCCGCTCGTGGTGTTCATCGACGAGGTGGCGGAACTCTTCCTCACTGCGACCGCGGCCGAGGAAAAGCGCCGGGACCAGATGGTCACCCAGCTCGTACGGCTCGCCCAGCTCGGCCGGGCCGCCGGCATCTACCTGGAGGTGTGCGGCCAGAGGTTCGGCGCCGAACTCGGCAAGGGTGCGACGGCTCTTCGGGCCCAGCTCACCGGCCGTATCTCGCACCGGGTGAATGACGAAGCCACCGCCAAGATGGCCCTTGGTGACATCAGCCCGCTCGCGGTCCTGGCTGCGACGTCGATCGGTCCCGATCAGCGGGGCACGGCGGTGGCGGGCGACTCGTCCGGCGGGTGGTCACTCGTCCGCAGTCCCCTGACGACCTTGAACGACGCCGTCGCAGCCTGCACAGAGCATGCGCACCTGACGCCGGACATCCCCGGTCTCGCCGCCTTCCGCCCCGACGCCTCGCTGTCGGCCTTCGCCCTGGTCCCGGACAAGGAGTGACCTCATGCGGTCCTCGCTCCGCCTGGATGCCGCACTCGTACAAGCCGTCATCGCCGGTGCCCTGTCCTTCTCCCACCTGCACGACCTGGCTGCCGCCGCAGGGCAGGACGGCTGGAAGGCGTGGGCCTACCCGGTCTCCGTGGACCTGCTGCTCGTCGCCGCTTGGCGACGCCTCCGGGCCCTGCGGGACACCGACACGCCACGGCGGGCCGCCTGGACCTGGTTCGCGGTCGCACTCGCCGCGTCACTCGGCGCGAACGTCGCCACGGCCGGACTGCTCGACCTGAATCACGTACCGGACTGGCTTCGCATCCTCGTCGCGGGATGGCCGGCACTCGCCTTCCTCGGCGGAACCCTCCTCGTCCACACCCCGGCCGCGGAACCCGGGATCGCCGAACCGCTACCGGTCGAACCCGCCGATACCGAACCCGAGCCTGTGTGCGAAGAGATCACCGAGCCCGACCCCGCCCCGGCTCTGCCCCCGGCACCACACGTACCGCCCGCACTCATCGCCCACGCGCGGAAGCTCGCCGACGCCCACCGCTCGACGACCGGCCGCGCCATCGACGCCGAGACGCTGCGTGCCCGCCTCGGTGTCCCCGCCCCGATGGCCGACGCCATCGCCGCCCAGCTCGCCTGACGGAGGTCCCTCGTGTCCAGTCCCACCGCCGCATCCATCAGCTTCCACATCACCGAGAAACCGTTCGTCCTGTGCCACGACTACGGCACGAAGCGCACTCCGATCCTCGTCGTGCACGACAAGTACGCCTCGCTGACGCTCTGCGCCGAGGACAGCGTCCCCGCCGCCGAGCAGCTCAAGTTCGCCCGGGAACTGCTGGCCGCCGCCACCGCGTACGCCACCGCGGTCGAGACCTACACCGACGCTCAACTCGCCGAGAGGGGGTGACCCGACATGGCACGCAACCGCTTCTGGGACGTCGACCGCATCGGCCCCGTCCAGATCGGCACCCACACCGACCGGTACGGCCGCGAAGCACACGCCGCCGCCTGCACCGCACCCGGCTGCGACTGGTCGGCCGACTACCTCAACCGCCCGGCCGCCGAACTCGCCGCCCGCACGCACCGCTGCAACCCCCGCTGACCGCAAGGGAGACCGCCATGGACGTCCCGCTCTGGCTCGCGCTGATCGTCGTCGGTGCCCTCGGCATCAAACTCGTCCGCCCGCCGATCTGGCTGGTCGCCGTCCTGCTGCTCGGCGGCTACCTCCTCGCCGACAGTTTCCTGGCCCCGGCCATCGACCCGTTCGCCAAGTGACCCGAACCGAAAGGAGAACGACCGTGTTCAAGCCCAAGTACCCGACGCCCGACACCTACGCCCCGGCCGCCCACACCCACAGCCCCGTACTGGCCCCGGACGAGCGGACCGCCCCGTCGGCCCCCGCGTCCACCGCCGGGCCCGGTCTGGTTGACCTGGTCCGCGCCAACCCGGCCGCGACCGTGACCGGCGTCGTCGTGGTCGGCGTGGTGCTCACCTCCACGCTCCTCGCGGTTGCCATCACCGGCCTCGCCCTGGCCATCAGCGGCGCGGTCCTCCTGCTCCTGGTCCGCCTGCTCCGCCAGGAGTTCAACCACTGACCGGCCGCCGGGCGGTGTCACAAGCCGCCAAGCATCGCCACCGCCCGGACGGCCACCATGCCCCCTCCAACCGCAGCAAAGGAGAACCATGGACCTGCCCGCGCTCGCCTTATGCCTGCCGCTCCTCGGCTGGGCCGCCCACTCAGGCCTCCTCGCTCACCGCCTGGCCGCCGCCCGCCGCGACCCGCTCACCGGACTCCGCACCCGCGCCGGATGGACCGCCCGCGCCGAACGCCTCATCCGCCGCCACGGTGACGCACTCGTCCTGCTGCTCGACCTAAACGACTTCAAGAACCTCAACGACACGCATGGCCACGCCGCCGGAGACGCCGCTCTGACCGCCACCGCGTCCCGGCTCGCGAACTGGTGCGGCCGCCACGGCATCGCTGGCCGACTCGGCGGAGACGAATTCGTGGCCATCGTCCGCCCCACTGTCAGCGGCTGCCCGCAGCTCGACGCCCTGGCCCACGCACTGAATGGGCCCCTGGCTTTCCAGGGACGGACGCTGCCTGTGTCCGTCTCGATCGGCTCCTGCCGCCTGGCAGACCTGCCGGTCCGCAGCCTCACCCACGCGCTCTCTGCCGCTGACGCCGCCATGTACGCGGCCAAGGACACCCCCGGCCGCCGCGGTCCCCGCGCCATCACACACTGACCGGCCCCGGGCGGCGCACAAGCCGCCAAGCATCGCCGCCGCCCGGACGGTCCGGCCCCTTCCAACCGCAATCGAAAGGAAGCCCCCATCATGGCCCAGCCCACCCCTGCCCCGACACGCATCTGCCCCAGCTGCGACGGCTTCCCCGCCGTCGCCGTCACCCTCGGCGGACGCGACCGCGCCGGCCACCTCCGCACCATCACCGCCCACTGCCCGGCCTGCCTCGGCACCGGCACCGTCCCCGTCCGCACCAAGCTCGCGGCGGTGACGGTCTGATGGGGCTCTTCAGCCGCAAGAACGACGACGACGCTGGCGATCGGTTCGAGCGCGACATGGACCAAGCGATCGAGGAAGCCAAGCGTGAGGGCAGTCACCAGGGACACGTGAGGTACTTCCACGACGACCTGGAGCGGCACCGCCCCGTCGAGAAGAAGGCCGGCCGTGACGCCCCGGTGTCCGGCCCGACCTGCAACTCCGCCAACGACTACCGGCGGGGGTGTCGCTGGTGAGTCACCTGCCCGTGTCCTCGGTCGCCGTCGCTGATGTGGCGGCGGCCGGGGGCATCGACCCGCTGTTCCTCGCCGACGCGCTGCGCGTCGCAGGCTCTCCCGACTTCGACCGCTGGCAGGACCAGGTCCGGCGGACCGGAGGCTGCGCCCGACCAATCCACGTCACCGGCTGGACCCTCACCAAGGACAAGGCCACCGGCGAGACGTTGCACAGCTACACCACCCAGGCCGAACCGGGCGGACGGCTCCGCCTGGCCTGCGGCAACCGCCGAGCCTCCCGCTGCCCTTCCTGCGCCTGGCTGTACGCCGCCGACACCTACCACCTCATCCACGCCGGCCTCGCGGGCGACGAAGGCAAGGACATCCCGGCAACCGTCCGCGACCACCCCCGCGTCTTCGCCACCCTCACCGCCCCGTCCTTCGGACCGGTCCACAACCGCCCCGACACCGGCCGCTGCCGCTGCGGCACGAGCCACGCCGCCGATGATCCGTCGCTCGGCACACCGCTGGACCCCGAGACCTACGACTACGCCGCCGCCGTCCTCTTCAACAACCACGCGGGCGAGCTGTGGCAGCGCTTCACCAACCGCCTCCGCCGCGAGATCGCCGCCCGCGCCGGACTCACCCAACGCGAACTGAAGGAAGAAGCCCGGCTCTCCTACGGCAAGGTCGCCGAGTTCCAGAAGCGCGGCGCCGTCCACTTCCATGCCGTCATCCGCCTCGACGGATCGGACGGCCCGGGCACCTCCCCGCCGGCCTGGGCCACCGTCCAGCTTCTGACCGACGCCATCCGCGCCGCTGCAGCCCACCGGTACACCACGATCACTGTCCCGGCCGCCGAGGGTCACCCGGCCCGGCCCCTGCGCTGGGGCACCCAGCTCGACATCCGGCCCATCCGTGCTTTCGACGACGGTGCCGACATCACCGAACAGGCCGTCGCCTCCTACGTCGCCAAGTACGCCACCAAAGCTGCCGAGACGACCGGCACCCTCGACCGCCGGATCGGTGAACTCGCCGAACTCGACCGCCACCAGGTCCCCGAACACGCCCGGCGCCTCATCCGGGCCTGCAAGGACCTCGACCCCGTCTACCAGGACCGGCGGCTGTGGGCCTGGGCCCACATGCTCGGCTTCCGCGGCCACTTCTCCAGCAAGTCCCGCCACTACTCCACCACCCTCGGCGCACTCCGCCAGATCCGCGCCGACTATCGCGCCGCCGAACAGCGCGAAGCCCTCGACCTGCCCGACCCCGGCCAGGACCCCACCGTCCTCGTCCTCACCGACTGGCAGTACGCCGGCCACGGCCACAGCCCCGGCGAATCCGTCCTCGCGGCCTCCATCGCCCGGGACCTCCAGCTCAACCGTGAAGCGGCCCGCGAAGCCCTACACGACCAACTCGCCCTGGAAGGAGCCGCAGCATGACCACCGCCACCGCCGAACTGCTGACCGTGCCCGAGGTCATGGCACGGCTCAAACTCGGACGTTCCACGGTCTATGACCTCATCCGCTCCCGTCGCCTGGTCTCGATCACCATCGGCCGAGCCCGGCGCATCCCCGCCGACGCCGTCCGCGACTTCATCGCCCACACGATCGAGGAGGAAGCTTCCTGATGGCCACGCAGCGCAAGCGCAACCCCAATGGCGCCGGAACCATCACCAAGCGCAAGGACGGCCGCTACCAAGCCGCGGTCTACGTCCTCCAGCCGGACGGCACCCGTGCCCGCAAGTTCGCCTACGGCAAGACCTGGGCCGAGTGCGACGCCAAGCGCCGGGAGCTACTCGACAAGGTGGACCACGGCATCCCAGTGCCCACCAAGTCGGCCAAGCTCGCTGAGTGGCTGCCCTACTGGCTGGACAACATCGTCAAGCCCCGGCGGAAGCGCACGACCTACGCCAAGTACGAGGTCCACGTCCGGCTTTACCTCGTGCCTATGCTCGGCTCCAAGCGGCTGGAATCGCTGAGCGTCGCCGACGTCCGTCGCTTCCTCGTGCAGCTGGAGAAGAAGACCACCGCCGCCACCGCCAAGGAATCGCACCGCGTGTTGCGCACGGCCCTGACGGCCGCCTGCCGCGAAGAGCTGGTCATGCGGAACGTGGCAACGCTGGTCGAGCCTCCCTCGGTCGAGGCGCGCGACCTGTCGCCGTGGTCCCTGGACGAAACGCTCAGCTTCCTGACGGCTGCGCGCCGGGATCCGCTCTACGCGGCCTTCGTGCTCGCCATCGCCCTCGGCTTCCGCCGTGGTGAGATCGTCGGGCTTCGCTGGGAAAACCTGGACCTGGAGAAGCGCGAGATCCGTGTCCGCACGCAGCGCCAGCGTGTCCGCGGTGAGGTGTACGAGGACGACCCCAAAGGACGCCGCCGGAAGCAGACCCTGCCGCTCCCCGCCATCTGCGTTGCTCCCCTCCGCTGGCAGCGCATGCGGCAGGCGGCCCAGCGCGCCCGCGCCGGCGAGAACTGGAAGGACACCGGCTACGTCTTCACGAGCCGTACCGGACTGCCGATCGAGCCGCGGAACCTCTACCGCTCGTTCACCCGCGTCGCCGACCGCGCCGGCCTTCGTGTCATCCGGCTCCACGACGCGCGGCATGGCTGCGCGACTCTCCTCACCGCGGCGGGGGTCGCTCCCCGCGTCGTGATGGAGATCCTCGGGCACAGCCAGATCGCCGTCACGATGAACGTCTACACGCACGTCGTCCAGGACACGCAGCGCGAGGCCGTCAGCCACATGGACCGGCTGCTCAAGAGGCGTCCCCGGTCGTGACCGACCGTCCCCGTTGATGTCAGCAATAGATGTCAAAGGCCCCTCGCCATGATCGGCGAGGGGCCTTTGCACTGGTGGGCGCGGACGGTTTCGAACCGCCGACATCTGCTTTGTAAGAGCAGCGCTCTACCCCTGAGCTACGCACCCGTGGACGAGGGAACAGCGTACATGGCCGACGGGGGACGGTCGCAAACCGTTACCCGGGGTGGTGTGGCCGGGGTGGCCCGCCTGGGGGTAGCCCCACCGTGGGGAGGGTGGGACGCCGGATCGTGGGGTGGAGGTGGGGGTGGTTGGCTTGGGGCGGAGGCCGGAGCCAGCGGGAGCTGCCGGGCACGGGACGACGGGGGAGACGATCACGTGAGGACCGATGGGCAGGCCGGCGGGAGGCCTCGGCGGAGGAATGTGCGCGCGTTGCTCGCCGTCGGCGGCGGCGCCCTGCTGGCGCTCGGGCTGGCGGGATGCGGGGACGGGGACCTGGAGAGCGCGCCCGTGGAGCGGCGAGCCTTCCCCGTCGCGGGGAAGGCGCTCGTCGTCGACGTGGAGAGCGCGGACCTGGTGATCGTCCCGGGAGACGTGAAGGACGTGCAGGTCGAGCGGCGCGTCGACGGGTGGGTGTTCCTGGGGAACGGGCCCGACGCCTGGTGGACGATGGAGGACGGGCGGCTGGACCTGGGGGTGGACTGCGACGGGCTCGCCAGTGCGTGCCGGGCACGGTACGAGGTGACGGTGCCGCGGGGGCTCGCCGTCGTCGTGGACGGGGACAACGGGGACGTGACCGCCAGGGAGTTCACCGCGCGTCTCGAGGTGAGGTCCAGCAACGGGGACGTGACCGTGCGTGACTCGGCCGGGGAGCTGAAGCTGAGCGGATCCAACGGGGACATCACGGCGGAGGGCGTCAGGGGCCGGTCGGTGGCCGTGGACTCGTCGAACGGTGACGTCCGGGTCGGGTTCGCGGTGGTGCCGGACCGGGTCGCGCTCTCCGGGAGGAACGGTGACCTCGGGGTCCGGCTGCCGGACGCCGCGTACCGGCTGACGACGGACAGCACCAACGGGGACGTCGGGGTGGGCGTGCGGCGCGACGACAGCAGCACGCACGTCGTATCGGTGCGCAGTGTCAACGGGGACGTCGACGTGCGCGGAGTGAACTGAACGGCCCGTGTGTTCGTCGTTACCGGGTGGGAGAATGACCGGACACGACGGACACAGCACGGGAGAGGGATGTGACGGCGACACACTCGCGGCCGTACACGAAAGCCGGTGCCGTCCGGGACGTTCTCACGCTGGCGCTGTTGCCGTTGCCCGTGATCGCCGCCGTACTGCCGGCGGCGATCACGGGCGGGGGGACGCGCCGCTGGTTCGGGGGGCGCGGCGAGGGGCTGCGGGCCGAGGCACAGGCCGCGAAGGACGCGGCGGCCGCGGCGTTCTACGAGCTGGACACGGCGCAGCGGGATCTGCGGATCTCGATCGAGACGATCACGGCGGTGGACGACTCTCCGGCGGCCCGGCGCGCCGCGGAGGATTTCGCGGCGCTGGGCAGGCGCATCGACGAGGTGAGCCACCGGTACATCACGGCGGTCGACGCGCATGATCTGGACCGCGACGATCTGGAGGCGGCTGCTGCGTCCCGGGCGCGTACGGAACTGACGGCCGCCAAGGACGAGCTGGTGCGGGTCAAGGGTGACCTGGACCGGTTCGGGCAGGGGCTGGGCTCGCTGCTGGAGACCGCGGAGACCCAGCTCGCGCGGCTGGCTCCGGCGGTGGAGCGGGCGCGGCAGGCACTCCTGTCCGCGAGCAACGCCCTCGACGCGGTACGGGCCTCCGGCCTGCAGGCGGGCGACCTCGCCGCGCGTCTCGCGGCGCTGGCGCCCGAGCTGACGCGGCTCAACGAGGGCGCGGGGCGGCACGGTGTCGCCGCCACGCTCCAGCGCGCGGACCGGGTGCTGCGCGACGCCGAGGCGGTGCGCGCCGAGGCCGAGCGGCTGCCCGAGCGGGCCGCCGAAATCGACCGCCGTCTGGTGTCGCTGCGCACCCGCGCCCAGGCGCTCACCACGCGGGCCGGTGGTGTGGAGCCGGTGCTGAGCGAGCTGCGCCGGCGTTTCACGGCCGCCTGCTGGCAGGACCTCCAGCACGTTCCGGAGCAGACGGCGAAGTCCGTCGGGCAGGCCGAGAGCAAGCTGAAGGAGGCCGCCAAGGCGCGTGAGGAGCAGCGCTGGGCCGATGCGACCTCGCTGCTGAGCACCGTACGGGCGCTGCTGAACTCCACGGACGAGAGCGTGTCCGCTGCCGGGGACCGGCTCCGGAGGCTCGATGCGGTGGCCAAGGACCCGCGGCAGGAGATAGAGCGGACCCGTTTCGCGATCAGGGACGCGCAGCGGCTGGCCATGTCGGGCCGCAGCACGCCCGACCCGCGGGACGCCGGGCCCCTGGACGACGCGGTCGCCCGGCTGGAACGGGCGGCCGGCACCCTTGAGGGCCGTCATCCCGACTACTGGCATTTCCTCACGGAGACCGAGGCGGTGCGGGCCACCGCCTCCCGTGTCGTCGCCCGGATCCGCGAGGAGCGCGGCGCGGGGACGGGCTGACCGGGGGCGGGCCGGCTCGACCCCCGGGTGCGCCCGCTCCGGCCGACCCGCTCCCCGGCGGCCCCCGACCTGGCCAGCCCGTCCGTTTTCCGGAAGCTCCCCGACCCGGCGGCATCCGTTCCCGAGCGTCCCCCCGGTCCGGCCGCCCCGTCCCCGGACGACCCCCGACCCGGCCAGCCCGTTCCCAGCCCCCCACCCGGCTGCCTCCGTTCCCGAGCGACCCCCGACCCGGTCAGCCCGTTCCCAGGCCCCCCGACCCGGCCGCCCCCTCCCCGAACGACCCCCGACCCGGCCGCCCCCTCCTCGGACGCCCCCTCCCGGCCGCCGCGTTCCCGGGTGGCCCCCGCTCGGGCAGGGGCGGATCCTGGGAGCGAGTGGAGGGAGACCCGCGCATGGCCGCTCACGTGCACTCCGGGGGCTCCAAGGCCCACCGGAGACGCATCCGGCTGGACGAGCACCTCCCCGTCGATCACCGGCTCAGCAAGGTCTACCGCATCGGGGCCGGGCTGACCGGGCTGGTGCTGCTGGCGTTCGGGATCCTCGGGCTGCTGGACAAGGTCGGCTGGTTCGACACCCGCGGGGACACGGTCGGGGGGCTCAATACGAACGGCGCGCTGAGCGTGCTGTCGATCTGTGTGGGGCTGCTGCTGTTCGTGGGGATGGTGATCGGCGGCAATGCCGCGTCGACGCTCAACATGGTCCTGGGCATCGCGTTCATCCTCAGCGGCTTCGTGAATCTCGCCCTGCTGGAGACGGATTACAACTTCCTCGCCTTCCGGATCCAGAACGTGCTGTTCAGCTATGTGGTGGGCCTGATGCTGATGGTGTTCGGGATGTACGGGAGGGTGGGCAGCGCCCTGCCGCACGACAACCCGTACTGGCGGGCACGCCATCCCGAGCTGGCCGCCCAGGAGGAGCGGGCGGGCAGGCAGCGGCATATCGCGACGACCGCGGAGCGGGAGCGCACCTGGCGGACCCCGTTCGGCGGTTAACCTGGGGCGCATGCCACGTTATGAGTACCGGTGCCGCCCCTGCGGCGACACGTTCGAGCTGAGTCGTCCGATGGCGGAGTCGTCCGCGCCCGCGGTGTGCCCGGCCGGGCACGAGGACACCGTCAAGTTGCTCTCCACCGTGGCGGTCGGCGGATCCGCCAGGTCCGGGCCCGCCCCGGCCCCGTCCTCCGGCGGCGCGGGCGGCGGAGGCGGTTGCTGCGGCGGGGGCTGCTGCGGCTGAGAAGCCCGGCTGAGGACCACGTGACTGGGCCGAGCACGTGACCGGGCCGAGCGCGTGTACCAGCCGATCACGTGCGTGACTGGGCCGACCACGTGACCCGCCCGAACACGTGACCCGCCCGAACACATGAGACCGGTCCGCGGGGTGGGCGCCGCTCCGCCGCGGCACCCACCCCCACCATCCGTCAGCGCTTGCGCGACAGCGTGACGCCGTCCGCGACCTGCAGCATGACGCTGTCCATCCGCGCGTCCGCCTTCACGTGCTCGTTGAACGCCCGTATCGCCGCGCCGGCCGTTCCCGGCGCCCCGTCCAGGACGTCGCCGTGGAAGAAGACGTTGTCCACGGCGATCATGCCGCCCTGCCGCATGCGCGGCACGAGCTCCTCCCAGTAGGCGATGTAGCTCTCCTTGTCCGCGTCGATGTACGCGAAGTCGATGTGCGGCTCCTCGGGCATGGCCCGCAGGGTGTCCAGCGCGGGGGCGATCCTCAGGTCGATACGGTCCGCCACACCCGCCTTGGCCCAGGCATCGCGGCCGTACGCGGTCCACTCCTCCGATATGTCGCAGGCGATCAGCCGTCCGTCCGCGGGCAGGGCCTGGGCCATGGCGAGAGCGGAGAAGCCGGTGAACGTGCCGACCTCGACCACGTGGCGGGCCCCGACGAGCCGGACGAGGAATGCGAGCAGTGGTGCCTGTTCCTCGGCGGACTGCATCCCGGCGTAGTCGGGGAGTTCGGCGTACGTCGTCTCGACCAGCTGCCGCTGCACGGCGTCCAGCGGAGGGTTGTGCGCCAGCATGTAGGCGTACAACTCGTCGGTCATCCTGGTTGCGTTCCCCTTGGTCATGCCGGAACTCTAACCGGCGGCAGAGACACCGGCCCTGGTCTAGGAGTCCGTACGGACACCACCCGAGGAGTCCGTCCGAACACCGCCGGGGGAGTCCGTGCGAACACCGCCGGAGGAATCCGTACGGACACCGCCCGGGAAGCCCGTCCGGGCCGGGATGACGGAGTCGTTCAAGGAGCCGTTGAACGCCTCCGTGAAGGAGCCGAGCCGGCGGAGGATCTCCTCCCCCGCGGCGGCCCCGCGCTCGGTGAGCGGGGTGAGGTGCGGGGCGGTCCAGTCGACGTCGGCGAGCTCGCCGTGTCCGGGTCGCCACGCACGGTCGGCGGCGAGCAGCAGGTCGGCGTCGAGGAGCGAGTCCCCGGCGGCGAGGGTGAGGGTGGCTCCGGTGCGGCGGGCGACCTCGTGCATGGCTGCGCTCTTGGTGAGCGGCTTCGGGACGGCGTAGATCTTGCGGCCCTGGAGCGAGACGGTCCAGCCCCGTTCCCCGGCCCAGACGGCCAGTTCCTCGGTCCACTCGGCGGGCAGCCGGTCACGTTCCACGACGAGGTAGGTGAAGAGGTTCTCGGCGATGCGGTGCTTGCGCAGCCAGGCCGGGTCGGCGGTGGCGGCGAGGCGGAAGTGGACCTCCTCCAGGGGCGCGCATTCGTCGGCGAGCCGGATGGTGACGCTGCGGTGCCATTCCTGGTCGGAGGCGCCGTCGACGAGGATGTGGCCGCCGTTGGCGCAGATCGCGTAGCGGGGGGTGGGGCCGGGCAGGGAGATCCGCTGGTACTGCTTGCGGGTGCGGGTGGTGGTCGGTACGAACACGGTGTCCGCGGCGAGCCCGGCGAGCAGCCGGGCCGCGGTCTCGGTCATGAACGAGAGCGGTTTGCCCTCGTGGACCTCGACGCAGAGCAGCCGGGGTGCCTGGGCGTCGGGGACGCCGAGCTGGAGGGCGGCCGAGGAGTAGATGAGGGTCCGGTCCAGGTCGCTGGCGACGAGCACGCTCACTTGACGGTCACCGCCTTGCCGTCGACGCCGGTCGCGCCCCGGGTGTACCGGGGGTGGATGAGGCCGACGCAGCTGTAGGGGAGGCCGTCGACCTCCTCGACGGGTACGCCTCGCTGGGCGGCGAGCAGTCTGACGTGGTCGAGGTCGGCGCCGGCGTCGCGCTGGGCGAGGATCTTCCAGGGGACGCGGCGCAGCAGGACGCGGGTCGTCTCGCCGACGCCGGGCTTGACGAGGTTGACGTCGTGGATGCCGTACTCCTCGCTGATCCGTTCGACGGCGGCCCAGCCTGCCCAGGTGGGGGTGCGGTCGGCGCCGCGGAGTTCCTTGGCGGCCTGGTCGACATCGGCGGCGACCTCGTCGAAGCGGGCGGCGACGGTTTCCAGGAACATGCCGGAGACGTCGGCGCCGGCGAGTTCGCGGTAGTGCTTGGCGCCGTGGAAGTCGCCCGGCCCGATGAGGTCGGCGCGGAGCACCGTGCGGGATATCAGGCCGGAGACGGTGGAGTTGAGGCAGGCGGAGGGGATGAGGAAGTCCTCGCGGGTGCCGTAGGTGCGGACGCAGGAGCCGGGGTCGGCGAGTACCGCTATCTCCGGGTCGAAGCCCTCGAACTCGCCGAGCGCAGCGGCCAGTTCGCGGGTGATGGCGCCCTTGCCCGTCCAGCCGTCGACGAAGACGACGTCGGCGGGGTCGTGGTGTGTGGCGAGCCAGCGCAGTGCGTTGGGGTCGATGCCGCGGCCGCGGACGATGGACACGGCGTAGTGGGGCAGGTCGAGGCCGTGGCGGGCGGCCGCCCAGCGGCGCATCAGCACACCGACGGGGGTGCCGGCGCGGGCCAGGGACACGAGGACGGGGCGCTGGGACCGCTCGGCGAGCACGGTTTCGGTGACCGTGCCGACGGCGCGGGCGATCCGGGCGGCCGAGGTGTCGAGGGCGGCCCGGAAGAGGTCCTGGTACTCGTCGGAGGGCTGGTACTCGACGGGCAGCGACTCGGCGTAGTGGGCGCCGCCGTTCTGGATGGCTTCCTCGCGTTCCTCGGTGGGTGCCTCCAGGACGGCGTCGGAGAGGTCCTTGAGGAGCCAGCCGACGTCCTCGGGGGCGTAGGAGGAGAAGTCCGGACCGCGCAGGGGCTCGGGCAGCGGGGGCATCGTGGTGGGTTCCTGCCGTTGGGGTGTGTGCGGGGCGCGGGAGGCCGCGGCCTGCGGGGTACGGGGGGTGTACGTGGGCACGACGGCGAGCACCACACGGGGTATGTGCGCGGCGAGCTGGGCGAGGAGCCCGCCGGGGACGTGGAGTTCCGGGGTGTCGGCGGCCGAGTCGACGACGGCGACGACGGCGTCGAACCCGCCGCCCGCGACGTTGTAGGCGTAGCGCTCGCCGGGTCCGTCGGCGGGGTCGTCGTGGGCGGGGAAGGCGATCCGGGTGCGTATCGCGTATCCGGGGTCGTCGACGGCGAGGACGGGCGAGCGGGTGGTGGTCGAGTAGCGCACCTCGGCACCGCCGCCGGTGCGCTGGAGCCTGCTCTGGAGCGCGACGGCGAGGCGCAGCGGCGCGTACATCAGCTCCTCGAAACCGAGTACGAGCACCTTGGCGGAGTCGTGGAGCGTGCCGTCGAGTCCGCCCGCGATGCGGTCCGCCATGGCGGGGAGCGCGCCGTGCAGTGCCGCGCGGTGAGCCGGTGTGAATCCGTGGCGTCCGCCGTCCGGTACGTCCCGCGGCCAGCCGAGGTCTACGCGGACCACGTCGGCGGCGGGCGCGGCCGCGACGGTGGTGGCCGGGGCGGACGTCTCGTGTTCGGCGACCAGCCGCATGCCCGCCTCGAGGACGTCCTCGGGGAGTCTCACCGTGCCCGAGGCGGTGGCGACCAGGTCGACCTTGGCACCGATGTCCCGGGCGAACCCGTCGAACCGCTCCCGGTCCTCCGGCGAGCGCATGTCGACCAGGGCGACGATCACGTAGCGGTCGCGGGGGTGGCGCCCGTGGAGGTCGCGGATCGTGTTGAGGACGGTGTTGCCGGTGGAGAACTCGTCGTCGACGAGCACCAGCGGGCCGTCGCGGGAGAGCAGCCGGGGGTCCTCGGGCAGCAGCAGGTGCGAGGTGGCGTGGGAGTGGGACTCCTCGAAGCCTCCGGCGGCCGCCACTCCGTCGACGGGCCGCCGGGTGGAGTGCAGATAGGGGGCGAGGCCCAGGCCGTCGGCCACGGAGTGGCCGAGGCCGGTCGCGGTCTCGGCGTACCCGAGGACGACGGCGCGCCGGGCGTCCGCGTCGCCGAGCAGTTCACGGACGCGGGAACCGAGTTCGTACCCGGTGTTCCACACGGTGGCGGGGCTCTGCGGCACGTGCTTGCCCAGCACGTTGGACACCAGGAGGTGTGCCCGCTTGGGATTGCGGCGCAGAGCCAGTCCCAGGAGTTCGCCCAGCTTCTCGTCCCCGAGGATCCGGACTCCCAGCCGCTCTGCGACCCATGTTCCCGACCACACCACGTCGTTCGTCACCCTTCGTCAGCCGTTCAGTCCGGCGGCGAGCAGATCCACGAAGCCGACGTCCTCGCGGGCGACGCCGAAGACCTCGGCGCGCAGCAGGGTCCGTTCCGCCCAGGCGCGGTGCGGCTTCACCTCGTTCATCTTGTTCGTGTACGCGGAGCGCATGACCCCTCCCCCGGTGCGTTCGGGGCGGAGGATGTCCTGGGCATCGCTGAACTCCTCGTGGCTGACCACGGACAGTGCGTGGACGGGCAGGACGTGCGTGGGGTGGATGCAGGTCTTGCCGAGGAGGCCGTTGGCACGGTCCAGCTCGATCTCCCGGAGCAGCCCGTCCATGTCGTGCTCGATCAGGGTGTCACGCAATTCCTCCGCGCTCCCCTCGAGGAAGGGGCTGCGGCGCAGCAGCGGCTTGAACATCCGCTCCTTGGCCTGGAAGTACTCCCACACGGGGCCGGTGATCGTGAACCCGGTGCCGTTGGCGCGGCCCAGCATGTTGACCACGTCGGCGATGACCTGGGCGACGATCTGGACGTCGTAGGCGGTCATGTCGGGCGAGCGGCGCAGTCCGTAGGCGGAGCAGAAGTCGGTGACGCCGAGGCGCAGGGCGAGGATGCGGTCCCGGTACTGCTCGATGGTGCCGGAGATGCCGCCGAGGGTCTCGACACGGGTCTCGAGGTGGAGCAGCTCGGGCGATTCCAGGACGGGCATGGCGTAGAGCGGACGGTCACCGTCCGTGTCGGTTGCGGTGAGGGCCTCGAGGTAGGGGATGCCGGTCTTCGCCGTGAACTTCGGGAGTACGAATCCGGACAGCAGCCGCCGGGCGGGGCCGAGGCGGCGGACCAGGTCGGGGATCTGCTCGGGTTCGCGGACCCGGATGAACAGCAGGGGGAGGTCGGCACCGCGGGCGTCGAGTTCGGTCAGCTGCTGGACGAGGTTGCGCTCGGCCTCCCCGACCTCGGCGTCGCTGATGGCGTCCTCCAGGCACAGCACCATGGAGACCACCCCGCGCGCGGCCTGCTTGACCATGTCGTCGGCGAGCTGCGGCCGGGTGGCGGGGCTGTACAGCGTGGCACCGAGCGCCACGGAGAGCAGTCGGCGCGGGGAATCGGCGGTGAACTCGCACGGCTCCTGAAGGAACAGGTCCTGACGTACGGAGGGTGCGATATACCCGAAATGACGCATATGTTTCCCCCGTGGTGCCCATGAGGCCGGATGTCAGATGGCCGGTAATAGTACGTACAAACGCGAGTCAACAGTTCCCATGGTTGATGAAATTCAGGTAACTCGCCCACTTCGACCACATGTCTTTCGGTATAGCGGCGCTGCGCGGCATGTTCCAGCCCCCGCGTTGTCGTGCCCCCGGCAGGGAAGGCAGGATGACGGGCATGACGCACGCGATGCTGAAGGGCTCCAACGTCCCGCTCGACGCGCCGGCGGTACGGGCCGTACTGCGTTGGACCCCGGGCACCGGTGTTCCCGACGTGGACGCCTCCGCCCTGCTGCTGGGCGCGGACGGCCGTGTGCGTGACGACGACGACTTCGTGTTCTACAACCAGCCGCGGCACCCGTCCGGGCTGGTGCGCCGGCTGCCGAAGAAGCGGACCGCCGAGGGCCTGACGGACACCGTCGAGGCGGATCTGGCCGCGCTGGCGGCGTCGGTGGACCGTGTGGTGATCGCGGCGTCCTCCGACGGCGGAACGTTCCGGTCGGTACCGGACCTGCGGATCATGGTGTTCGACGCGGCCGGCGGGGACACCCCGCTGGCGACGTTCGAGGTGACCGCGGAGACCGGCGAGGAGACCGCGGTCATCTGCGGCGAGCTGTACCGGCGCGGGGACGGGTGGAAGTTCCGCGCGGTGGGCCAGGGGTATCCGACCGGGCTGGTCGGCCTGGCGACGGACTACGGCATCTCCGTGGACGAGGACTCAGCGGCGGACGACTCGGGGCGGTCCGCCGGCACGGGGCCCTCCGGTGCGGGGTCCTCGGGAACGTCCGGTACGGGCGCCGCGGCCGCCCCTGTGGTACCGCCGCGCCCCCCAGTGGAGCCGGTGGCCCCGACGGTCGCCCATCCGCGGCCGCACCCCGCGCCTCCCGTGCCCTCCTACGGCTACCCGCAGCCCTCGTCGCCCGAGCCGGGCTACGGGTATCCGCAGCCGTCCTCCGGGCCGACGGGCCCCGACGGCCCGGGCTACGGCTATCCGCAGCCCGCGGCAGCCGCTGCACCCGCCCCCGATCCCGGCTTCCGGCTGCCCCCGATGGGGCCGCAGTTCCTGCGGGGCTAGGGACTCGGCGACGGCCGCTTCACCGCCGGTCGGCGGGCCGGCGGACCTGGTCGTGACGGCATCCGCCTTGGGAGTGTCCGGCCACGGGGTGCCCGGCTATGGGGTGCCCGACGGATCGGACGCCCCTAGACCTTGGACTTGTAGCCCCGCCCCCACTGCAGGCCCCACCCGTAGAGCCGGTCGAGCTCGGCCTGGAAGCCGTACACGAACTTCACCTCGCGGCGGACCACCATCTCGCCCTTGACGTTCTCCAGGGAGACGACCGCGCAGGAGCGGGCCTGCGGGGCGCGCTCGTCGAGTGCGATCTCGATGCGGGGGCCGTTGCTCGGGTACAGGGTCACCAGGGCGTGGGTGCGGTCGAAGGCCGGCGTGCTGTCGTAGATGTACACATAGACCAGCAGCCGCTTGATCGCGTCGCGGTGGTCGAGGTTGACGTACAGGTCCTCGCCCGACCCCGAGCCGAAGCGGTCGTCGCCGGTGACCTTCACATAGGGCGGCGCGTTGAGGCTGCCGAGGAGCTTGCCCAGGGGCTGGACCGCCCCCTTGGTGCCGTCCGCCAGCTCGTACAGACAGCCGATGTCCAGGTCCACGTTGACCACGACGCCGGTGTGCGCCTGGACCGGCTCGGGCTGGAACAGCCTCAGCGGGTGCCGCAGCATGCCGCTCCCGCGCGAGCGGCCGCCGATGTCGGAGGTGCGCATCCGCCAGGAGAGGTTCACGCGGAGGTTGCCGGTGTCGGCGCCCTGCTTCGCCAGCGAGACCACCGGGCGGCGTCTGGTCAGCTCGATCGCGTTCGACGCGGCGCTGCCCGAGTCGAACTGCGCTGCCCTCCCGCCGCGCAGGTTGTCCCAGAAGGCCATGTCCCCACCCCCATGTTTCTCGCGTCCCCGCGAACGACTGCGGGGCGGCCTGAGGCCCGCTGCCTCGTGGCCGCCCCGCACAGAGCGTTCCCTCTTCCCCTGCCGGGTCACACCCCGGGTTCTCCCCGTGGTCGCACCCCCGCAGGGCTGCCCGTCCCCCCTCGGGGAGACGGACGGATCACCGGGCTCCCCCGGCCGGTCAGACCTTCTCGAGCTCGGTCTTCTCCTCGCCGTCCTCGGCCTCCAGGGCACGGTTGCGGCGGACGGAGGACCAGAAGGACCAGCCGATCAGGACCACGCCGACGAGACCGGTGATGATCTCGTTGATCTCGTGCTGGATGGTGATCAGCAGGATCACGGCGAGCGCGCCGATCGCGTAGTGGGCGCCGTGCTCCAGGTAGACGTAGTCGTCGAGCGTGCCCTGGCGGACCAGGTAGACGGTCAGCGAACGGACGTACATGGCGCCGATACCGAGGCCCAGCGCCATCCAGAAGATGTGGTTGGTGATGGCGAAGGCGCCGATGACGCCGTCGAAGGAGAAGGACGCGTCCAGCACCTCGAGGTAGAGGAACAGGAAGAAGGCCGCCTTGCCGGCAAGACCGACCGCGGAGACCTGCTTGCCCTCCTTCTTGGCCTTCTCCTCCTCCTCGTGCTCGCGCTCCTCTTCCTCCTCGAGCCTGTCCTCGAAGTAGCCGGACAGGCCGCCCACGACGAGGTACGTGATGAGGCCGGCGACGCCGGAGAGCAGCACTGTGGCGGACTTGTCCTGGACGCCGGTGCTGGTGTGGGCGTGGGTGGCGAAGGTCATCGCGGTGATCAGCAGGACGATCAGCGCGATGCAGACCGACAGCATGTCGATCTTGCCCATCTTGGCGAGCGGGCGCTCCAGCCATCCGAGCCACTTGATCTCCCGCTCCTCGAAGATGAAGTCCAGGAAGATCATCAGCAGGAACATGCCGCCGAAGGCCGCGATGGCGGCGTGCGCGTCGGTGACCAGGTGCTCGTACCGGGTGGGGTTGTTCATGGCCAGCTGGACCGCTTCGATCGGCCCGACCTTGGCGCTGATCGCGACGATGACGACGGGGAAGACCAGCCGCATGCCGAAGACAGCGATGAGGATGCCGACGGTGAGGAAGATCTTCTGCCAGAAGGCATTCATCTTCTTCAGGATGCCGGCGTTGACCACCGCATTGTCGAAGGACAGCGAGATCTCGAGGATCGACAGGATCAGTACGACCCCGAACGCCTCCCACCCCCACTGCCACGCGGCGAAAGCGAGGCCGAGCGCCGTGATGGCGAACGACCAGCCGAAGGTTCTCAGAAGCACTGGCTACCCAATCGTTGGCGGTCCCCCCGGGCGGAACCTGGGAGGAGGATTCCCCCGCGCCCGCACCCGGCTTTACGAAACGTTGACCCCGAAGTCTAGAGCGATGCCCCGCAGGCCGGACGCGTACCCCTGACCCACGGCTCGGAACTTCCATTCGCCGTTGTAGCGGTACAGCTCGCCGAAGATCATCGCCGTTTCGGTGGAGGCGTCCTCGCTCAGGTCGTAGCGCGCGAGTTCCTGGCCGTCGGCCTGGTTCACCACGCGGATGAAGGCATTGCTGACCTGGCCGAACGTCTGGCCGCGATTGTCGGCGTCATGGATGGAGACCGGGAAGACGATCTTGTCGCAGTGCTGCGGGACCTGGGAGAGGTCGACGATCAGGGACTCGTCGTCGCCTTCGCCCTCACCCGTCAGATTGTCGCCGGTGTGCTCGACGGATCCCTCCGGGCTGCGGAGGTTGTTGTAGAAGACGAACCAGTCGTCCCCGAGGACCCTGCCGTTCTGGCACAGCAGCGCGCTGGCGTCGAGGTCGAAGGGTGCACCGGTGGTGGACCGCGCGTCCCAGCCGAGCCCGACCATCACCTGGGTGAGGTTCGGTGCGGCCTTGGACAGGGAGACATTTCCTCCCTTGGCGAGCGTGACGCCCATGTTCGTGTTCCTCCCCTGGGTGTGGCACAAAGGTGAGCGCGTCCGGCGCCGCACATCCGTGCGGCGCCGGACGGGGTGGTGCTTCTCCGGCTCAGACGTTGACGCCGAAGTCCTGCGCGATGCCGCGCAGGCCCGAGGCGTAGCCCTGGCCGATGGCGCGGAACTTCCACTCCTCGCCGTGGCGGTACAGCTCGCCGAAGACCATCGCCGTCTCGGTGGAGGCGTCCTCGCTCAGGTCGTAGCGGGCCAGCTCCTCGTTGTTGGCCTGGTTCACGACGCGGATGAACGCGTTGCGGACCTGGCCGAAGGACTGCTGGCGCGTCTCGGCGTCGTAGATCGAGACGGGGAAGACGATCTTGGTGACGTCGGCCGGCACCCCCGCCAGGTTCACCTTGATCTGCTCGTCGTCGCCCTCGCCCTCACCGGTGAGGTTGTCACCGGTGTGCTCGACGGAGCCGTCCGGGCTCTTGAGGTTGTTGAAGAAGACGAAGTTGGCGTCGCTGGCCACCTTGCCCTCGGCGTTCGTCAGCAGTGCGCTGGCGTCGAGGTCGAAGTCCGTACCGGTGGTCGTACGCACGTCCCAGCCCAGGCCGACGGTGACCGCGGTCAGGTTGGGGGCGGCCTTGGTCAGCGAGACGTTGCCGCCCTTGCTGAGGCTGACTCCCACGAGTCCTCCCATTGGTGTCTGAGGGGCAGCGCCCCCGTAGTGCATTGGCATTCGGATCAACGTGTGGATCCTAGTGACCGGTTCCCGGCCCACGTGCGGTTTCCGGCGGACACCCCCGCTCTCGGCGGCGGTTCACCCGCGGGTTCAGAGGGTCTCGAGCGCCTTGACGTAGTCGTTCAGATCACGCGCGTCGGGCAGGGCGTTGACGACGGTCCAGCGCACCACGCCCTCCTTGTCGATGACGAAGGTGCCGCGCACCGCGCAGCCCTTCTCCTCGTCGAGGACGCCGTACGCCCGCGAGGTCTCGCCGTGCGGCCAGAAGTCGGAGAGCAGCGGGTACTCCAGGCCCTCCTGCTCGCCGAAGACCCGCAGGGTGTGGATGGAGTCGTTGGACACGGCGAGCAGCTGGGTGTCGTCGTTGACGAACTTCGGCAGCTCGTCCCGCAGGGCGCACAGCTCGCCGGTGCACACACCGGTGAAGGCGAAGGGGTAGAAAAGGAGCACCACGTTCTTCTCGCCTCGGAAGTCCGAGAGCCGCACGGTACGGCCGTGGTTGTCCTTCAGCTCGAAGTCCGGGGCCTTGGTGCCGACCTCGATCGCCATGGATACACATTCCCTTCGGAGTGCTTTCGGTCTGTCCGGGTGACTCAGCCTACGCACAGGGCCCCCGCCGACGGACGTCGGCGGGGGCCCTGCGGCGGATCCCGGGTGCTCCGGTGCGGCTCAGCGCTTGGACTTGGCCGCCTTCGGGGTGACGAGCCGGCTGCCGGTCCAGTCCTTGCCCGCGTTGATGCTCTTGGTCTGCGAGAGGCCCGCGGTCTGGGCCGCCTCGTTGATGTCGCTCGGCTCGACGTATCCGTCGCGGCCGGTCTTGGGGGTCATCAGCCAGACCGTGCCGCCGTCGTCGACCAGACCGATGGCGTCCACCAGCGCGTCCGTAAGGTCGCCGTCCTCGTCGCGGAACCACAGCAGGACAACGTCGGCCACGTCGTCGTAGTCCTCGTCGACGACCTCCTGGCCGGTCACGGTCTCAATGGCCTCGCGGAGCTCCTGCTCGACGTCATCGTCGTAGCCGATCTCCTGGACCACCTGTCCGGGCTCGAACCCCAGCCGTGCGGCCGGGTTGGTCCGCTCCTCCGCGTGGTCCGCGGTCGCGCTCACGGCTTGCCTCCTGATCATGTTTCGGTAAGTGCTTCGGCCCGCGCGTGCGCGCGGGGCATGGGGCGTAGTCCACACGGGCGGGACGAATCGCGCAAGTACCCGGCCGCCGAACCCGCCCTTTGGTGGGCGTGTCCCGGGTGCGGCTCACCGGCCGGCCGGCGGTGACGGCAGCCGTGAGACGACCCGCTTCCTTCCATTTAGCCATGGATGTACCCATCCGTTACTCGGGTAGGCCATTCGGGGTCGTACGCCCGTCCGGAAGGGGCGTGCGGCCGTTCGGAACGGGCGATCGGGATGGGCGTAAGGTTGCGATTTGGCCGAAGTCTCCACGTACCAGTGGTTACCAATCGGTAGAGATGACGTTTGCGTCCCCGCGGTACACGATGGAGGCGCGTACAGCTCAAGAGATGACCCGACCGCGTGCACAGGCACGATCCTGACTAGCGAAGGAACAGCGTGGCTTCCGGATCCGATCGCAACCCGATCATCATTGGCGGCCTTCCGAGCCAGGTCCCGGATTTCGATCCGGAGGAGACCCGGGAATGGCTCGACTCGCTCGACGCCGCCGTGGACGAGCGGGGCCGGGAACGGGCCCGCTATCTGATGCTCCGCCTGATCGAGCGCGCCCGCGAGAAGCGTGTGGCCGTGCCCGAGATGCGCAGCACGGACTACGTCAACACCATCGCGACCAAGGACGAGCCCTTCTTCCCCGGCAACGAGGACATCGAGCGCCGGATCCTCAACGCCACCCGCTGGAACGCGGCCGTGATGGTCTCCCGGGCCCAGCGCCCCGGCATCGGGGTCGGCGGGCACATCGCCACGTTCGCCTCCTCCGCCTCCCTCTACGACGTGGGCTTCAACCACTTCTTCCGGGGCAAGGACGAGGGCGACGGCGGCGACCAGATCTTCTTCCAGGGGCACGCCTCGCCCGGTATCTACGCCCGTGCCTTCCTGCTGGACCGGCTGTCCGAGCGGCACCTCGACGCGTTCCGCCAGGAGAAGTCGAAGGCGCCGTACGGGCTGTCCAGCTACCCGCACCCGCGGCTGATGCCGGACTTCTGGGAGTTCCCGACCGTGTCGATGGGCCTCGGCCCGATCGGCGCGATCTACCAGGCCCGGATGAACCGCTACATGGAGGCGCGTGGCATCGCCGACACCTCCAAGTCGCACGTGTGGGCGTTCCTCGGCGACGGCGAGATGGACGAGCCCGAGTCCCTCGGCCAGCTGTCGATCGCGGCGCGCGAGGGCCTGGACAACCTGACCTTCGTGGTGAACTGCAACCTGCAGCGCCTCGACGGCCCGGTCCGTGGCAACGGCAAGATCATGCAGGAGCTGGAGTCGATCTTCCGCGGCGCCGGCTGGAACGTGATCAAGCTGATCTGGGACCGCACCTGGGACCCGCTGCTGGCGCAGGACCGGGACGGCGTCCTGGTCAACAAGCTGAACACCACGCCCGACGGCCAGTTCCAGACGTACGCCACCGAGACCGGCGCGTACATCCGCGAGCACTTCTTCGGTGACGACCACCGGCTGCGCCAGATGGTCGAGAACATGACCGACCACCAGATCCTGATGCTGGGCCGCGGCGGCCACGACCACCGGAAGATCTACGCGGCCTACGCCGCGGCCCGCGCCCACAAGGGCCAGCCGACGGTGATCCTGGCCCAGACCGTCAAGGGCTGGACCCTCGGCCCGAACTTCGAGGGCCGCAACGCGACGCACCAGATGAAGAAGCTGACGGTCGACGACCTCAAGGGCTTCCGCGACCGGCTGCACCTGCCGATCACCGACCAGCAGCTGGAGAGCGGCCCGCCGCCGTACTACCACCCCGGACGGGACTCCGAGGAGATCCAGTACATGCACGACCGCCGCAAGGCGCTGGGCGGGTACGTCCCGACCCGTGTCGTGCGGTCGAAGCCGCTCGCCCTGCCGGGCGACACCACGTACGCGGCCGTGAAGAAGGGCTCCGGTCAGCAGCCCATCGCCACCACCATGGCGTTCGTCCGGCTGCTGAAGGACCTCATGCGGGACAAGGAGATCGGCCGGCGCTTCGTCCTGATCGCCCCGGACGAGTACCGCACCTTCGGCATGGACTCGTTCTTCCCGAGCGCGAAGATCTACAACCCGCTGGGCCAGCAGTACGAGTCGGTCGACCGGGAGCTGCTGCTCGCCTACAAGGAGTCGCCGACCGGCCAGATGCTGCACGACGGCATCTCCGAGGCGGGCTGCACGGCCTCGCTGATCGCCGCGGGTTCGGCGTACGCCACGCACGGCGAGCCGCTGATCCCGGTGTACGTCTTCTACTCGATGTTCGGCTTCCAGCGGACCGGTGACCAGTTCTGGCAGATGGCCGACCAGCTGTCCCGGGGCTTCGTCCTCGGCGCGACGGCCGGCCGGACCACCCTCACCGGGGAGGGCCTCCAGCACGCCGACGGCCACTCCCAGCTGCTCGCCTCCACCAACCCGGGCTGCATCGCCTACGACCCGGCGTACGGCTTCGAGATCGCGCACATCGTCCAGGACGGTCTGCGCCGGATGTACGGCGAGACGCCGGGCCACCCGCACGGCGAGGACGTCTTCTACTACCTGACCGTCTACAACGAGCCGATGCTGCACCCGGCCGAGCCGGACGACGTGGACGTCGAGGGCATCCTCAAGGGCATCCACCGCATCAAGGCGGGCGACCGGGGCGCCGTCCCCGCCCAGATCATGGCGTCCGGTGTGGCCGTGCCGTGGGCCCTGGAGGCGCAGCGGATCCTCGCCGAGGAGTGGAACGTCAAGGCGGACGTCTGGTCGGCGACCTCCTGGAACGAGCTGCGTCGCGAGGCCGTCGCCGTGGAGCAGCACAACCTCCTGCACCCCGAGGAGGAGCAGCGCGTCCCCTACGTGACGCAGAAGCTCTCCGGCGCGGAAGGCCCGTTCGTGGCGGTCTCGGACTGGATGCGCAGCGTCCCGGACCAGATCGCGCGCTGGGTGCCCGGCCCGTACACCTCGCTGGGTGCGGACGGTTTCGGCTTCGCGGACACCCGCGGCGCCGCCCGTCGTTACTTCCACATCGACGCCCAGTCGATCGTGCTGGGGGTGCTGACCGAGCTGGCCAAGCAGGGCAGGATCGACCGCTCGGCGCTGAAGACCGCGGTGGACCGCTACCAGTTGCTGGACGTGGCGGCCGCGGATCCGGGTGCCGCGGGCGGCGACGCGTAGCACGGGCTGTTCGAGGAGGGCGGTGGGCCGTCGGGCCCGCCGCCCTTCGCCGTACCCCCGCCCTTCGCCGTACCCCCGCCCTTCGCCGTGCCGCGGCCACGACTCCTTAACATGCCCGCATGAAGGAACAGACGGCCCAGGTCCGGTGGGAGCAGCGCACCCAGGGGGTGCTGATGGCGCTCGCGCTGGCATTCGGCGTGGCGTACGGGGTGCCGATCATGGCCCCCGACGCGACGCCGTGGGTCCATCAGGCCTGTCTGTACGTCGAGTGGGTGGTGTGGGGCGCGTTCGCGGTCGACTACCTGGTGCGGCTGTCACTCGCCCCCGCGAAGTGGCTGTTCGTGCGCAAGCACCCGCTGGATCTGCTCGCGGTGCTGCTGCCGCTGGTGCAGCCGCTGCGACTGCTCCGGGTGGTGGCCACGCTGCTCCTGGTGGGACGGCGGGCCCGGATGGCTCCGCAGATCACGCTCACCACGTATGTGGCCGGTGCGGTGGTCGGGCTGATGATGTTCGGTTCGCTGGCGGTGCTCGCCGTGGAGCGGGACGCGCCCGACGGGAACATCAAGACGCTGGGCGACGCCGTCTGGTGGTCGTTCACGACGATGACGACGGTCGGCTACGGCGACCACGCGCCGACGACCGGGCTCGGCAGGGTCCTCGCGGTGGGGCTCATGCTGTCCGGTATCGCGCTGCTCGGTGTGGTGACCGCGAACATCGCGGCATGGTTCATCGCGCGCTTCGAGCGCGACGACGCGGAGGAACGACGTCAGACGGAGCTCCTGGAATCGCTCACCCGTGAGGTCAGGGCGCTGCGGACGCAGGTCGCCGTGCTCTCGGGCGAGTCCGTCACCACCACCGTCGCGGCCATCGCAGCTGCACCGCGGGACGCCGTCCCCCACCAGGCTGCCGCTCCGGCCGCCGGCCACTGCGACTGCGGGCGTCCGGCCGTGTGACACGCCGCTCCGAACGGCCCTTCGGCCCGCGCTCGGGCCGCGGTGCCGACACCCGCCCCCGCCTCAGCGCT
The DNA here is from genome assembly GCF_055573115.1 of Streptomyces sp. NPDC030222. NCBI lineage: Bacteria > Bacillati > Actinomycetota > Actinomycetes > Kitasatosporales > Streptomycetaceae > Streptomyces > Streptomyces sp. NPDC030222. The sequence continues at coordinate 28,067 of NZ_JBVICA010000020.1, forward strand.
CCCAGAGTCTGAAGGCCCGGATGCGGTAGGGCGACCGCGGCAGCCAGACCCCGTCGCCCGGGTACGTCTGGAACTCGCCCGTCTCGGCGCACTCGGCGGACTGGAAGGTGGTCACCGGCCGACCGGTCCGGTTGGCCAGCGCGAACGCGCCCGCGTCGCCCGCGTCGCCCGCGTCGCCCGCCAGGACGATGCAGCTGTCGATGTCGGTGCCGGCCAGTTCATGGACCTGTCGCGCGCCCTTGAAGTCGGCCTTCTCCCACAGGCAGAGCTCGCCCGGCGCGCAGGCTCCCAGCCGTACGGGCCCCGCCGCCCCGGCCCCGGTCGCCGCTCCCGGCGCGGATCTTCCCTTCTCCGCCGCCTCCGCGGGTGTCGCGGTCCACGGCAGCAGGGCGGTGAGGAGCGCGGCCGTCAGGACGGCGGCGGTACGCAGGGTCGCAGGCATGTGGATCGGTCCCCGTTTGCTGTGCTGTCGTACGGATCGGTCTCCCGCACGATGACCAGCGCCGCGGACCGGGCGGAAGACCACGGGGGCGGATCCACCCGGATAGGGGACGGCCCCGCCGTCCGGCGGGGCCGTCTGTGGTGCGTCGGGTTGACGCGGGCGTGGCGCGGGGCCGCTCCCCAGCCGGGGAGCGGCCCCGGCCCGGGAGCGCAGCCCCGGACCAGGAGCGCGTCCGCGGGCCGGGCCCTCAGATGTGGCCACCGCCCATGCCCGCCCCGGCGTTCTCACCGCGCTTGGTGAACATGGCGACCAGGGCCGCGAGCACCGCGACGACACCCGCGACGGTGAAGGCCAGCCCCATGCCGGACACGAAGGTGTCATGGATGACGCCGCCGATCCGCTGGAAGACCTCCGGAGTCATCCCGGGCGCCTTCGCCAGCTCCGGCGGCACGGCACCGAACTCGGCGGCCTGCTCCAGGCGCGGGTCGGGCGGTACGGGGATGCCCGCGTCCTTCCAGTTGGCGGCGAAGTCGGAGCCGACCTTGCCGGACATGACCGCGCCCAGGACGGCCGTGCCGAGGCTGCCGCCCACCTGCATGGCGGCCTGCTGGAGTCCGCCGGCCACGCCGGACAGCTCCAGCGGGGCGTTGCCGACGATGACCTCCGTGGCGCCGACCATGACGGGGGCGAGGCCGAGGCCGAGCATGGCGAACCAGACGGACATGGTCACGGTGCCGGTGTCCGGGGTGAGCCGGGACATGCCGAACATGGCGACCGCGGTCAGCACCATGCCGCCGACGAGCGGCACGCGCGGCCCGAACCGGGTGATCAGGGCGCCCGCGACCGGCGAGGAGACGATCATCATCGCGGTGAGCGGCAGCAGGTGCATACCGCTGTCGACGGGGCTCATTCCGTGCACGCCCTGGAGGTAGAACGTCACGAAGAAGAGTCCGCCCATGAAGGCGAAGGCCATGAGGACCATCAGCACGGTGCCGGCGGACAGCGGCACCGAGCGGAACATGCCGAGCGGGACGAGCGGTTCCTTCGCCTTGGTCTGCCAGAGGGCGAAGAGCGTGAAGCAGAGCGCGGCGGCACCGAGGAACGCCCAGGTGCTGACGCTGTCCCAGCCCCAGGACTCGCCGGCCTTGATGATCGCCCAGATGAGGAAGAACATCGCGGCGGAGAGCAGCACGATGCCGAGGAGATCGAAGGACCGCGGCGCGTTCTCGGCACGGTGGTCCTTGAGGATCAGCAGGCCGACGGCGAGCGCCAGCGCGCCGACCGGGACGTTGATGAAGAAGACGGACTGCCAGCTGACGTGCTCGACCAGCAGGCCTCCGACGATCGGGCCGCCGGCGGTGGACGCGCCGATGACCATGCCCCAGATGCCGATGGCCATGTTCAGCTTCTCGGCCGGGAAGGTGGCCCGGAGCAGACCGAGGGCCGCGGGCATCAGCAGGGCGCCGAAGAGGCCCTGGAGCACCCGGAAGGCGATGACGAGGGCGATGCTGCCGGACAGTCCGATGGCACCGGAGGCGGCGGCGAAGCCGGTCACGCCGATGAGGAAGGTCTGGCGGTGGCCGAAGCGGTCGCCGAGCTTTCCGGCGGTGATCAGGGCGACGGCGAGCGCCAGCAGATAGCCGTTGGTGATCCACTGCACGTCGGAGAGCGAGGCCCCGAGGTCCTTCTGGATCGCCGGGTTCGCGATCGCGACGATCGTGCCGTCGAGCGCGACCATCATGACGCCGACGGCCACGGCGATCAGGGTCAGCCAGGGGTGGCCGCGGAGTCCCTTGGCGGGAGCGGGAGCGATGTCCTGCGGCGCCTTGGCGATGGTGGTCTGACTAGTCATATCGCGGAGGCTAATGTCAGCCGCTGACAGTTGACAAACGAATTCATTGGCCGGTGACTGTCACTTCCCTCACAGCTAGGCTGATCAGCAGGAACAGCGCCGGACGAGCTGCAGGGACAGCGCCGGACGGGGCACGGAGAGGCGGGACGAACGAACGGTGACGGTGGAACAGCAGGCGGCGACGAACCCCCCGGCAGGTCTGCGGGAGCGCAAGAAGCAGCGCACGCGGGACGCACTGCTGCGGGTGGGACTGGAGCTGTTCACGACACGGGGGTACGAGGAGACCACCGTCGACGAGATCGCCTCCGCCGTCGAGGTCTCGCAGCGCACCTTCTTCCGCTACTTCGCGAACAAGGAGGAGGTGGCGTTCGCCGCGCAGGACGTGGTGGAGTCGCACTTCGTCCGGGCGCTGCGGGAACGCCCCGCGGATGAGGGGCCGTTCACCGCGATGCGGCGTGCCGTGGCGGACGCGTGGGACACCCTCGACCCGATCCTGTCGCCGATCGTGCCGGTCGAGCTGTACCTGCGGACGTACCAGGTCATCGAGTCCACGCCGGCCCTGCTCGCGGTGCATCTGCGGCGCTCCACGGAGCTGGAGGAGAACGTCGCCCGGCTGATCGCGGAACGCGAGGGGCTGGACGTCGACACCGACCCCCGGCCCAGGGTGGCCGTGGCCGCGTTCGTCGGTGTGACGAGGGTCGCAGGCCGGCTCTGGGGGCGGGGCCGGGAGGTCAGCATCGAGGCCATCCGGGAACTGACCGAGGAATACCTTGACCATCTGACGCCCGTACTGGCGACCGACTGGCGTCACCCGGATGGCTGACCACGGGCCGGGCGTTTGACCTGGCAGCTCGCACGGAGTCGGCCGCCGCCCGCGCGACGGGGGCGTACTCCCGCTGATCCGGCGCATGTTGGGGGCCCGGAACGCGCCTCTTGTCAAACGTGATACCGGTCACGGTCTTCGCCGTCGGCTCTGCCCGTCTCCTAGGGTGTCCGGCAGTGATTCCCTTCGAACCATCCCCCACGCTGAACTTCTGGCGTGCCCTCCTGGCGCTGGCAGTGGTGTTCGTGATGCTCGCGACCACCGGCTGGACCGCCGTGCACCGCCAGAAGCCGGACGGTCTCTCCCTGGACCGGTCCCTCGCAGCCTGGGCCCGGGGCGAGGCGGCGGGCCGCCGGCTGCCCGACCCCGCGGCGTCCCCCCGGGTGCACGCGCGCTTCTTCGCCTCGCTCGGCGAGCGCCGGCGCGACCGGCTCGCACAGCGCTACCCGTTGGTCGTCGGAAACCTCAACGGAGCACCCCCGGCGCTGCGTTACCGCGCCAACCGCATCGCACTCGGCCTGGCCCGGGCGGTGGAGCAGCAGCGGATGCGCGACACCCGGCTGTCCCCCGACGGACGGGCACAGGCGAGCCTCCGGATGCACCGGTACGCCTCGCTGCTGGAGGGACCGCGTCAGATCCTGGCCTTCGACCCGGCCGGCGGCGGCCGCATCGCCGAGGTCTTCGGGGACCTGGAGCGGGCCCGCCGCGTCTCGGTGATCGTCCCGGGGGTCGACACGGACGTGCTGAGGTTCGAGCGGACCCGGCGGAAATACAGCGCACCGGTGGGCATGGCCGAATCGCTGTACGCGGCCCAGCGCGCCGCGGACGCCGACGGCAGGACGGCCGTCATCGCCTGGGCCGACTACACCTCGCCGACCGGCGTCGGCATGGACGCGGCCATCGGCAAGCGGGCGCGGGAGGGCGCGATCCGGCTGAACGCCCTGACGACGGCCCTGCCGGGCCGGTCCTCGGTGGCCTACTTCTGCCACAGCTACGGCTCGGTGCTGTGCGGGATCGCGGCGCGGTCGCTGCCGTCCCGCGTCACCGACATCGCCGTGGCGGGCAGTCCGGGCATGCGTGCCGAGACCGCCGCCTCGCTGGACACCGCCGCCCGGGTGTGGGCGATGCGGGACAGCGAGGACTGGATCGAGGGCGTTCCGCACATGGCGGTCGGCGGACTGGGACACGGTGCCGATCCGGTGTCCCCCGACTTCGGCGCGCGGGTGCTGTCGGCGACCGGCGCCGCCGGGCACACCGGCTATTTCGAGCCAGGTACGGAAAGTCTGCGGAACTTCGCGGAGATAGGCGTGGGCGCCTACCGCGAGGTGAGCTGCGCCGGCGGCGGAGGCGGCTGCCGGGCCGGAATTTCCGGTCACCAGCACGTCTGACGCGCGTAGAAAGCGGCGAAAGGGGCCCTTACCGGGAGGGGACGCGCGGGCGTGCGCCGCCTACGATGTGGCCCATGGGTGATGTGCTGGCCGGTATTCACGCCGTCTGGGAGTTCGAGACCGACTCTGTGATCATCCGCTACGAACGGGGGATTCGTACGCCCAAGCTTTTTCAGTCACTGCGGGAACGCCGCATCCCGGTCGAGGCGCTGGCGTCCGTCACGCTGTCCCCGGGCAAGCGCGGCACGGTCGTGCTGCACGCCGTGCCCCGTCCCGGTGCCGATCCGCTGACGGAGGCCGCGGCCGGCCAGCTCAAGGAGACCGCCGACCCGTACCGGCTGGTGCTGCCCGCCGACCGCGAGGTACTCGCCGAGTACTACGCCGACGCACTGCGCGCCCTGCTGCCCGCCGACGCGGACACCGCGGCGGAACGGTTCCTGGTGCCGGCGCCCCGCGGCCCGCACCAGTTCAAGGCGTACGACGGCAAGGCGTCCTTCGACGGATCGAAGGTGGCGTTCCGCTGGTTCCGGACCGGGGCGTCCACGGCCAAGTGGAAGGCCGGCGACCAGACCTTCCCGGTCGGTGAGCTGAGCGGTGTCGAGTGGCGTTCGCCCGAGGTGTTCGACGGCCATCTGCGACTGCTCCGGCGGGACGGGGACGGCGGGAGCGCCCAGCCCGACCAGGACCCGGCCGCGGTCGTCTTCGGCCTCGGCTACGGACCCGTACACGAGTCGCTGCCGTTCGCCGCCGCGGTCCTCGAAGCAGTACGGGCCGGCGGATCCGCCGCGCCGGAGCCCGCCCGCACCGCCCGGCCCTCCCCCGGCGACGTCGCCGACCGCATACACCACCTCAGCGAACTGCACCGAGCCGGCCTGGTGACGGACCAGGAGTTCAGCGCGAAGAAGGCGGAGCTGCTCGCCGAGCTGTGACGGCGGGGGTTTTGCGGGGCGTCGCACCGGACGTCGTACGGGACGCCATCAGGCCCGTCGCACCGGCCGTCGCACGGAATGCGATCCGGCCCCGTCGCACGGAACACCATCCGGGCCCTCATACCGGCCGTCACGCGGAAACGCCATCAGGCCCCTCGTATGGGCCCTCATACCGGGGTATCACCCCGCCCCGGGACCGGAACCCGGGTATGACGCGGCACCCGGGCGGATCCGCCTACGCTGGGCGGCGCCATGACCACCACACCCCCCGGCCGTGAACCCTCCGGCCCGCCGAGCCGCCCCGCCGGCCTTCAGGGCCCCCGTTCCGCCGGGCCGCGAGTCCGGCGGCTCCCCCCGGAACTCGACGCCCCGCTCCGGGCGCTGCGCCGGGCACCGCGCTCGCTCCTCGGCGCGCTGATCAGCGCGCAGCCGCCCCGGCCGCTCCTCGCCGACGCCCCGAAGCGCTGGCAGCGCGTCCTCCCGTACGTGGTCGCCCTCGGACGGGTCCTGGCCAAGCTGGACCTGCGCGACCGCGCCCAGGCCGTGGTGTTCGCCTACGAGTCGGGCCTGGTGGCTCCCGGCGACCGGAGATGACGTCACGCTGCTCCCGGTAGCGGAAGCCGGCGGAGGCGGAACCAAGCTCGCCGCACATCGCCTCGGGACCACCGGAAGGCGTCGTTCGGCGCGTTCGCCCACGCGCTCGATCTGCGCGTCCCCGTCGGCGGGTTCGGGCCGCGCGGCCCGTGGTACCGGGACACCCCGCTGCATTGGCTCGGCCATGCGCCGATCGCGTCGGACCGGCTGCTCACCACCGCCGTCGTCGCGGACGTGACGGGCTCGCTCAACCGCGACCGACCTGCGGGGCCTGTCCCTTCGCACACGGCACCGGGGATACCCCGGTAGCACCCCCGGGTTGGCTCCGCGGGGTGATGCCACGCCACGCACCCCCTTCCTACCCGCGGCCGGGGACGGTGCCGGCCGCGCTCCCATGACCACCCCTGAACGCACCCGTCCCAGCGGGCACCGCCCGCACCACAGGCAGGCCCGCACCGCCCGCAGGCCCGCACCGCCCGCTCCGGAAGCGCACCCGCTGCCCGGCCGACCCCCGCGGTGTCCTCGCTCCCCTCACCACGCAGCGCGCCCGCAGTCGACGGCGATCCGTCACCGCCCGTGTCGCCGCCTCACACCGACCACAAGGCACCGACCACAACGCCCCGGCCGCCCCGGGGCCCGTCCCCGACCCGCCCGTCGGCACCGCTCCGCACGGGCCGCCCCCCGCGCGGCCCGTACGCCCGTCCCGCCGACCCGCGGCGGCTACTCCCGCGACGCCGACGTGAACGCCATGTCCGGGTAGCGGTCGCCCGCCACCCGCCCGGCGATGGGTTCCAGCAGGTCCAGTTCCGCGGCGTCGAGCACGAGCCCGGTGGCTGCCGCGTTCTCCAGGAGCCTGGAACGCCTGCGCGTCCCCGGGATCGGCACCACGGCGAGTCCGTGGACCCGCGCCCGCTGCTGTACCCAGGCGAGGGCGATCTGCGCGGGGGTGACGCCCCGTGCCCGTGCGAGCGCCCGTACGGGCTCCAGCAGCGCCGTGTTCGTCCGCGCGTTGTCCCCGCTGAAGCGCGGCTGGTCCCGGCGGAAGTCCCCGTCCGGCAGGTCCGCCCCCGCGTCCGTGAACGCCCCCGTCAGGAAGCCCCGTCCGAGCGGTGAGTACGGCACGAACGCGACGCCCAGTCCGGCGGCCGCCGGGACCACCGTGCGTTCGACGTCCCGGCTGAACAGGGACCATTCCGACTGCACCGCGGCGATGGGGTGCACCGCATACGCCTCGCGGAGTTCGGCTCCGGTGACCTCGCTCAGGCCGAGGTGCCGGACCTTGCCCTCCGCGACGAGTCCGGCCATCGCCCCGACCGACTCGGCGAGCGGGACGGCCGGGTCGCGGCGGTGCATGTAGTACAGGTCGATCGTCTCGACGCCGAGACGCCTCAGCGACCCCTCGACGGCCTCGCGGACGTACCCCCGGTCGTTGCGTATGCCCCGGTGGTACGGATCGCCGGTACGGACGATCCCGAACTTCGTGGCGAGCGTGATCTCGTCGCGGTGGGCCTTCACGAACGGTGCGAGGAACTCCTCGTTGGCGCCCCGCCCGTACATGTCCGCGGTGTCGACGAGCGTGACGCCCGCTTCGAGGGCCGCCTCCAGGGTGTCCCGGGCCGTGGCCTCGTCGGTGTCCCCGTAGAACTCGCTGATGCCCATCGCACCGAAGCCCTGGACGCCGACGCGCGGGCCGCCGGTGCCCAGTTCCACGGTGCCGATCCTCCGGTCGCTCATGTCTTCCCCGCCTCCCCGTATGTGTCGATCTTGTAGTCGAGCACGGCGACCGTGTCCTGGAGTTCCGTGATACGGGCGAGGACGTCGCGCCGGGTGCGCTCCAGCAGCTCGCGGCGCTCCGCGAAGGTGTGCTCGCCCTCCCGCACGAGCTCGGCGTAGCGGACCATGTCCGCGACCGGCATCCCGGTCAGCCGCAGCTTCCCCACGAGGTCCAGCCAGTCCAGGTCGCGGTTGGTGAAGCGCCGCTGCCCGGTGTGGGAACGGTCGATGTGCGGCATCAGCCCGATGCGTTCGTACCAGCGCAGCGTGTGGGCGCTGAGCCCCGTCCAGGCCGCGACCTCGCTGATCGTGTAGCGGTCCCGGCCGTCCGGGCGCGGGTGCGTGCCGGGCCCGTCCTCGCAGGTCCTGGCCACCGGTGTGCGTTCGGTCACCGTCATGGCGTCAACGCTAGGACCTTGGAGTGCACTCCAGGCAAGGCCGATCCCGACGAGGTGCGGCGCGCACCGACTCCGACGTCCCCTGATACCAGCCCGGTTGCCCTTCGAGATCACCGCTGTTTCGCGGAATTCCCTTTCCCCGAAGGGTAGTTTCGGATTGTCCTGTGGTCCGCGCTGCGGCATCCCGGAGAGCGGGAACCGCTGTTCCGTCAGGACGGGGACTTGCCGTAGGGGGACGCTGGATGAGCGAGCTCGACACCGGCGGGGACATCGCTGCGGAGATCCCTTCGCCGCTGGAGACACCCGAGGTGCCCGGCACCGACGACTCCGGCGAGCCCGACGAACCGGCGCAGGAGACGGAACTCGGCGACCAGGCAGGGAACCTGGAGCCCGGGGACTCGGCGGACTCCTCCGATGACGGGCCGGATGTTCCCGAAGGGCCCGAAGAGCACGCCGATTTCACCGATGAGGCAGAGGCCGACCGGGAGGACGCCGAACCGCTCGAACCGGCGGAACTCACGGACGCGGACGCCTCCGCACAGGAGGAGGCCGAGAGCGGGACGGGCCTGCCCGATGAGCCGGAGGAACCCGCTGACGGTGTCCGTGAGCAGGAGGCCGAAGCCGAGGGAACCGAGGAGACCGACACATCGGCCGGTACCGAGCGGAACGAGGTACCGGAGGAGCCCCCCGCGGCGACGGACGCGGAGTGGCCCGAGGATACGGCGGACGCGGACGCGCCTGAGGAGCGAGACGGGACCGGTGAGCCGGAGGAGCCGGGCGGAGCAGGCGAGCCGGAGGAGCCGGGCGGAGCAGGCGAGCCGGAGGAGCCGGGCGGGACCGGGGACACGGAGGAGGATCCCGGGACCGGGGACACGGAGGAGACTCCCGAGGTACGGACCGGGCACGAGTCGGCACCGGAGGCGGAGGACGCCGAGGAGGCCAAGGACGCCGAGGAGGCCAAGGACGCCGAGGAGGCCAAGGACGCCGAGGAGCACGCACAGGTCGACGACGGGCCGGAGCTGACGGACGACGCCTCTGACACGGACTCCGAGGACGGGGAGCCCGCAGCCGAAGACAGGGAACCGGGGGCCGAGGACGCCGAGGTGGAGACCGAGGACACCCGGGATTCCGACGAGGACGAGGGCCGCGAGGAGCCGGAAGAGGACACGGACTCCGAGGAGCCCGTGGAAGAACCGGAAGAGGACGAGGACCCCCAGGAACCCGCCGAGGAACCGCAAGAGGACCAGGACCCCCAGGAACCCGCCGGGTCGTCCGACGATGCCCCCGACACCACCGCCGAGGACGACACCGAGGCGGGAGCGAACGAGCTTCCCGGCGAAGAGGCGGACGCCGGGGCGGATGGCGAACCGGATGACCAGGATGCGGCCGACGCGGCCGGTACGACAGACACGCCGGAAGCCGCCCAGGAGGACGAGGAAGAGAACGAGGAATCAGCCCCCGACGAGGGTGCCGGCACCGCCGAGGATTCCGGCGACGCGGACTCCGGGAGCGAGGCGTCCGACTCCGCCGAGATCGCCGCGAAGATCAGTGAGCTCGAGGGCGAGGGCCACGGGCCGCAGCGTCATCTCCACCCGTCCACGGAGGCCCTCAAGGCGCGCAAGGGGGAGCCGGAGACCAAGGACGGCGAGGTGCAGTACAAGACCAACGGCCACGTGCGGTCGACCAACCACGTGAATCCGGAGACCTATCCCGAGCAGGAACCGGGGGATGACCACTTCTGCGGGGACTACGCGACGAAGTTCACGAACGCGGAGGACTATGTGCGCGCGGAGGAATACATGCGCCAGAAATCCCGCGACTCCGGGGACACCAAGGTGGCGGCGACCATCGAGGAGATCTTCGGCCCGGGAGACCACTCGGACAAGTTCGAGGGCTACTACATCGACACCAACGACCCGCGGGCCGAGGACGGTTCGGTGAATTACCTCCCGGTGGACTTCGAAGGCGGAAATATCATTGCGGTCTACAACCCGGGCACCGGTGGCCTGCACACCATGTACGCCGACCCCCGGCAGGGCCGGCACCCCTAGGAGATGCGTGTGGACGCGAAGACCAGGAGCTTCATCGGCAGTGCCTTCGGGCCCGACTACGTGAACGAGCCGGAGGTCCTCAAGAAGGGTCTGCAGCAGAGCCTCGCCAACCCCGGGCCCTACTCGCGGACGTCGGAGATCCAGCGCGACGGATTCGCCGAGGTGATCCGTACCCGCGAGATGTCACTCGCCGACTGGGAGGACATCACGGAGGGTGTGCTGTTCTTCACCAGCGAGCACGACCTGTACGCGTACCTCGCGAGGGCCTACGACTACTTCTTCGGTGACGCCACCGAGCTGCCGGACCGGCCCGGGGCCTGAGCCCGCCCCCCGGTCCTGCGACGTGGCCGACCATCTAGGCTCGGGGCATGGAGAGTCTGCGGATCATCGAATCCTGGCCGGTGCCCACCGCCGCTGCCGCCGTCGTACGCGCGGACGGGTCGGTCGCCGGGGTGCACGGGCCGGCCGGACGGCGTTTCCCGCTGGCCTCCGTCACCAAGCCGCTCGCGGCGTACGCGGTGCTCGTCGCCTACGAGGAGGGTGCGGTCGAGCTCGACGAACCGGCCGGACCCGAGGGGTCCACGGTCCGTCATCTGCTCGCCCACACCAGCGGACTGGCCTTCGACGAGCACCGGGTGACGGCCCCGCCCGGCGAGCGGCGGCTCTACTCGAACGCCGGCTTCGAGGTGCTCGGCGACCACGTCGCCAAGGCGACCGGCATCCCCTTCGCGGAATACCTGCGGCAGGCCGTGCTGGAGCCGCTCGGCATGAGCTCGACGAGCCTGGAGGGGTCGCCCGCCAAGGACGGTGTGTCGACGGTCGACGACCTGGCCCGGTTCGCCGCCGAGGTGCAGGTGCCGCAGCTGCTGCACCCGGTCACGGTCGCCGAGGCGATGTCCGTGGTCCACCCGGGGCTGAAGGGCGTCCTGCCGGGGTACGGACACCAGAACCCGAACGACTGGGGGCTCGGTTTCGAGATCCGCGACGGCAAGTCCCCGCACTGGACGGGTGCCTCGTCCTCGCCGCGCACCTTCGGCCACTTCGGCCAGTCGGGCACGTTCCTCTGGATCGACCCGGACGCCCGGGCGGCGTGCGTGGCACTGACGGACCGGGCCTTCGGGCCCTGGGCGGTCGAGGCATGGCCGCCGTTCACGGACGCGGTCCTGGCGGAGCTGCGCGGCTCCGCGGCGCGGGCGTAGCGCATCGCCTCCCCTGCGTCGGGCAGGAAGGCCCTGACCTCGGCGGACGACGCGGCACCGGTGAGCCTGCTCAGTCCGACGGCATCTCCCAGACCAGCACCTCGGTGCCGGGCCGCAGCGCCACGAGCTCCAGACCCTTCGCGTCCGTGATCCGCAGCGAGTCGCCCGCCTCCAGCGGTTCCCGTCCCTGCGCGTGGTCCGGCGGCAGCACCCCGCCGCGCACCACGTGCACGTACACGAACGGCGCGTCCGGGAGGGCGGTGGCCATGCCCTCGGCGGGCCGCCGCACATGCAGCCGGGCACCGGCCCGCGGAAGGCCGTACGGGGTGTCGTCGGCGAGGCCGCGCACGACGTCGTAGCACGGCTCGCCGCCCGGGTCCCGGGGGGCCAGCCACATCTGCACGAAGACCAGCGGCTCCGAGCCGTCGTTGCGTTCCTCGTGGCGCACGCCGTTCCCCGAGCCGAGCCGCTGCACGTCCCCGGGCCGCACGACGGTGGTGCGGCCGGTCGAGTCGCGGTGGGTCAGCTCGCCCTCCACGACCCAGGTGACGATCTCGGTGTGGCTGTGCGGGTGCTCGGCGAACCCCGCACCGGGTGCGAGCCGCTCCTCGTTGCACGCCAGGATCGCGCCGAACCGCAGGTTGTCCGGATCATAGAAGCGTCCGAAGGACAGGGCGTGGAGGGTCTCGATGCCCGCGGCCGGGTCACCGCCCGGGTAGCGGTCACGGGAACGCAGAGTGGAAATCACAGGTCCACCGTAGACCCGCCACCCCGGTCACCCGTCCGGATAAGGCAGTCTTGTCCCGTGCCTGAACCCGCGAACCACGCCCATCCGCACTCCGCGACCCTGAAGCGACTGGAGCAGTCCTCCGGCCGTCTCGCCGCCAGTGCGATCGCCCGCATGGACGAAACGCTGCCGTGGTACCGGGCGATGCCACCGGAGAACCGTTCCTGGATCGGCCTGGTCGCCCAGGCCGGCATCGCCGCCTTCACCGAGTGGTTCCGGCATCCGGACACCCCGCAGGCGATCTCCACCGACGTGTTCGGCACCGCTCCCCGCGAGCTGACCCGGGCGATCACCCTCCGGCAGACGGTGGAGATGGTGCGGACCACCATCGAGGTGATGGAGTCGGCGATCGACGAGGTCGCGGCGCCCGGCGACGAGTCCGTGCTGCGCGAGGCCCTGCTCGTCTACGCCCGGGAGATCGCCTTCGCGACGGCCCAGGTCTATGCGCAGGCCGCCGAGGCACGCGGCGCCTGGGACGCCCGGCTGGAGTCCCTGGTGGTGAACGCGGTGCTGTCGGGCGAGGCCGACGAGGGCGCGGTGTCCCGTGCCGCGGCGCTCGGCTGGAACGCTCCGGAGCACGTGTGCGTCGTGCTCGGCACGGCCCCGGACGGGGACAGCGAGCTGACGGTGGAGGCGATCCGCCGGGCCGCCCGGCACGCCAAGCTCCAGGTGCTCACCGGTGTGCTCGGTGACCGGCTGGTGGTGATCGCGGGCGGCAGTGACAGCCCGCTGCACGTGGCGAAGTCGCTCATCGGCCCGTACGCGGCCGGGCCGGTGGTGGCGGGGCCGGTGACGCCCGACCTGCTGGCCGCGACGCGCTCGGCGCAGGCGGCCGCCGCGGGCCTCAAGGCGTGCGGCGCCTGGCAGGACGCGCCGCGCCCGGTGCTGGCGGACGATCTCCTGCCGGAGCGGGCGATCGCCGGTGACCCGGCGGCTCGCGAGCAGCTGGTGGAGGAGATCTACAGACCCCTCGAGGAAGCCGGTTCGGCGCTGCTGGAGACGCTGAGCGTCTATCTCGAGCAGGCGAGCAGCCTCGAAGGTGCCGCGCGGATGCTGTTCGTGCACCCCAATACCGTGCGCTACCGGCTGAGACGTGTGACCGATGTCACCGGGTGGTCACCGTCTGATGTTCGCTCGGCGTTCACTCTCCGCATCGCCCTGATTCTGGGGCGTCTGGTCGACGGAGATCCCCAGTCCTAGACTTTTGTCGGACACCCACAATTCCCCCGACGGTTCTTCGTCCCTGTCCCCACGGGCGTCCCGGACCGTCCACAAGAGAGAGTGTGAGAGTGCTCGTACTCGTCGCCCCCGGCCAAGGCGCCCAGACGCCCGGCTTCCTGACCCCCTGGCTCGACCTCCCCGGCGCCGCCGACCGGCTCGGCGTGTGGTCGGAGGCCATCGGGCTCGACCTCGTCCACTACGGCACCAAGGCCGACGCGGACGAGATCCGCGACACCGCCGTCGCCCAGCCGCTGCTGGTCGCCGCCGGCCTGCTGTCCGCCGAGGCCCTCCGGAACGCCGTCGGCGAGGGCGAGCGCTTCGGCGCGGTCGCCGGCCACAGCGTCGGTGAGATCACCGCCGCCGCGTATGCCGGGGTGCTCACGGAGGAGGACGCCCTGGCGTTCGTCCGCCGGCGCGGTCAGGGCATGGCCGAGGCGGCCGCCGTGACCGAGACGGGCATGTCGGCGCTGCTCGGTGGCGAGCCGGACGCCGTCCTGCCGCACCTGGAGAAGCTCGGGCTGACCCCGGCGAACGTGAACGGCGCGGGCCAGATCGTGGCCGCCGGCACCGCCGAGCAGCTCGCCGCGCTGGCCGAGGACAAGCCCGAGGGCACCCGCCGGGTGGTCCCGCTGAAGGTCGCCGGCGCCTTCCACACGCACCACATGGCCCCCGCGGTCGCCGGTCTCGACGAGTACGCGAAGCAGCTCGACGTCCAGGACCCGGCGCTCACCTACGTCTCGAACGCCGACGGCAAGACCGTGGCGTCCGGCGCCGAGGTGCTGTCGCGGCTGGTCAGCCAGGTCTCCAACCCGGTCCGCTGGGACCTGTGCATGGAGACGTTCCAGGAGCTCGGCGCCACGGCCATGATCGAGGTCTGCCCCGGCGGCACCCTGGTGGGCCTCGCCAAGCGGGCTCTGCCCGGGGTGAAGACCCTGGCGCTCAAGACCCCCGACGACCTCGACGCGGCGCGGGAGCTGCTCGCCGAACAGCCGCCCGTCGCCGAATAGGAGCCGAAGTCCATGGCGAAGATCAAGCCCAGCAAGGGTGCCCCCTACGCGCGGATCCTCGGGGTCGGCGGCTACCGCCCGACCCGCGTGGTGCCCAACGAGGTCATCCTGGAGACGATCGACTCCTCCGACGAGTGGATCCGTTCCCGTTCCGGTATCGCCACCCGTCACTGGGCGGGCCCCGACGAGACCGTCGCGGCGATGTCCGTCGAGGCGGCCGGCAAGGCGATCGCGGACGCGGGCATCACGCCCGAGCAGATCGGCGGCGTCATCGTGTCCACGGTGTCGCACTTCAAGCAGACCCCGGCCGTGGCGACGGAGATCGCCGACCGGATCGGCGCGCACAAGCCGGCCGCGTTCGACATCTCGGCGGGCTGCGCCGGCTTCGGATACGGCCTGACCCTGGCCAAGGGCATGATCGTCGAGGGTTCCGCGGAGTACGTCCTCGTCATCGGCGTGGAGCGGCTGTCGGACCTCACCGACCTGGAGGACCGTGCGACGGCCTTCCTGTTCGGCGATGGCGCGGGCGCCGTCGTCGTGGGCCCCTCCAGTGAGCCGGCGATCGGCCCGACGGTGTGGGGCTCGGAGGGCGACAAGTCCGAGACGATCAAGCAGACCGTACCGTGGACGGACTACCGCGACAGCTCCGTGGAGAAGTTCCCGGCCATCACCCAGGAAGGCCAGGCGGTGTTCCGCTGGGCCGTGTTCGAGATGGCGAAGGTCGCCCAGCAGGCGCTGGACGCCGCCGGGATCTCCGCCGCCGACCTGGACGTCTTCATCCCGCACCAGGCCAATATGCGGATCATCGACTCGATGGTGAAGACCCTCAAGCTGCCGGAGCACGTCGTGGTCGCCCGTGACGTGGAGACCACCGGCAACACCTCGGCCGCCTCGATCCCGCTCGCCATGGAGCGGCTCCTGGCGACCGGGCAGGCGAAGAGCGGCGACACCGCGCTCGTCATCGGCTTCGGGGCGGGTCTCGTCTACGCAGCCGCGGTCGTTACCCTCCCCTAGGCACACCGGGATCTTCCCGGACGCCACATCACCTGAAGAAACCCACGAAGGAGCGCCAACATGGCCGCCACTCAGGAAGAGATCGTCGCCGGTCTCGCCGAAATCGTGAACGAGATCGCCGGTATCCCGGTCGAGGACGTCCAGCTGGACAAGTCCTTCACCGACGACCTGGACGTCGACTCGCTCTCCATGGTCGAGGTCGTCGTCGCCGCCGAAGAGCGCTTCGACGTCAAGATCCCGGACGACGACGTCAAGACCCTCAAGACCGTCGGTGATGCTGCCGACTACATCCTGAAGCACCAGGCCTGATCAAGGCCCGCGTGACTACCGCCACCCGGCGGTGGCGCCGCATCATCCGCACCTCAGACAGTGGAGAAATTTCCTGTGAGCTCGACCAATCGCACCGTGGTCGTCACCGGTATCGGCGCAACCACACCGCTGGGTGGCGACACCACATCGACCTGGGAGGGTCTGATCGCGGGACGCTCCGGCGTCAAGCAGCTGGAGGACGAGCGCTTCGTCGACCTCCCGGTCCGGATCGCCGCGCCCGTGGCCGTCGATCCCGGTGAGGTGCTTCCCCGGCCGCTCGCCCGCAAGCTGGACCGCTCGGCGCAGTTCGCGCTGATCGCCGCCCGGGAGGCCTGGGCGGACGCCGGTTTCACCGCCAAGGCCGGTGATGACACCTCCGTCGCCCCCGAGCGGCTGGGTGCGGTCATCGCCTCCGGCATCGGCGGTGTCACGACCCTGCTCGACCAGTACGACGTCCTGCGGGACAAGGGTGCTCGCCGGGTCTCCCCGCACACGGTGCCGATGCTCATGCCCAACAGCCCCTCGGCCAACGTGGGCCTGGAGGTCAACGCCCAGGCGGGCGTGCACACTCCGGTGTCCGCGTGCGCGTCCGGCGCCGAGGCCATCGGCTACGCGGTCGAGATGATCCGTACGGGCCGCGCCGACGTGGTCGTCGCCGGCGGTACCGAGGCGGCCATCCACCCGCTGCCCGTCGCGGCGTTCGCCAACATGATGGCGATGTCCAAGAACAACGACGAGCCGGAGAAGGCCTCGCGCCCCTACGACAAGGCACGTGACGGCTTCGTCCTCGGCGAGGGTGCCGGTGTCGTCGTCCTGGAGTCGGCCGAGCACGCCGCCCGCCGCGGCGCCAAGGTGTACTGCGAGGTGCTGGGCCAGGGCCTGTCCGCGGACAGCCACCACATCGCGCAGCCCGAGCCGACCGGCCGCGGCATCTCCGCCGCGCTGCAGAACCTGCTCGACTTCTCCGACCTCAAGCCGTCCGAGGTCGTCCACCTCAACGCACACGCCACCTCGACCCCGCAGGGCGACACCGCCGAGATCAAGGCGCTGCGCCGGGTGCTGGGCGAGGAGTTCGACCACGTCGCGGTGTCCGCGACCAAGTCGATGACGGGTCACCTGCTGGGCGGCGCCGGCGGTATCGAGACCGTCGCCACGGTGCTCGCGCTGTACCACCGGACGGCTCCCCCGACCATCAACGTCGACGAACTCGACGAGGAGATCGCGGCCGACGGCGCGGACATCGTCCGCGGCGAGGCGCGCGCACTGCCGCAGGGCACGATCGCGGCGATCAACAACTCGTTCGGCTTCGGCGGCCACAACGTGGTCCTGGCGTTCCGCACGGTGTGACACCCGTACAGGCATGACAAGAGGCCCCCGCCGTTGGCAGGGGCCTCTTCTCGTGCCCGGGCCTCTTCTCCTGCCGGGCCTGTCTCCTGCCCGGGCCTGTCTCCTGCCCGGGCCTGTTTCCTGCCCGGGCTCCTCTCGTGCCCGGGGCCCGTCACCGTGCTCTCGACCAGCGTCACCGTGCTCTCGGCCGCCGTCCCCGATGGCTCTGGTCGTGCGACGGCTCGCGTCGCGTGGGGCCCTCGCCACGCGATGGCTCGCATCGCGGCGGGTCACCGGAGAACGCGCCCGTAGCGCAGCCGCGGCCTCCGGGCGACGCGGCGTCAGACGACCTGGTGGAGCCACCGGACGGGTGCGCCCTCGCCGGCGTAGCGGAAGGGTTCGAGTTCGTCGTCCCAGGGCTTGCCGAGGAGCTTGGCGATCTCCGCCTCCAGCTCCGTCTCGCCGCGGGCGGAGCGGGCGACGGCCGCCCGCAGCCGGTCCTCGGGGACCAGGATGTCGCCGTGGATGCCGGTGACCGCGTGGAAGATGCCCAGTTCGGGGGTGGAGCTGTAGCGCTCGCCCTCGGCCGTGGGGCAGGGATCGGCGGTGACCTCGTAGCGCAGCTGCTGCCATCCGCGCAGTGCGGAGGCGAGCTTGGAGGCGATGCCCGGCCGGCCCTGCCAGGAGAACTCGGATCTCCAGGTCCCGGGCGACGCCGGCTGCCGGATCCAGTCGAGCTGGACCCGCACCCCCAGGACGCCCGCCGCTGCCCATTCGACGTGCGGGCACAGCGCACGGGGGGCGGAGTGAACGTACAGGACTCCACGTGTCGTCACCGGGACCTCCAGTGTGGTCGAGGTTCGCCTTCCCCAGCGGCCTCGCATCGAGGGTTGTATCTCCCGAAATGGGACAGTATGTGACGTGGTCTAATTTAACGAGCCGACATGGCGGGGGTACCGCTGGTTGGACGGGCCAAAGCTATCGCGCGACGGGGACAGAGGTGTGACGTACCGTCGCCCGGGACGCGATGGACACCGAGCTTTCACCCGCCGGGACGCGGGGGCCGGATGACGGAAGGGGACCGTGTGCGAGGGGCCGGCCGACGGGGCCGTCTGCGTGTCGCCGTCGTGGGGCTGACGGCCGTGACGGCCGTTACGGCCGGTGTGCTGACGGCGTGTGAGGCACCTCCGGGGAACACCCCGGCGGCCCGGCGTCCGCCCTCACCGCGCCCCTCCCCGACCACCGGCTGGGACCCGAGCCCCGCCTCGGTGGCCGCCGTGGGCGACTCCATCACGCGCGGCTTCGACGCCTGCTCGGTGCTCGCCGACTGCCCCGAGGTGTCCTGGGCGACCGGCAGCGACACGGCGGTCGCCAGCCTGGCCACCCGGCTGCTCGGCAGGGCGGGCGCGGCGGAACGCTCCTGGAACCACGCGCGGACGGGCGCCCTGATGGCCGAGGTCCCGGAGCAGATGACCGCGGCCGCCGCGAGGCGTCCCGCGCTGGTCACCGTGATGGCGGGGGCCAATGACGCCTGCCGCGCCACGGTGGCCGAGATGACGCCGGCCGCGGACTTCCGGGCGTCCTTCGAGGCGTCGCTCGCCCGGCTGCGCCGGGACGCGCCCGGGGCCCAGGTGTACGTGTCGAGCGTCCCGGACCTGGAACGCCTGTGGTCCACGAGCCGTGGGGACCCGAGCGCCCGGGAGGTGTGGAAGCTCGGCGTCTGCCCGTCGATGCTGGGCGACCCGGACGACATGGGCGCGGAAGCGGTGGCGCGCCGAGCCGCGGTACGCGACCGGGTAGCCGCGTACAACACCGCCCTGCGCGAGGTCTGCGAACGGGACCGGCGCTGCCGCCACGACGGCGGCGCGGTGCACGCGTTCCCGTTCGCGACGGAGCATCTGAGCCCCTGGGACTTCTTCCACCCGAGCCGGGAGGGCCAGCGCCGGCTGGCCGACATCGCCTACCGCATGGTCACGTCGAAGAAACCCCCGGCATAGGCGGTGTCGGTCGTGCGGGTGACGGCCCGCGAGGACCGGAATTGACGCATCTTCCGTACGGGTGACGGATGGTGATGCCGTGTCACTTCGAGCGGGGTGGCCGCGGGCCGGATTCCGGTCGCCGGGGTCACCCCTCCAGGGCATACCCGACCGGGGAGCCGGAGTCGACGGCGAACGCGGTGCGGAGACGGACAGCGGCCACCGCGCCACCCCTGGAGCGCCTGGAGCACCTGGAGCACCTGGAGCACCTGGCGGGCCGTCCCCCTGGCGGACCACAGGCATTGTTACCTTTCCGTTACCTCTACTATGGCAGCGTCACGCAGGAAGGGGCGGCGCACGATGGTCAGAGCGAAGAGCGAGGAGCGGCGCGCCGAGATCGTCCGAGCGGCCCTTGAGGTGATCGCCGAGCGCGGCTACCGCGGCGCGTCCCTGAGCGCGGTCGCCGAGCGGGTCGGGCTCACCCAGCAGGGCCTGCTGCACCACTTCCCGACGAAGGACGCGCTCCTCGTCGCCGTGCTGGAGGAACGCGACCGCTGGGACACCGGCTGCGGCGGGCACTCCACCCGGGACTGGCGGCTCGACCTGCTCGAATCACTCGTCGAGTACAACGTGATGCGGCCGGGCATCGTGCAGACGTTCTCCGCGCTGCTCGGGGAGAGCGTGACCGACGGGCATCCGGCGCGCCCGTTCTTCACCCGGCGTTACGCACACGTTCGCGAGGACATGGCGGCGGTGCTGCGCGGCGAGTTCGGCGACCGGCTGCCGGGCGGGCTGACGCCGGAGGCCGCGGCGCCGCTGCTGGTGGCGGTGATGGACGGGCTGCAGTACCAGTGGCTGCTGGAACCGGACGCGGTGGACATGGCCGCGGCGTTCCGGAGCTTCCTGATGCTCCTGCACGGCGAAGCGCCGAAGGCAGTGCCCTGAGCGACGCCCGCAGGCCACAAAGCGTCGGAACACAGCCGACGTCACGCCGAGTACGACAACAACTCCCGCTTCCGTAGGCATACTTCGGGCACCCTACGGAAGGAGACCCGTGCGCCCGATACGCGCCCGGCTGGGCACCCTCGGCCTCGTCCTGCTCGCCTCCGCCGCGCTGACCATCGGTGCGGCCGCCCCGCCGGGCACGGCGCAGCCGTCACCGGCCGCGGAGGCACCCACCGTCGAGGAACAGCGGCTCGACCGGGCCGTTCCGCAGGAGATCCTGCGCCGCAGCGGGTTCGACGTCCCCACCGCGGGGTTCGTGAGCGCCCTGGGACGCGCCGGTTCGTACCGCGCGGCCGAGCGGGCCGTCGAACGGCACGGCGGACGGCTCTGGCAGCGGGCCGTGGACCGGGCGCAGGGGCGCGGCCCGGCCGCCGGGGACCTGAGCCGGGACGACGACCGGCCGTTGTACTGGGCACGGCTGGGGATGACCCGTGCACTGCGCACCTGGGCGCCCGGCTTCCCGCTCACCGCCGTGCAACGGGCCCGGCTGCTGGACCGGCTGGAGCGGACCTCACGCGGCCAGGAGAGCATCCGCTACCCGTCCGGCTCCGGCGTCCGGCGCATCCTCATCACCGGCTTCGATCCGTTCACCCTGGACAGCGACATACGCATCAGCAACCCGTCGGGCGCCACCGCCCTGGCACTGGACGGTACCTGGGTCCGGACCGCCCGCGGCCCGGCCAGGATCGAGGCGGCCGTCTTCCCGGTGCGCTGGAAGGACTTCGCGGACGGCACCGTGGAGCGCACGCTGCGTCCCCGTCTTCGGGAGGTCGACCTCTTCACCACGATCAGCCAGGGGCGGATCGGCCGGTTCGACGTGGAACGTTTCAACGGGGCGTGGCGCGGCGGCTTCCCGGACAACGACGGCGTCGGCCGGCTGGAGACGGTGCCCGTGGCCGATGCCGCGTCCCAGCCGCAGTGGACGACCACGAGCCTTCCGTACGCGGCGATCGTCGCCGCGCCGACCGGCCGGTTCCCCGTACGGGACAACACGTCGGTGACGGAGATACCGGCCGGGGCCACCGAGCCGGTCCTGCGGACGGACGGGCCCACGGCCGGGTCCACCGCGCGCGCGGGCGGCGGCGGCAGCTATCTGTCGAACGAGATCGCCTACCGCGCCACGCTGCTGCGCGACCGGCTGGGTCTGCGAATCCCCGGCGGCCATCTGCACACCCCGGTGCTCCGGTTCGGCGCGGGCAACACCGATCCGGCGACGGGTACCGTGACCGACCCCGAGTTCGTCCGGAACCGGCTGGACATCATCGCCCAGGTCAGGGTGTCCCTCGTGGTCGCAGCGGACGCCGCGGCCGACCCGGGCTCGCCAGCCGGCCCGGGTACCGCTCGCTGATCAGGACTTGTCGAAGCTGAGCGTCGCCGGCCGGGAGCGGTGGCCGTCGTCGCCGCCCTCGTCCGACGCGCCCGTGAGGTCGCGGACCATCAGGGTCGCGCCCGCCACGGCTCCCGGCATGAGGAACACCGCCACGAACGGGACGAGGAAGGCGAGGGCGAGCGGGACGCCGAAGCCCAGCGTCATCAGCCGGCGGCCGCGCAGCAGGGCGAGCCGGTCGGCGAGTTCGGTCTTGCGGCGCTGCAGCGGGACGGACGTCAGCTCATGGGCGAGGAAGAAGCCGGAGACGCAGAACCCGATGGCGGGGACCACGGTCTGGCCGACGACCGGGATGAAGCCGAGGCCGAACAGCAGGATGCCGTAGAAGGCGACACGCACCAGGATGCGCAGGCTGTCGCGGGCGGAGATCCACAGTTCGCGCCAGAGCGGCAGTCCGGATTCCGGGGCGGAGCCGTCGGGCGACTCTGACCTGTCGACCTGTTCCGACAGCTCCTCGTAGAACGGCTGTCCGACGAGGAGCGTGACCGCGGTGAAGGAGATCACCGCGAGGAAGAGGCCGAGGCCGAAGACCAGGGCGGTGAGGAATCCGCGGAAGAGACCGATCCAGGGAGAGGTCCAGTCGTCGGCGAACGGGGTCGCCCAGGCGACCAGGTCGTCCGCGCCGTACCCCAGGCCGATGAGCGCGCCGGCGTAGAGGACGAGGGTGATCAGGCCGGGCAGCAGTCCGATGCCGAGCCACTTGCCGTTCCGGAAGACCCAGCGCTGGCCCTTGGCCAGATACCTGAAACCCACCCCGAGATCGCGCATGGGTCCAGGTTACTGGCACGGGTGTTCACCTCCCGGAGCCTCGCGAGGCACTCTTGTTGTGTACGCGGCGAGCCGATAGACCCCTCCGTAGCGATCACTCCCGATCCGACAGCGGAGGCATCCACGCATGCGTATGCCCAGAACCGTCCTGACCGCCACGGCGGCACTGGCCGGAGCGCTGCTCCTGGCCCCACCGCCCGCGACCGCCACCCCCGGCCACGGCCGGCCGCACCCGGTCCGTGAGGGCGGCGGGCACGACGCTGCCGTGGTGCGGGCTCCCGCAGCCGCGGCCCGTGCCGCGCTCACCGCGGCCGGCCCGGCACCGGTACGGGGCGGCGGCTATCCCCGCCGTACGGTCCTGGTGCCCCCGCCGGTCGACCCGTCGGACAAGTCGGTGAAGCCGGGCCTCGTCCCGTACCACGCCATCGCGCCCCGGCTGAACGCGTTCCAGCGGCTCGGCGACCGGGTCAGCGTCGAGGTGGCGGGCCGCTCGGCGGGCGGGCGCGAGCTGTATCTGGTGACGGTCACCGCTCCCGAGTCCGCGCGGGAGGCACGCCGGCAGGAACGGTGGCGCGAACTGATCGAGAACGCGCCCGCCGCGGCGGCGAAGGACCGGCGGCTGAAGTCGGACTACAAGGCACCGGTGTTCATCAACAACAACATCCACGGCAACGAGTGGGAGGGCACCGACGCCGCGCTGGAGCTCATCGGGCGCCTCGCCACGGCGAAGGACCCCCGGACGGCGGAACTCCTGGCGAAGACCCGTATCCACATCAACGTCACCGCCAACCCGGACGGGCGGATCGCCGGCACCCGTGGCAACGCCAACGGCTTCGACCTGAACCGCGACCTCGTCACCGCCACCCAGCCGGAGGCCCGCGCGATCCGCCGCATCGCCGTCGAGCGGCAACCGGTGACCATGCTCGACCTGCACGGCTATGTGAACGGCACCCTGATCGAGCCGACGACTCCGCCGCACGGCGAGAACTACGAGTACGACCTCTTCCTCAAGAACGCCTACGCCAACGCCCTCGGCATGGAGAAGGCTGTCAACGGCCTCGGCTACACCGAGAAGAAGGACGGTGTGCGGCCCGCCGTCATCCCGTTCCGCGACGAGAAGGAGGGCTGGGACGACTGGCCGCCGGTCTTCGCCCCGCAGTACATGCCCTTCCAGGGCGCGGTCGCCGCGCACACCGTCGAGTTCCCGATGCAGGTGAACAACCGCGCCTACGACACCCTGCCGGCCGAGGAACTGCGGCGCAGGTCCGCGATCAACACCGCCGTCGCCGGCGCCGTGATGCGGGCGACGCTCGACCACACCCTGGACCACCGCCGTTCCGTCATCGCCGACCAGATCGAGACGTTCCGCCGGGGCGCCGCGGGCGAGCCCCAGGTGCCGGTCTCGGAACGGACCGTGCCGGGCGTCCCGGGCATCGGTCCTGAGGACGTGTACACCACGGAGTTCCCCCGGGCGTACGTCGTCCCGGCCGGACGCGGGCAGCGGTCGGCGGTCGCCGCGGCACGGCTGGTGGACCACCTGGTGGCCAATGACGTACGGGTCGTCCGGGCCGAGGAGCCGTTCCGGGCCGGAGGCCGGCGGTACCCGGCCGGCTCGTACGTGGTGGACATGCACCAGCCCAAGCGCGGCATGGCCAATGTGATGCTGGCCGCCGGGCGGGACATCACCCGGGACGTGGCCACGATGTACGACATCTCGGGATGGAGTCACGGGCTGCTGTGGGGCGCCACCGTCGACCGAGTCCGCAAGGGACCGCTGCGGGTGCCGGGCCGGCCGGTCACCGCGGCCGCACCCACCGGCCGCGTCCCATCCCACGGCGACCTGGCGCTTCGCCTCGACGACCCGCAGGAACTTGCCGCGCTCAACTCGCTGCTCGCCCAGGGCGTCCGGGTGCGGCGCACCGACGACGGCTCGGCCGTCGTCCCCGGATCGGCGCGCGCACGGGCGCGGCAACTCGCCGACCGGTACGGGGTGGTGTTCGACGCCGCGCGGCGGCCCGGCACGACGGCCCTGACCCGGGTCAGGGTGGCGGCCGCGGTCACGCCGGGCGAACTGTTCGCCCTGCGGGAGATGGGCTTCGACGTGCTCCCGGTCTCGACGGGGATGCTGAACGCCGGATTCGACTGGTCGGGCACCGACGTCCTGTTCGTCTCCTCAGGCCTGTCCTACGCGGAGCTGGCTCCGGCCGCGCGCGGCAGGCTCGACGCGTTCCTGGCGGGCGGCGGCGGTGTCGTCGGGGTCGGCGCCGCCGGAGCGGCCCTCGACTCCGCGGCGGGACTGCTCGGCGTACGCGCGGTGGCGGGCCACCCGGACGCCAACGGCGTGGTCCGGGTGGTGAACACCGGAGGTCCGGTCACGTCCGGCGCGCCGGACCATGCCTTCGTCTACTCGCCGTTGTGGTTCACCGGTCTGGGTGCCGGCGTGCGGGCCGACCAACGGTACGGGACCGGCCCTCTGGTGTCCGGGCACTGGCGCGCGGTGGACGGTACGGTCGACGGCCCGGACGGCCCGCGGGACGCGGCGGGGAAGGCGTCGGTGGTGAGCGGGACCTCCGCCCGCGGCGGGCGGGTCGTGCTCTTCGGCACGGAGCCGCTGTTCCGCGCCCACCCCAAGGGGTCCTTCGCACAGCTCGGCCGGGCCCTGCTGACGACGGCCGGAAGGTGACGGCCGGGCGGGCATGATCTCCCATCTCCAGCCGGCCCGGGTTGCCGGTCCGTTGGAGATCGTCGGCCGATCAGGAAGGAGGGCCGCACCCGGGTGCGGCCCTTCGCCGTGGGGCGCGGACCTTCGCCCTGGGGCGCGGGCCTTCACCGCGAGGCGCGGTCAGCCGATGGCCGCGCGTTCCTCCTGCCGGTGCCGCGGCCCGCGCCCGTGGCCGCAGCGGGCGGCAGACTTTGAGGGAGTCGGACCTCGAGGAAGTCAGCCCCCGAGGGAGACGATCATCTTTCCGGTGTTCTCGCCCCGCAGCATTCCGAGGAAGGCCTCGACGCCGTTCTCGATGCCCTCGACGACCGTCTCCGCGTACGTGAGCTCACCGGAGCGGATCCAGCCGGCGACCTCCTGGACGAACTGCTGCTGGAGCTCCTTGTGGTCGTTGACCAGCATGCCCCGCAGGGTGAGCCGCTTGCCGATGACCTGCACGAGATTGCGCGGGCCGGGAGCCGGCTCGGTGACGTTGTACTGGGCGATGGCGCCGCAGAGGGTGGCGCGTCCGTGCACCTTCAGCGCGGAGATCGCCGCTTCGAGGTGGTCGCCGCCGACGTTGTCGAAGTAGACGTCGATGCCGTCCGGGGCTGCGGCGGCGAGCTGCTCGGCGACGGGACCGTTCTTGTAGTTGAAGGCCGCGTCGAAGCCGTACTCCTCGACCAGCAGCTTGACCTTCTCGTCGGAACCGGCCGAGCCGATGACCCGGGAGGCACCCTTGAGCTTCGCGATCTGACCGACCAGGCTGCCGACCGCGCCCGCCGCGCCGGAGACGAAGACCGCGTCGCCCTCCTTGAAGGAGGCGACCTCCAGCAGGCCCGCGTAGGCGGTCAGACCCGGCATGCCGAGCACGCCCAGGTAGGCGGAGAGCGGCGCCAGTGAGGCGTCGACCTTGGTCGCGTGCGCCGCGTCGACATCGGCGTACTCGCGCCAGCCGAGAGGGTGCAGCACGTGGTCACCCACGGCGAAGCGCTCGTCCGCGGAGGCGATGACCTCGCCCACGGCGCCGCCGTCCATCGGCCGGTCCAGCTGGAACGGCGGGACGTACGACTTCACGTCGTTCATCCGGCCCCGCATATAGGGGTCGACCGACATGTGGAGGTTGCGGACCAGGATCCGGCCGGGCGCGGGCTCGCCGACCGGCGCCTCACGCAGGGCGAAGTCCTCCGGCTTCGGCCAGCCCTGCGGGCGGGCGACGAGGTGCCACTCACGGCTGACGGTGGGGAGTGCGGGCATGGGTACGGCCCTTCCTAGATGTTTCAGGGTGTGAAACAACCATGCAGCTCGATATTTAAGATTGTCAAGCAACTGGGTACCCTGAACGCATGCCCCCTCGTATCGACCCGCTGACCCTCGAAGTCATCGACCTCATCGGCAGCGTCGTGTCCCGCTACCACGACGAGTACGAACGCGCCGCCGCAGAGCACGCCCTCACCGGCGCCCAGGCCCGCGTCCTCGGGCTGCTCTCCCTGGAGCCGACCCCGATGCGGCAGATCGCGCAGAAGCTCAAGTGCGAGCCCTCCAACATCACCGGCATCGTCGACCGGCTCGCCTCCCGCGGCCTGGTCGAACGCCGCCCCGACCCGGCCGACCGCCGCGTCAAGATCGCCGCCCTGACCGACGACGGCCGCCGCACGCACGCACAGCTCGGCGAGGCCCTGCGCTTCGCCCGCGAACCCCTCGCCGAACTCACGGTGGACGAGCGCACGGTGCTGCGCGATCTGCTGCGGCGCATGCTGGGTGCCGGCGACGCGGGGGCAGGGGGCTGACGCGGGGCGAGCGGCCAAAAGCCGGGAGCCCGGGCGCGCGGCAGGCAGCGGAGGAGTCGACAGGACTGTCGGTGCACCCGCCCACCGGGGCCGGCCCCCGACGAGACGCGGCCGGCAGCCGGGATCCCGCCGGCGCGACGGAACGCAGCCGGGAGTCGGTCACCACCGAGGGCGCGCGAGCGGCGGCCTCGGAGCACAACGTCGGGGCAGCCGGGAAGGCGACACGACCGGCCCGTAATCCCGTCGCCGTGGGGCGCACGACCGGCCGTAATCCCGTCGCCGTCGGGCGGGAGCGCAGCCTACGAGGGGATGCGGGGCCCGCCCGACGCGAACGGCCGGGGGACGAACGGCCGGTGGGCAGCCGCCCGCCGCGTCGGGGCCGGGGCGCTCAGGTGCACCACCACAGGAAGGGGGTGCAGGTCTTCGTCGGAGTCGGAACCGGCTTGCTGGGGACCGGGGCGGGCGAGTTCGCCGGTGGCCGGGGCTTCGGCTCGGAGGTGGTCGCGCCGCCGTCGCCGGGCCGCGAGGCCGGACCGGAGAGCGGCGTCCGTGGCTTGGTTGCCGACGCCGACGCGCTCGGCGAGGCGGAAGCACTCGAGCTCGCGCTCTGCGAGGGGCTGCTGCTCACCGACCCGGACGCCGACGGCTCGGCCCCGGGCAGCTCACCGGGATCGTCGTCGGCGCCCTCCCAGACGGTGGGCGTCTCCGACTCCTCCGGCGACATGTCCTCCCGCACCGCGGTCGCGGCGACATCGTCGGACGGGGCGTCCGAGCCCAGTTCGACCAGGCCGAGCGTGCCCGCGGCCAGCACCGCGCCCACGGACACGACGACGGCCGCGCGGCCGCCTCGCCGTTTGGGCGCCCGGCGCGAACTCCGGATGCGGGCCGACCGGCCCGTCTCCGGGGCGGCCCGCCGGGCACGCCGGGGTTCGGTGCGCGGGGGTTCCTCGTCCCGCCGGGGTTCCTCGTCCCACGGGGGTTCCTCGTCCCACGGGGGTTCCTCGTCCCGCGGACTGGAGTGGGCCCGGGTCTCGGGCTCGGTCACGTGGTGCTGCCGCAGGTCCTCGGCGGGGGTGCCGCATCCGGCGCACACCAGTGCGCCATTGAGGTGCCTCCGGCAGAGGGGGCAGTAATCCATGGCCAACGGAGGCTATGCGCCATCCGGGCAACAAGAGGAGCCCGGCCTGTGAGGATCCTGTGTGGAATCCTCCATTCCGCAATGTGGCCCCGCAGCCCGCCGTACGTGCCGTGACCTACGCACCTCCCGACTCCGCGCCTCACGGCCGGGCGGGCCATCGCAGGATGTACCCATGACCGAACCCTTCGGCCCACTCGACTTCCAGCTCGTCCTGCTGCGCCGTATGGCCGACTTCCAGCCCGGCCTCGTCGAGGACTCGCGACACCGACTGGGCGTATCACTCGGCGAGATGCGCGAGGCCAATCGCCGCTGGCAGGCGATGGTCCGCGCGCCCCGGGGCCGCGGCGCACTGAAGCGTTACCTCTCGGTGCTCGGCCTTCCGGAGTCCCGCACACCACGCCGTATCGGCGACATGGAGTGCGAGGCCCTGCTCTGGCCCGTGCCGCTCTGGCCCGATCTGCGTTTCGAGGTGCTGACCGGCCCCGGCGGCGCAGTGTGGAACGAGTGGCTGGTCAGGGCCCCGGGCGCGGCGGGACCCGACCTGCACACCGGCGACGACCTGCGCCCCTGGTCGTGCACCGTGGACGAGGTCGCCCGGGCCTTCGCCCCGGCCCACCCCATGGAAGGCACGGCACCCACCCGGTGGCGCCTCGCGTTCGACCTCCCGGACGGCAGCCCGTGCATCGCGGAGTTCACCTGGGGGCTGCTCCAGCGCACTCTGACGGGGTGACACCTTCCGGGGGTCGCGGGTGCGGCCCGGCGGTGCCGCGGGCGACACGTCACCGGCGCCGCCGGGCCCGGACCGTCGGCGGCATCAACCGCGAACGCCGGCCGTCGGGCGCCGGGCCACCGGCAGGACGCCGCCGCGGCGCGGCGCCGCTCGTGCGCGGCCCGCGGCAGATCCCGACGCCGGGCACGGGCCCCGGATGCCGGGCACGGCACCCCTTGCGCGTACCCCGGCCCCCTCCGCCTACCCCGGCACCAACCGCGCACCCCGTACCCCTTCGCCCCCTCCGCCACCGCGGCCACCGCGGCCACCGGGGCACCCCACCCACACAGAGCGCCCCGCACCCCCGACCGGCGCACCCGGATTCGCGGTCGGGCCAGGGCCCGCACAGGATGCGGGAGTAAGTACGTAAGTCACACAATTGGAACACTTCGCCGTCCGCGCTCTCGGGAGGAACTGCCGTGTCCACGAGTCTTGAGCAGTTGCACCGTTGCCATGTCGCCGTCGACCTCGGGGCCGCCAGGACCCGGGTGTACGTCAAAGGTGCCGGACTCGTGGTGGACGAGCCGAGCTGTGCCGCCGTGAACACCCGCAGCGGCTCGCTGATCGCCGTCGGGACCTTCGCCGAGAAGATGACCGGCCGTACGCCCGACTACATCCGGGTGATGCGGCCGGTGTCGGGCGGTACGGTCATCGACATCGACATGGCGCAGCGGATGCTCCGCCATCTGCTCGGCGAGAAGCTGCGCCGCCAGCTGCGACGCCGGCCCAGACTCCGGGCCGCCGCGTGCAACCCGCACGACAGCGACCCGCTCGCCCAGCGGGCCACCGTGGAGACGCTGGTCGGCCTCGGCGCACGCCGAGTGGAGCTGGTCGACACGCTGATCGCCGCCGCAGTCGGCTGCGGACTCCCCGTGGAACAGCCCACCGCCACCATGATCATGGTGTGCGGTGCGGCGACCACCCAGATCGCGGTCCTCTCCCTCGGCTCGATCGTGACCGCCGAACGCATCCCGGTCGGCGGCAACGCCGTCGACCACGCGGTCATCCAGCACCTGCGCCACCGGCACGAACTGATGCTGCCCACCCAGTCCGTGCGACCCCTGCAACTGGCGCTGCACGGTAACGGGCTGACCCCGTCCGGTCCCGCCGCCACCGAGATCCACGGCCGGGACGTGGCGACCGGCCTGGCCCGCAGCGTCATCGTGGACACCGCCGCGGTCCGCGACGCCATCCACACCCCGCTCACCGCCGTACTCGACGGGATCGGCCGGGTCCTGCGCGACTGCCCGCCCGACCTGGTCGCCGACCTCGTGGACCGCGGGATCATGATGGTCGGCGGCAGCGCCCTGCTCCCCGGCCTGGACCAGATGCTGCGCGACGCCACGGGCATGCCGGTGCACATCGCCGAACGGCCCGACGTGTGCGCGGTCCTCGGCCTCGGCGCAATGATGGAGGGCAGGGTCCGCTCGATGGTGCCGGATCCGATCACCGAAGCCGGCTGACGACCATGTGAGGCAGCGACGTGGACGACACCCAGGTCACCCCGCGGCTGCCGATGCTCCTGGACGCCGTCATCGGCGTCGGCTCCGAACTCGAACTGCGCGCCACGCTCCAGCACATCGTGGACACGGCGACCGAACTGACCGGCGCCGGATACGGCGCACTCCTCGTCGTCGACCCCGAGCGCGGCGCCCCGGACGGGGGCCAGCTCGTCGAGCTGTACACCTCGGGGGTGGGCAAGGAGGCACGTGTCCGGCTGGGAGACATGCCGTCGGACCGTCCGGAACGGCCCTCGCTGCGCCTCCCGATCATGCTGAACAGCGAGGAGTTCGGCACCCTCTACCTCGCGGAGAAGCGCGGCGGCCACTTCACCGCGGAGGACCGCGCCATGCTCGGCGTGCTGGCGACCCAGGCGGGCATCGCGATCGGCAACGCCCGGCTGTACGAGACCGCGCGGATGCGCGAGCGCTGGATCAAGGGCGCGGCCACCGTGACGACCGCACTGCTCTCCGGCAGCGGCGGGGGCGACGCCATGACCATCGTCGCCGAACAGGCCCGGATACTCGCCGACGCGGCGGCCGGCGTGGTGCTCCAGCCGACGTCCGACGGCGGCATGGAGATCGTGGCGGCCTCCACCCCCGACGACCCGGGCGACCTGGTCGGCACCACGATCGAGCGCGGCGCGCCGGTGCTGAAGCAACTCCTGGGCGGAGAACCGGTGTTCGTCGAGGACGCCGCAACCGATCCGCGGATGACCACCCACATCCGGCACCGCTTCGGCCCCAGCATGCTGCTGCCGCTGCAGAGCGGCGGCCGGCTGATCGGCACCCTGGCCCTCCCCCGGCACCGGGGCGCCCGCTCGTACACCGCGGTGGAGCGGCTGCTCGCCGCACAGTTCGCGTCGCAGGCCGCGCTCGCCCTGGTCCTCGCGGACGCCCAGCACAACCGCGAGCAACTGGCGGTGTACGAGGACCGCGACCGCATCGCGCGCGATCTGCACGACCTGGTCGTGCAGCGGCTGTTCGCGACCGAGATGATGCTGGAGTCCACCCGCAGGCGGGCGGCGGCGACCGAGGCGGACGCGCTGCTCGCCCGGGCCGTGGAGGAACTGGACTCCACCATCCAGGAGGTACGGACGGCGATCTTCGCGTTGCAGCAGCCGCCCGCGGACGCCCCCACGTCGTTCCGCGGCCGAGTGCTGCGCGAGACCAGCGGCGCGGGCGTCCTGTTCGGCTTCGCCCCCTCCGTGCAGTTCTCCGGCGCGGTCGACGCACTGGTCGGCGAACCGGTGGCCCGTCGGCTGCTCGCCTCCCTGCGCGGCGCGCTCGCCGCCGCCCACCGCAGGCCCGACGTCTCGTCCGTCGAGGTGGCGATCGCGGCGGGCGTCCGCCTCCCCGACGGCCGTTCCGGTGTGCGGCTCGCCGTGACGGACGACGGCCGGCGCGACGACGGCGGCCGCG
Organism: Streptomyces sp. NPDC030222; assembly: GCF_055573115.1. Classification (NCBI taxonomy): domain Bacteria; kingdom Bacillati; phylum Actinomycetota; class Actinomycetes; order Kitasatosporales; family Streptomycetaceae; genus Streptomyces; species Streptomyces sp. NPDC030222. The sequence continues at coordinate 59,635 of NZ_JBVICA010000020.1, forward strand.
GCACGACGGTGACCTGGCAGGCCCCCCTCTGACCAGATGCCCGACTGACGCCATGCCGGCTGCCCGACCGCCGCGTCAGCCGCGGGCGGCGCGCAGGGCGATGCGGGTACTGGACTGCGCCACGCCGGCCTCGCGCTTGAGACGGCGCAGCAGGGTGTCCAGGGCTCCGGGATCGGCCGCGCGGGCGCGGACGATGTAGTCGTGCGCCCCGGTCACATGGACCACTTCGGTGATGCCGGGCAGTTTCAGGACAGCGGCCTCGAACTCCTCGTTCGTGGTGTCCAGCCGCAGCGTCACGTCGATGAAGACGACCAGTCCCGGACGATCACCACCGGCCGCCGGGTCGATCAGCGTGGTGAACCCGCGGATGACGCCCTCGCGCCGCATCCGGCGCACCCGGTCCGCGGTGGCATTGGCGCTGAGCCCGACCCGGACGCCCAGATGGCGGTAGGAGATCCGCGCATCCTCCTGGAGGACGCCGAGGATTTCTCTGTCGAGCCGGTCCATACCGAGATTGTCGCAGCCTCCGCCGATATTCGGCCGCGACGGTGACGGCCGGGGTCCGACAGTGACGCCATGAGTGAACCGATCGCCATGAGTGAACCGATCGCCATGGGTGACCTGATCGCCATGGCTGAACCGACAGCCATGAGCGACCCGACAGCCATGAGCGACCCGACGGCCATGAGCGACCTGACCGCCGCAGGCGACCTGGCCGCCATGGGGGACCTGGTGCCGACCGCGCTCGCCGGCGCGGCCGCCGGACTGGGCGTGGCGATGCCGATGGGCGCGGTCGGGGTGCTGCTGATCCAGGAGGGCATGCGCGGCCGCCGGGGCGCGGTCGCCGCGGCGACCGCGGTGGCGCTCGTCGACCTCGTGTACGCGGCGGCGGCCACCGTGCTGGGCCCGCTGGTCGCCTCCGCCCTGTCGGACGTGGAAGCCAAGGTGCGGCTCGTCTCCGCGGTGGTCCTCGGCGCGATCGCGGCGCACGGCCTGTGGTCCTCCCGCGGACTCTCCCCCGGCGCGTCCTCGGGCAGAGACGGCACGGCGCAGTCCCCGCCGGCCCACCGCGTGTTCCTGCGGTTCGCGGGCCTGACGCTGGTCAACCCGACGACCGCGCTGTACTTCGCGGCGCTGACCACCGCCCAGGGCTCCGAGCTGCGCGGCGGCGCGGCGGGCACGGTGTTCGCGGCCGGGGTCTTCGTGGCGTCGCTGCTCTGGCAGCAGACGCTGGCGGTGGCCGGTTCGTTCGCGGGAGCGCGGATCTCCCCGCGGACCCGGGCCTGGACCTTCCGCATCGGTTTCGGCCTCGTCGCGGTGTACGCGGTGAAGGTCGCGCTGCCCCTGCCGTTCTGAGCCGGCGCCGGTGACACGGCCGTCGCCCCGGTGGTGCCCGCGCCCGGGCAGGTGCGGCCGCACACGACGACCGCACCACGCCCGCCCTCCGATACGGCGTGGCGGATGTCACTCCCGGGCCGGCCGCCCTGACACGTGCACGGAACGTGCCGTTCGCCCACTCCGCGTAGGGTTCGGGACAGTGCCGTCGACACTGAGGGGTGCGAGAGGTGTCCGATCTCTTTCCGGCTCTGCGCGGCCGGTCCGGCGAGGAGGCCGTACGGTTCGGCGACCGTGCGCTGACCTACGCGCAACTGGCCGACGCCGCGGGCGCGCTGACGCCGCGCCTGGCGGGCGCCGGCCGGGTCGCGGTGTGGGCGACGCCCACCCTGGAGACGGCCGTGGCGGTGGTGGCGGCGCTGCTCGCCGGGGTGCCGGTGGTGCCGTTGAACCCGCGGACCGGTGAACGGGAACTGGGCCATATCCTCGCCGACAGCGCACCCTCCCTGGTGCTGACCGCGCCGGGCACGGAGCTGCCGTCGGCTCTGCACGGGACGCCCCGCGCCGACGTCCTCACCGGCGACCCCGCCGCAACGCCGTCCACCGGACCGCTGCCCGACGAACCCCCTGCCGCGGCACCCGCGTTCGTCGTCTACACCTCCGGCACCACCGGCCCGCCCAAGGGCGCGGTGCTGACGCGCCGCGCCGTCGCGGCCAGTCTGGACGCGCTGGCCGACGCCTGGCAGTGGACCGCGGACGACGTGCTCGTCCACGCCCTGCCGCTGTTCCATGTGCACGGGCTGATCCTCGGCGTGCTGGGGCCGCTGCGGCGCGGCGGTGCGGTGCGCCACCTCGGCACGTTCTCGACGGAGGGCGTGGCGAGGGAGCTGGCCGCGGGCGGCACGATGCTGTTCGGCGTACCGACGATGTACCACCGGATCGCCGAGGCGCTCGGCGGCACCCCGGAACTGGTGAAGGCGCTCGCCGGGGCGCGGCTGCTGGTGTCGGGCTCGGCGGCACTCCCCGTGCACGACCACGAACGGATCGCCGCGGCGACCGGCCGCCGGGTCATCGAGCGGTACGGCATGACCGAGACGCTGATGAACACCGCGATCCGCGCCGACGGCGAGGCCCGCCCCGGCACGGTCGGGCCGCCTCTCCCGGGGGTGGACCTCCGCCTGGTCGACGAGGGCGGTACGGAGATCACCGCGTACGACGGGGAGACGGTCGGCGAGATCCAGGTGCGCGGCCCCAACCTCTTCTCGGAATACCTGAACCGGCCGGAGGCGACGGCCGCGGCCTTCGACGGGGACTGGTTCCGCACCGGCGACATGGCGGTCCGCGACCCGGACGGCTACGTCCGCATCGTGGGCCGCAGGGCCACCGACCTCATCAAGTGCGGCGGCTACAAGATCGGCGCGGGCGAGGTGGAGAACGCCCTGGTCGAACACCCGGGAGTGCGCGAGGCCGCCGTCACGGGCGAGCCCGACGCGGATCTCGGGGAGCGGGTCGTCGCGTGGATCGTGCCCGCCGATCCGGCGGACCCGCCGTCCGGGGACGAGCTCGTGCAGCACGTCGTGGCGCGGCTCGCCGCGTACAAACGGCCCCGTGTGGTCCGCTTCCTGGAGCGGCTCCCCCGCAACGACATGGGCAAGGTCATGAAGCGGGCGCTCCATGCCTGACCGCCGCCCGTCCCGCCCCACGGCGCGCGAGACCATAGCCGGCCTCGCCGACGGCTTCACCGAACTCCCGCCCCCGGCACGGGACTGCGCACCGGACGGGCCGATCGGCTGGACCGGGTACGACGGGGCGCACGCCCGCGCCCGGACCAGGACCGGCGAGTCCGAGTCGGTGGTCTGCGGCGAGGCCCTCATCGGCGGCCGCCGCGCCGTGCTGGTCGTCTTCGAGTTCGGCTTCCTCGGCGGCTCGCTCGGCGAACGGACCGGGGACCGGCTGGAGAACGCCTACCGGTACGCCCGTGAGCGCCGCCTCCCGCTCGTCTCCCTCGTCGCCACCGGCGGCAGCCGGATGCAGGAGGGCATGCGGGCCCTGGTCCAGCTCCAGCGGGTGGCCCGCGCGTCCGCACTGCTGCGGGCGGCCGGGCTGCCGCAGATCGCGGTGCTGCGCGATCCGACGACCGGCGGCGGATGGGCGACCCTCGGGGCCGGAGCCGACGTGGTCCTGGCGCTTCCCGGCGCCCAGGTCGGCTTCGCGGGTTCACGGGTACGGCCGGCGGACGCCGACCCGGCCGCCTACTCGGCCGAGGGCCAGCTGGCGACCGGTCACATCGACGCGATCGTCGCCCCGGAGGACCTCCGCGACATGCTGGCGGCATGGCTCCTGCTGCTCACCTCCGGGTCCACCGACCCGGCGCCCCCTCCGGCGGCACTCCGGCCGACCGCCGTCCCCGGCGACGGGGGCGGGGACGGCGACGGCGACGCCACTTGGGGATCCGACGGGGACGCCCGGACCAGCGGGCAGGACGTCAGCGGAGTGGCCGCGCAGGGCCTGGACGCCCGTCCCGAACCGGCACCGCCGGTGCCCGGCAGCGGCTGGGACGCCGTGCGGCGGGCGCGGGCGGCCGGGCGTCCGCGGGCCGGGGCGTATCTGGACGCGTACTTCGAGACCCGGCTGCCCGTCTCCGGCGACCGCTGCGGCGGCACCGACCCCGGCCTGCTGTGCGGGTTCGGTCTGCGGAACGGCAGGAGCATCGCCTACGCCGCGCAGTGCGGCACCGCGACGCTGCCCGCCGGGTACCGCACCGCCGCGCGACTGATCCGGCTGGCCGGACGGCTCGGCATCCCCGTGCTCACCCTCGTCGACACGCCGGGCGCCTCGAACGACGCCGAGGCCGAGCGTTCGGGTGCGGGCGCGGCGATCGCCGACACGTTCGCGGCCGTCGCCGACTCCCCCGTGCCGGTGACCACCCTGCTGATCGGCGAGGGCGGTTCGGGCGGCGCCCTTGCCCTGGCCTCCCCCGGCAGCACCTGGGTCACCCCGGACGGCTACTTCTCGGTGATCGCGCCAGAGCTCGCCGCGGCGATCCTCAAACGCCCGCCGGAAGAGGCCCCGGCCACCGCCGAACAGCTCCGGCTGCGGCCCCGGGACCTCGTGGACCTGGGGATCGCCCGGGGGATGGTGCCGTACGCGGAATCCTGAAGTCTCCTGCCCCGCTCCCGGGCCGTGGGCGGGACCGGAACACCCACCGGACCTTGCGGATATCCCGTCGGGCATCCCGTCCGTGCCCGTGCCGGTACCTGTGCCGGTCACCCATGGTCATCCCCTGGCCGATCCAGGAGATGGTGCTGCCGACCCAGAGCCGCCGGTAGTCGCGTGAGGTACGCAGCGGCGTCGGATCGGCGAGGATGCGGCGGCGGGCGAACGGGGCCGGGGCGGGTTCCTCCGGTACGACGTGCGCCTTACTTTTATCGGCCTGGGCAGTCGATCGGGCGGTGCCGGGGCCCGGCAGCTTCCCCGGCCCTCACAGGGCAATGCACCTAGCGGTGCTCGGGGTTGGGGAAGTCGAAGCGGCACCCGGCGTCCCACTCGGAGCGCTGGTTGCCGTGGGCGGGGATTCCGCCGTTGCGCTTCAGCAGCGCCGCGACGTGCATCAGGTTCCAGGTCATGAAGGCCGTGTTGCGGTTGGTGAAGTCGTTCTCCGGCCCGCCGGACCCCGGGTCCAGATAGGACGGTCCCGGCCCGGCCTCCCCGATCCATCCGGCGTCGGCCTGCGGCGGGATGGTGTACCCGAGATGCTGCATGCTGTAGAGCACGTTCATCGCGCAGTGCTTGACGCCGTCCTCGTTGCCGGTGATCAGACATCCGCCGACCCGCCCGTAATAGGCGTACTGCCCACGGTCGTTGAGGATCGACGAGCACGCGTACAGCCGCTCGATCACCTTCTTCGTCACGGAGCTGTTGTCCCCAAGCCAGATCGGCCCGGCCAGCACCAGGATGTCGGCGGCCATCACCTTCTCGTACAGCGCGGGCCAGGCGTCCGACTTCCACCCGTGCTCGGTCATGTCGGGCCACACCCCGGGCGCGATGTCGTGATCGACCGCCCGCACCACCTCGGTCCGCACCCCACAGGAGTCCATCACCGCTCGGCTCCGGTCGATCAGACCTTGGGTGTTGCTCACCTCGGGCGAGCGTTTGAGCGTGCAGTTGACGTAGAGGGCACCGAGGTCGCCGAAGCGCGGGCCGTCGTTCGCGGACGCATCAGTCACGCTCGGGAGCGTAGCCCCGGCCCGCCCCACGACCGGGGAGGACGCCACGGCCATCCGGGTACGGGTGGGCACACCGGAACACGTCGCATACCGTACCCGGGACGGCCATGAGCACCGGAACCGATGGTGCCGGCGCCTCTCGGCAGCGCGCTGCTGGCGCTCGCCGTGGGAATGCCCGGTGGGCGCGGCGTCATCGCCCGCGCGCGCGAGTGGAGGCCGACTGCGGACCGAGCCCTGCGCAGTCGGCCTGGACCCGGAAGGAACCGACCACCGTAGAGGACGGCCGCGGAGGCGGTCCGGTGGCCGAGGGCACGGCCGTCGTCAGATCGCGGCCAGGACCTCTGCGGCGGCCCGCTCCCCCGAGCGCACCGCGCCTTCCATCAGGCCGTGCATGCGTGTCGCGGTTTCCGTATTCGCCCAGTGGATGCGGCCGACCGGCTCGCGCAGGGCGGAGCCGTAGGTCGTCAGGGTGCCGGGCGGGAAGTGGCCGATCATTCCGCCGAGGGACCAGGGCTCGTCCGACCAGTCGGTCTCCAGGTATCCGGCGGGGTACAGGGCCTCGCGGCCGAAGCGCTCGGCGAGGGCCCGCAGCCAGATGTCCTGCCGCTCCTTGGGGTGCAGGCTGTTCAGCCGTACGGCCACGGGGCCGAAGGCGTAGCTGCTCAGCACCCCCGGATTCCCGTTCCGCGGCGTCTGGTCGATGGTGACCGGTACGGCGGAGGTGGGTGCGAGCGTCTGGCCCGTCAGGTTCCGGGCGCGCCAGAACGGCTCCCGGTACACCGTGTGGACACGGATGATCGTCCCGGGCACCACGCGTTGCAGCAGATGGCTGTTCGCCGTGGGCAGCAGCGGGTCGAAGCGGATCCGTCCGGCCAGGGCGGGCGGGGTCGCCACGATCACCCGGCGCGCCCTCACGGTGAACTCGTCGGTGCCGACGTCCACATGGGTGGCGTTCCAGGTGATGTGCCGGACCGGGCTGGAAAGGTGCACCGCCTCGCCGAGCCGCTGCGCCATCCTGCGGGCCAGTTCGGGTGACCCGCCGTCCACGAGGTGCGTTTCGGTCCTGCGGGAGTCGGTGTAGTAGTCGAATCCGCCGCCGCCCCGGGCGAGGACGAGTGCACCCAGCAGGGAGACCTCCGCCGGGTCCGCGCAGAAGAGCAGGTTCATCGCCGACCTGATGATGGTGTACGCCGTTCCCGACGGCACGTTGCAGGGGTCGGCAAGCCACTGTCCGAGCGTGCGCGAGTCCAGCCGGTGTGCGTTCCGGGCCTGCCAGGGGGCGTCCAGGGGAAGCCGGCGTGCCATCAGTTTCAACCGCATGAACGCCAGGCCCAGCGAGGCGAGCACCGCCGGTCCGGCCTGGGGGATGCCGCCCCTGTAGCGATGGTTGACGCCGTCCAGGCGCAGCAGGCTGTCCCCCTCCTCGTACTGCGGGTACACCGTGAGGCCCAGGTCCCGGCAGAGCCGGAACATACGGTCCTGGCCCTTGCCCAGCCAGGTGCCGCCCACGGAGACCACGGTGCCGTCGGGCATTTCCCGGTTCCAGACCCGCCCGCCCACCCGGTCCCGCGCCTCCAGCACCACGACCTCACGCCCGGCCCCGGCCAGCTTCCTCGCCGCGGCCAGCCCCGCGAACCCGGCACCGACCACACACACGTCCGCCCTGACCTGCTTCATGACGCACCTCCGAGGTGCAGCCTCACCCGCGGACGCCGGCACCGCCCGGCGGGTGATCCACACGGCGGACAGCGGTCCGTTCGGCGGGTGACGTCCTGCCGGCCGGAGCCGGCGGGGCCATTCGCCGACCGTGACCGTGTCGATGAGAGAGATCTCCCCCGGAGAGACGGCCTGCCTGCCCCTGAGGTGACTACCCGGAAGGAGGTGACGCCGGCGTCGGAGTGCAGCCGACGCACGAAGCCGGACGTGGATTTGCGGGCTACGCCGACCGGGAGGCTTGCCGGGCCCGGCGCCGCACCGTCGTGGCGGTGAACGCCGCGGTGATACCCCCCGTGGCCGCCAGCAGCACGAATCCCCATGCGTAGTCGTCTGTGACGCCGTAGATGGCGCCCATGACCAGAGGGGGGAAGAAGCCGCCCAGTCCTCCGGCAGCGCCCACGACACCGGTGACCGAGCCGACCTGTTCCGGGGGCACGACACGGGCGACGAGTGCGAACAGGGCGCCCGATCCCGCGCCCAGGGCGGCGGCCATGCCGAGGAAGGCGAGCGTGCCGAGCGGGATCAGCGGCAGCTCGAAGGAGGCGAGGAGGGCGAGTGCCGTCAGGACCAGGTACGCGGCGATGAGCACGGGCACCGGGTGCAGCCGGTCGGAGAGCCATCCGCCGACCGGGCGCATGGCGACGGCGAGGACGGAGAAGCCTGCAGTGCGCAGGGCGGCGTCGGACCGTCCGAGGCCGTAGGCGGTGGTGAGATAGGTGGGCAGGTAGACGCTGAAGGCGACGAAGCCACCGAAGGCCACCGCGTAGAGAAGGGCCAGCTGCCAGGTGGCGGGCATCCGCAGCGTCGCCGCTGTGCGTGCGAGCAGGGAGCCTGCCGGGACGGCGCGTTCCGGCTTGTCGCGCAGGAGCACGTGGGCCGCGATGGCGTATACGACCAGGAGGCCGGCCACCAGGTCGAAGGGGAACGCATAGCCGACGGCGTCACCCAGTTGCACGGTGGTGAAGGAGGCGAGAGCGGTTCCGCCCGTGCCGACACCGAAGATTCCCAGCGCCAGTCCGCGCCACTCGGGCGGGTACCAAGCGTTCACGAACGGCACGCCGACGGCGAAGGCCGTGCCACCCAGACCGAGGAAGAAGCCGGCCACGAGCACCTCGGGCAGGGAGTCGGCCAGGTGGCCGAGGTACAGCACGGGCAGAGCGGTGAGGGCGGCGACGAGGGGGAACATCCGGCGCGCACCGACGCGGTCGGTGAGGGCGCCCACAGGGATCCGGCCGACCGAGCCGACGATCACCGGTACGGCCACCGCGAGGGACTGCTGAAAGGAGGTCAGGTCGAGGTCCTCCCGCAGGGTCGGGCCGAGCGGTGCCAGGAGGGCCCACGCCCAGAAGCAGAGCATGAATCCGGCTGTTGCCAGGACGAGCATCCGCGTGGACTGCCCGGATGCCGCCTGCTCACCCGACCGTGGCGTTGACGTGCGGCTCATGGGCCCTCCTCCTTGTCCCGGAGACGGGTTGCCCCGCTCCTCGACCCGCCCACGATGCTGGTGCGCACTCGCCCGGCCATCCGCGCGACACGCCCGCCGCCACGGGTTGATGCTGCCGAGCGGGCCAAGGTCCGCGAGGCCGGACAGGTCGAGAACCGGAGCATGGGCTCCTGGCGGCGACACCTCGTCACGGCTGAGGTGGACTGTGGAGGGAACAACCGCAGCCACTTCACATGGCCGAATTCGTGACGAAATGCACCACGTGGGCAAGTTGGACGTTCAGGTGTCCCATGGCCCGCACGCAGGCAAGAGGTGATGATCGAGGCGGACGGCGGCACCCCTCGCGTACCTGCCGGAAGTGACGAGCACGCCTGGGGGCGTGCGACCGCGTGGTGCCGGCAACACGTCGCCGCCGCGCCGACCACCCGACAGCCACGGTGTTCAACGGGGCGCGCCGGCGGGCGAGTGCCGTCGCAGCCCCGGTAGGGCGGCCGGAAGGTTGCCGGACACAGGGGTCAGGTCACGCCCGTGCGTCCCGTTGCTCGACTTCTTTGAGAACTGCCGCCACGGCGGCGAAGTCGTTGTCCACGTGGAGCACGGTGTGACCGTGGTGGACCGCCGTCGCGCCGAATCGGCGATGACCACGGCCACTGACACAGATCCGAAAGGGCTGCAGGGAATCCGCCCGGTCGCCGGCGTGGAAGGGCGGTCACGGCCTGCCCGTCACGCTCGGCCACCCGCCGCGTGGGCACCGCGGGCTGACGCCGAGCCGGTGCATCAGCCGGGTGGCGCCGGAGCCGCTGCAGGAGACGTGGAGCTTACCGCCGCATCCACACCTTATGTGATCTTCCTCTCATCGCGGGGGTGGGGACGCCTCCTGTTGGCAATTTCGCCACCAAGCCCGCCTATGGTCGTGACGCGTGATCTCAGGCAAGGTCCGTCGCGGCCACCACACGGGAGCGTTGCTGCTGGCAACGGTCTTCGCGGTGGTGCTTGCCGTATTCGGGATGCACGCCCTGACCTCACATCATCAAGATCACAGCGGGCACGCCGCCGCGGTGCCGCTCATCGACGCAGGGGGCAAGGCTCAGCCCGCTCACTCTGACGTCACCCCCGGGAACGCCACCAAAGCACCGGACAGCCCGGATGGCGAATCCCCCTGCGACCACGGCGGAGCCGGAGAGATCTGCCTGGCGCTGCTGTGCATCGTCGCCGCCCTGCTCGCGTCCGCCCTCAGGCTCGGGGGCTCCAGCCGCGTCCTCTTCGTGCTCCGCCGACGGGCAGCACCCACGCACCGCTGGACCAGCCTCACCGGCGACCCACCGTGCCTACACCGACTTTCGATCCTGCGCTGCTGAGAGCTGCGCCAGCGTGACGCCGCACCACTGGTGTCGGCGCGCTTCTGCCTGCTCTCGCCCACCAGGATCTGAAAGGCCCCACCCGCATGACCACCGTTCTCGAGCCCGAGCGCCACCGGACTCCCGCCTCGAAACATCGCCGCCCCACCTTCGACAAGAAGTCACTCCCGGCTCGCTACAGCGGCCAGATGCTCTACTTCATGGGCGCCGCCCTCATCGCCGGCGCCGTCGTCCACTACCCGATCGATCCGTCGCTGTACACGATCATCTGCGTCGTCGGCGCCTTCGTGTTCCTCCTCGGCACCATCGTCAACGAGTTCGTGCTGGCCGACGAGCGTCCGGCGCTGAGCCAGGCAATCTCGCTGGTCGCCTTCTCCCTGCTGCTGTCCTTCGGTGTCGGCCTGGTCGGCGGCGGCATCCAGCACTTCGAGCAGTTCCCCGAGCGCAGCGCCTGGATGACCCCCATCGGCCTGCTCATGTCGTTCGTCGCGTTCGTCGCCAAGGACTCCAAGGGCCGCTGGCGGCACCTCGTCAGCCCGTTCGCGGCCGTCGTCGTCGTCATCTCGGCCCTCGCCTGGCTGGGCATGACCGCCCTCGCCGACACCATCGACTCCGATGGCCACAGCCACGACCACGGCTCCACGACCGGGACCCCCGCCAAGCCGGACCAGGCTCCCGTCGAGCAGGACCGTCCGGCCAAGGCACCTGCCGGGCCGGCAGAGGATGGCCATACATCCCATAGCCACTGACCCCGGTCCGGCAGCTCGTAGCCGTTCTCGCGGGCCCACGCGTCGACCACGCTGGGCTTGTAGTGGGCCCCATGGGCGTCACAGGCACCGCGCAGCCCCCGTCCGGGCCCCGTTCGACGTAGGTCGGACGGGGCCCGCGGACCTGTTGTCGGCACGCTCAAGGTCTTGACGACTCATGGCGCTTGCGCTTGCCGTCGCCCCGGGATGCGGCGTGCTCTTGCGGGCGCGCAGCTCGGCGAGGCGTTCCTCCAGCCGGTCCTCCTCGCCGGTGGTCTTCCCCGGCTCACCACGGCGAGTGCGGCCCTTGGCCAAGCTGTGGATCATCTGAGGGCACCGGCCGACGGCAATCCTCTCTTGGTGCCCACGGGGATGGCGCTGCCCGACGGTCCAGCCGGATGGCCCCGGGTGCGCCGGGCGCTCGCGGCCTATCCGGCGGTCGGTGGGGACCGTGTGGGGTACGCCGGCCGCGGACGGCCTACTGCCTGCACCCAGTCCCCTGACATGCGACGGACAGCCGAGCGTGAGGGCCGGTGGCCGAGCGTCGCCGGGCCCCGCGGCCGGGCAACAGCCGGAGCTGAGACGGACCGGTGAGCGCGGCCAGGATTCGGGCCGCCTGGACGACCGACGCGGCCACCATCAAGGAACTGACCAGGACGAGGACTCCGGTGGCGGGCCCTGGAGCCGAGCGCAGCGCGTGGTACAGCATTCCCGTGGCGAGGACCGCTGTCGCGGTGAGCGCCCAGAACCAGCGCCGTGCGCGCTTGACGTCGATGACGGTCATCAGTGCCCCTTCGGGCTGGTAACCCACACCTGGACCGTGATCGCGACAAGCGCGAGCAGCAGCACGCCGGCAGCCGCGAGGGCGAGCTTGCGCTCGCGCCATCGCCGCCTCGGGCTCCGGTCAAGGAACGGCACCAGAAAGATCAGCCCGAACACGCCCGCGATGACATACGCGATCGACGCGACCCCGAACCACTCCTCCATCGGGAAGAACCACCAGAACATCCACAGCGGGCGAGTGACCTCGATCCCCTCGACCGGGGTCGGGCCGACCACGGGCGGCACCAGCACGCCGAGAACGGCCAGCACCCCCAGCAGCACCAGGCCGAACGCAGCCACCCGCTTCAGGTGCGCGGTGAACGGCTCGGGCGTCTCCACCTCGGGCACCGGGATCTCCGGATGTGGTGAGATCTGGTGCCGCTTGACCAGCAGCGCGTGCCATACGAACAGCAGCAGGACCAGGCCGGGGATGATCACCACGTGGGCGCTGTAGAGCCGCAGCAGGATGGGCACCCGGGCGGTCAGCTCGGGGGTGAACCAGATCCCGGCGCCGCCGAGGAGTTCGGCCACGTCCAGGTTGTGGATGAGCGCCTCGTACCCCTCCTGGTCCCACTTCAGTACGGTGCCGGTGAACACGGCGAGGAAGGTGAGCAGGAACATCGCCGCGCCCAAGACCCAGTTGCCCTCGCGCGGCTTCTTGTACGAGGCGTGGAAGAACACCCGCAGCAGGTGCAACAGGGCCAAGACGAACATCGCCTGCGCCGCCCAGTAGTGCAGGGCGCGGGCGAAGCCGCCGAGCCAGACGTCGGCTACCAGGTCGCGCACCGACTGGTTGGCGTCCTCCGGGATGGGTGTGTAGAACTGCGTGACGTAGATCCCGGTGACCAGGAGGATCACGAACGCCACCGCGGTGATGCCGCCCAGGCTCCACGCCAGGTTGTTCGCGTGCTCCGGCACCGGATAGGTCAGGGCCTTGATGCCCATCCGTTCATCGATCGCATCGATCGCGCGGTGGAGCCGCCCGCGGTCATCTGGTCCGGCGCTCTTGCCGGCGCTCTTGTCGGCGCTCGGTGACGTCTGGTCGGGGGTCATTGCCTCTTGCCCTGCTGCTGGGCAGCTCGGCGCTCGAGCTCACGGATCCTGTGCGGGGGACGCAGCCGCACCGACAGCCACAGCCCGACCGCGATCGCGGCCAGGGACAGGGCGAGCAGGACCGCGTCCCCGGTGCCGGCGATGCCACGCGCGGGCCGGAACTCCTCGAGGACCACACTCGTCCCGGTCTCGGTCCCGGTCGCGAACCGCCCGCTCGCCGGGGCGGAGGGCAGCTTTCCGCCGAGCGCGTCCAGCAGCAGCACGCGCGCCCTCTGAAGGGCGGTCTCCTCCGGCCCCGGACCCTCGACGACTTCGAGGGCCTGACGGACGAGACCGAGGTCGACGCCCTCCTTGTCCGGTGCCTCCAGGGCGTCTTCGATACGCTCGGCCACCTGCTCCTCGCCGGCGTCGTTGGCGATCAGGGCGATGGCCTGCTCGACGAGCACCGGTGCTTCCCGGCTCTCTTCCTCATCCGCCCGGGCCTGCCCAGGGACCACCGCGGCGAGGACTAGGAGGAGCGCCGTGACAGCCAGCACCGCGCTACTCCGGAGGTCGAGGCGGCCGTACACCGTCGACTCCGTGCCTCTTCTCCGGGCGGGTGGGTCCTCACCCATGAGTGACTCCCTTCCGCGGCTGCCTGACCAGCGCCACCGTCTCCCTAGAGACTGGCGGGTACCAGGAGGGATCCCGCTCCGTGACCCGCCGAGACGCTGAGAGCATCACTCCTCCGCGCACCGGCGCGGTGGGGCACCGGCCCGGTCCGGCGACAGCCGCGCTCGCGGACGGTAGTTGATGGTGCAGTACGACCGCGCGTCGCCGTTCGGGCCGCAGCTTGCGCAGCGCGTCGACGAGGGCGACGTGGTCGGGACCGAGTCCTGGCAGGTCCGGGGGCGGTCCGTGCCGGAAGTGGGCAAGGTGCGGTTACGGGAGTCGCGCCAGGAGCTGACGGCCAGCCGCATCGCCACGGTGCGCCCCCAGGGCGTCGGATCGTCGCTGTCCGCAGTGAGCCGTTCCCAGCGTTGCCAGGCCCTGGCGTACGCCTCCTGGACCGCGTCCTCCGCCTCGGCCGCGTCACCGGTCACGGCATGGACCGCTGCAATGAGCCGCTTCGCGTTGGCGGCGCAAAAACGGTCGAACTCCTCCCGGCGGGGGTGCTGTCCGTCCATGATCAACCGCCCTCGGACTCCCGCCCGACCTTGCGGTCTGGGGCTACGGCCTCAGCGGCGTACCCGGATAGCCCAGGGTCTGTCGTCAAGTGTCACGCCTACATCCAGGAGATCGGCGAGGTTACGGCGGCTTCGTGGAGACTGGGTGATCTCGTCGTAGCGGGTGGCGTTGCCTCGCCTCTGCTTCAAGCGGTTTGAAGCACCGTTCAAGCCGCTTCCACCCCCGCGACGACTCGGGCAGCAGCGCCTGACGAACTCCCACTCGGCATCCGGCAGTTCATGGCGGCGTATGCCTGCACCATGACCCACCAAACGAGATCATTTGAAAACACCGCCTGCTCCAGGGTCGACCTGTGCCACGCTGTGATCCGGGACGAACGGGGGCAGGCATGGCGGAGGACGCGGCCGACGGCACGGAGCGGGAAGTCACCAGGAACGACCTGTCGGGGACCGCCTTCGGGCCGGTTGTCCAAGCCCGCACGGTCGAGGGCGGCGTACACACGCACATCCACGAGTCGGGCCTGCCGCTGGCATCGGACGTCCACGCGTTCACGCCGGTGGCGAACCCACCACGGCCTCCGTCCGGTCGGCTGTGGGGCCGCGGCGACGATCTGGACGAAGTCGTCCGGCTGCTCGAGGCGCCCCCGGACGACGGCTTCGGCGTGGCGCTCGTCGGCATGCCCGGTGTGGGCAAGACCGAACTCGCCCTACACGCCGCCCGCACGCTGCGAGAGCAGTATCCGATCACCTGGTGGGTCAGTGCGCAGGACGGCGTGGCCGTGACCCGGGGCCTCGCAGCCCTGGCCCATCATCTGCTGCCCGGACACCGGCACTGGCGCACACCGGCGGATGCGGCCGCCTGGGCCATGGACTGGCTGCACCACCACGACGGCTGGCTGCTCGTCCTCGACAGTGTCGAGACGCCGAGTGACGTGGCCGTCGTGCTGGCCCGGATCGATCGCGGGCCGGTGGTCGTGACCACTCGGTGGCACGTGGACTGGACGGAGTGCAGGCTGGCCGCAACGACCGTCGAGCCCCTGCCCGCCCCCGTCGGCGCAGCGTGGCTCTCCGGGCACACGGGCCTGGACGCCGACGACGGCGCCCACAGGCTGGCGGCGGACCTGGGAGGGCTCCCGCTCGCTCTCCAGCAGGCCTCGGCCTACCTGCGCGCACAGGGGCTGTCCTACGAAAGCTATCAGCGGCTGCTCGACGCCGAGCCTGGCGAACTCCTCGACTCACCAGCATGGACGGACGTGTACCGCCGCAACACGGCGCGAAGCCTTCGCCTGAGTGTCGACGCCGTCGCTGCGCTACGGCCGAGCGCCGTCCGCCTCCTCAAGACGGCCTGCTGCTACGCGCCGGAGACCATCCCGCTTGGCTTGCTGACGTCCGAACCTCAGACGTCGATACGCCAACGCTCCGACATCGAACTCCTGCGCTCCTATTCGTTGATCACGGCGGACTGCGGAAGCGTGAGCATCCACCAACTCCTGCGAAGGCTGCTCCGGTCGGGCATGACGGTGGACGGCGGGGAAGCGGCCATGGCCTGCGAGCTGCTCAGGTCCGCCCTCCCCGAGGACCCGTTCTCGACGGTCGCCGACTGGCCGCACTGGCTCCGCCTGATCTCGCACACCGAGGCCCTGGACGCCTTCGTCGACTCGATCGGTGGTGTGCCGGAGCAAGCGGTCGCTGACCTCGCGGGAGCACTGCACGGAGTGGGGACGTTCATGCTGGCCCAGGGGTGGACCGGCCAGGCGCGTGGGTCTCTGGCGCGGGCCGCCGAGCGGCGGACAACGGCACTGGGAGAGAGGCACGCCGACACCCTCGCCTCCCGCCATCGTCTCGGAGAGGCGTTCCGCGCTCTCGGCAGCCTCGAGGAGGCGCTCGACGTCCACTCCGCCACGCTGGACGCCCGATTGAGGCTGCACGGCGCGGAGCACCGGCTCACCCTGCAGACACGGGAGGCGCTGGCCATCACCTACAAGGCCATGGGGCGAACCGACGAAGCCATCGTCCAGCACGAGGCCATCCTGCGTGATCGTGCCACGGTCCTCGGCGACGATCACACCGACGTGCTGTGGTCGATGCACAACCTTGCACTCACCTACAAGCAGGCGGGCCGGCTCGACGAGGCGCTGGATCTGCACCAGCAGGTCCTCGAACGCCGCACGGCCGTGCTGGGGCCGGACCACCCGGACACCTTGAGGTGCCTGCACAACATCGCCAACACCCACCACGATGCGCGGCGCTACGAGGAAGCCATCGCCGCCCAGGAGCAGAGCGTCGCGGACCGCATACGTGTCCTGGGGCCGGAGCACCGTGACACTCTCCGGTCCCAGTCCAATCTGGCCGACTCGTATCTCGCCGCGGGCCGGGTGTCCGAAGCCGTTGCGCTGCACGAGCGCACGCTCGCCCAGCGGGAGCGGGCGCTCGGACCGGAGGAGCCGGACACCCGCCGGTCGCGTGAGCGACTCGAAGCCGTGCGGGAACAGCAGCGCCCTGCTCCGGGTCCCGACGGCTCCCCTTGAACGGTGCGGGCCCGGCCCACCTTCGCGGTCCCCGGACGGTGACCGCTGCTGGCGCGCCGGCCGGCGTGCGCCCACCCCGCGCGGAGGTCGCCTCAGTGCCGCTCAGTCAACGCGCCGCAGGAGTTCCGCCCTCAGGGGCGGCCGGCGGCGGAGGCTGCGTGCTGAAGGAGAGCCCGGAGAAGTTCCGGCCCTGAAACACAGGCCCGTACTGGTTGCCCCCGCTGATGCTGTTGCGCACGTCGCCGCCTTCCCTGAGGATCAGCCTCGCCCCCTCGTGCCACTGCCGCAGGCTGGCGTCGAAGTCGGGGTCCAGCGAGCTGCGAGCGGCCAGGGCGGCGCTGAGTCCTTGTGCGCGCGCCTGGTCGTCATCACGAGTTCAATTTCAGTAGCCGACCACCGGGGCGTCCTACGCAACCCGGAATGCCTCACGGCCCTCCGCGAGATCTGCGATGTCTTCGTAGAGGCAGGATGGCCTCAGGCACACCAACTCGTCTTCGGCCTCGAGCAAATCTTTCGATGAGCAACTGCGGCTGCCTGCATCCACGGATGCAGGACGGGCTGTCACAATCCGCTCGCCCCCTACCTCGGCATCCCTCAGGGGCCCCTGCACGACCTTGGCGCCGCCGTCGCCGCCGTCGCCGCGGCACGACTCTCGGACCGGCTCGGTGGCCAGCGTCCCGCCCTCGTGCTCTACTGCCGGTACGCTGAGACAGGCTGGCATCTTCCCAGCGCGAGCGTGGCGGCCATCGTGGAAACGAACGCAGCGCGGTGAACAGCACTGGGCAGCGGCCAGCCAGATCACGAGGCCGACCACTGGGCGAGACGACGCGTTGCCAGCCACGGTCGGCACCAAGCGGCACGACCCGACTGGTGGGTGCGGTCAGCCGAGGACGTAGGTTTCGTCACCGAAGTCAGCGACGATCTTCAGTTTGCCGCCGAGAGCCTTGACGTACGCAGCGAGCGTATCGACCTCGCTCCGTTCCAACTGTCCCTTCTCGATACGGGAGACCCGAGCCTGACTGACGCCCATTGCCTTCGCCACCTGCACCTGCGTGGTGTGCTGCCGCTTACGCAACTCCGCGAGACGGTGCGCCCGAGAAGCGGTGATCATCGCCTGGGCTCCCTGCGCGATCTGCTCATTCTCGGCGTCGGTGAAGGCGAAATCTTCGGCCAGATCATCCCAGGAGACGGCCTGCGGGTCCCTCAGATGGTCGGTCATCACCCGTCCTCTCCATCGATTCGCTTCAGGTGTTCCGCGTACGCCTGTTCCGCCTGGGGCACGGCAACGCGATACCAGCCGGACCAGTTCCCTGCCTTGTCACCACCGACCAGGATCACGGCCTGACGATCAGGATCGAACACAAACAGCAACCGCACTTCAGTGGCCCCGGCGGACCCGGGGCGCAGTTCCTTGAGGTTGGGCAGGACGGAACCCTTGATCGTGTCCACCAGCGGCCGACCGAGTGCCGGCCCCTCTTCTGCGAGAGCAGTGATGGCTTGGCTGACCTGGACGAGCGTCTCACGGTCGGTGCGACGCAATGCGTGAAGCCACGAGAGTGCCGGTTCGACCACGACGATCTTCCAAGTCACGCCCGCCCTCTGAACCTGCGATTTATTACATCAGCAGCATACACCGGCAGCGTTATATTCGCACGACTGTTAAGCGTTACGCAGTCCGCAAGCGGGGTGCTGGCGACGGCCACGCGGTGCCGCGGTGGCCCGACATGATCGCCGGCCGAGGGTCGGCCGTAGATGGATGGCGAAGTGCGCGTCGACCCCGGGCGAGTGCCCGCGAGAGCGGGAAGCTGTCCGCTCCGGCGGCAAGCCGCTCCCCGGCCGACCCCGCCGGCTGCACGCCCGACGGTCGCATCACGGTGGCACCGGCCCGGCAGCGAGCCCTGAGAGGTTGGCCAGCCAAACCAGCATTTCGGACGCGGCGCGGGTCCCTGAACGGGTCCCTGGATCTTGGTCTGAGGGAGTGAACGGGGGTCGCCACCCACGAGTGGTGACCCTCGTTCTCACGTTTGTGCAGGTAGAAACGATCCTGCGGCACCGCTCTGCGGTGGGGCGGGTGGGACTCGAACCCACGGCCGACGGATTATGAGTCCGCTGCTCTAACCGGCTGAGCTACCGCCCCTCACGGCGCGTCGCGCACATTTGTGCGCGCCGTCTGCCGCAGCATAGCCGCTCATACGATCTCCTGCTCCGGCATGGTCGGCTTCGCACGACCATGAGGACAGCGCTGCGGGCTGCGCGGTTCCGCCGGAGGGGGAATCAGCCCCGGACGAGGGCTGCCCGGGATATGAAAAAGGACCCCGGAGGGTCCTCTTCCGCTGCTCCCCCGACTGGACTCGAACCAGTAACCTGCCGGTTAACAGCCGGCTGCTCTGCCAATTGAGCTACAGGGGACCGAGCTCCCCCGACTGGACTCGAACCAGTAACCTGCCGGTTAACAGCCGGCTGCTCTGCCAATTGAGCTACAGGGGAATGCCTCGTTGCACCGAACGTACCTACCTGGGACTTCTCCGGGCGGCGCTCGCTCGCTGCGACACATACATTAGCGCAAGCTGGGGGGTGCTCCGCCAATCGGTTCGCCCCGGGCACCAGGGAAGGGTGACTGCCATGCACCGCGTCACGTTCATCGCCGGTCTCGCTGTCGGATACGTGCTCGGTACCCGAGCCGGCCGGGAGCGTTACGAGGCGCTGAAGAAGTCGGCCCGGCAGCTCGCACAGAACCCCGCCGTGCGGAACGCCGCCGAGTCGGCCGCCCAGAGCGGACGGCAGGTCGCGGGGAAGGCCTTCGCCTCCGTGAGCGACAGGGTCGGCGACCGGATGCCGGAGAGCGTGGCCGACCGGGTCCGGTCGCTGCGGGAACGCAGCCGCGGCGGCTTCGAGGACGACTGGGGGACCAGTAACACCTGAACCGGAGCATCTGCCCCCGTACGGCAGAATCGTGGCATGGGGATAGTCGCCGGGTTGGACAGCTCTTCCGCCCATACACGAATCGTCGTCTGCGACACGGACACCGGTGCCGTGCTGCGGCAGGGCTACGCCGCGCATCCCGTCGGGCCCAAGGCCACGGACGTCGATCCCCAGGCATGGCTGCTGTCCCTGGGCGAGGCCGCGACCGGCGGGCTGCTGGAGGGCGTTCAGGCGATCGGGGTGTCCGCGCAGCAGCACGGACTCGTCGCCCTCGACCGGCAGGGC
The DNA here is from genome assembly GCF_055573115.1 of Streptomyces sp. NPDC030222. Lineage (NCBI taxonomy): Bacteria > Bacillati > Actinomycetota > Actinomycetes > Kitasatosporales > Streptomycetaceae > Streptomyces > Streptomyces sp. NPDC030222. Next base: position 79,236 of record NZ_JBVICA010000020.1, read on the forward strand.
GCCCCGGTGCGCCTCGCGATGGTCGGCAACGACAAGCGGGCGCAGGTGGCCGCCGCCGACCTGATCGACGGGTTCGGCGGCCGGCAGGCCTGGGCCGAGGCCGTGGGCGCGGTCCCCCAGGCCTCCCATCCCGTGGCGAAGCTCCGCTGGCTGGCGCGTTCCGAGCCCGAGGCGGCCCAGCGGGTCGCCGTGGTGATGCAGCCGCACGAGTGGCTGGTGTGGCAGCTGCTGGGCAGGCCGGTCCGGCGCACCACCGACCGCGGCGCGGCCTCCGGCACCGGCTACTGGTCGGCCGCCACCGGCGCGTACCGGCCGGACCTGGTGGAACTGGCGCTGGGGCACCAGGCGGCGCTGCCCGAGGTGCTGGCCCCGGCCGAGGCGGCCGGGACCACCCCCGAGGGGCTGCTGATCTCCGCCGGCACCGGCGAGACGATGGCCGCGGCCCTGGGGCTCGGGGTCGGGCCCGGGGATGCCGTGGTGTCGCTGGGGGCATCCGGTTCCGTGATGGCGGTGCACCACGAAGCGCTGGCCGACCCGAGCGGCACGATCACCTCCTTCGCCGACGCGACCGGGATGCATATGCCGGTCGTGTACACGCTCAACGCGGTACGGGCGCTGCGCGGCACCGCCGAGATGCTCGGAACGGACCTCGACGGGCTGTCCGCGCTCGCCCTGAAGTCCACCCCGGGCTCCTCCGGCCTGGTGCTGCTCCCCTATCTAGAGGGGGAGCGCACCCCGCAGCTGCCGCACGCCGCGGGCACTCTGGCCGGGCTGCGGCGCGAGTCGATGAAGCCCGAGCACCTGGCCCGCGCGGCCGTCGAGGGGATGCTCTGCTCGCTCGCGGACGCGATGGACGTGCTGCGCGGCCGCGGCGTGGAGGTCCGCCGGGTGTTCCTGCTGGGACAGGCAGCGGAGCTGCCCGCCGTACAGGCCATCGCCCCGGCGCTGCTCGGCGCGCAGGTCGTCGTGCCGCAGCCGGCCGACTACACCGCCCTTGGCGCCGCCCGCCAGGCGGCGTGGGCCCTCGGCGTGACGCAGGGCACGCTGGCCCCGCACACCCCGCCCGCCTGGCAGGGAGCGGCGGCCCAGGTCTTCGAACCGGGCGACGAACTGGCCGTCGGCCAGGCCGTGCGGCAGCAGTACGTGGCGACGCGCGAGCAGATCCACCCAGGTGCCTTCGCCTGACGGGCGGGACCCGGCGGGAGCCGTGCGACGCCCGGCGTATCCCGGCAGCGTCCGGCGGGACCCGGCAGGAGCCGGCACCCCGCGGCGGGACCCGGCACCCGGCGGACGGTCCGGCCGCCGGTTCGGACGTACGGCGGGGCCCGCGCCTCCGCCCGGAGGTACCCGCCGCGAACGCCTCCGGCCAGGACGGACGCCCCGGCTCCGTACTTCTTGACCCCTCCTTGGCTTAATCACCTGGGGCTCGCGGGGCGGATTGCCGGAAGATGGGGGGAACGCCGCCCGATCTTGCCGACTCGCCCTCGACCCCCCGAGAGACGCCCGTGCTCATCAGACTCCTGCGGACCCATCTCGGTCCGTACAAGAAACCGATAGGGCTGCTGGTGCTGCTCCAGCTGCTGCAGACCAGCGCCACGCTCTATCTGCCCACGCTGAACGCCGACATCATCGACGAGGGTGTCGTCAAGGGCGACACGGGTTACATCCTGCGCTTCGGCGGGATCATGATCGCCGTCAGCGTCTTCCAGGTGATCTGCAACATGGGAGCCGTGTACTTCGGTGCCCGGACCGCCGCGGCGCTGGGCCGGGACGTGCGGGCCGCCGTGTTCGACCGGGTGCAGTCGTTCTCGGCGCGCGAGATGGCTCAGTTCGGGGCGCCCTCGCTGATCACCCGTACGACCAATGACGTCCAGCAGGTGCAGATGCTGGTGCTCATGGCGTTCACCCTGATGGTGTCCGCGCCGATCATGTGCGTCGGCGGCATCGTCATGGCGCTCGGTCTGGACGTTCCGCTGTCGGCGGTGCTGCTGGCGGTGGTGCCCGTGCTCGGCATCTCGATCGCGCTGATCGTCCGGCGGATGCGGCCGCTGTTCCGGGCCATGCAGGAACGGCTGGACACGGTGAACCGGGTGCTGCGCGAGCAGATCACCGGCAACCGGGTGATCCGGGCCTTCGTGAAGGACGAGTACGAGCAGCAGCGCTTCCGCCGGGCCAACACCGCGATGACGGACGTGTCGCTGGCGACCGGACGGCTGATGGCGCTCATGTTCCCGACCGTGATGACGGTGGTGAACCTGTCGAGCGTCGCGGTGGTCTGGTACGGGGCGCACCGCATCGACAGCGGGGCGATGGAGATCGGTCAGCTGACGGCGTTCCTCGCGTACCTGATGCAGATCGTGGTGGCCGTGATGATGGCCACCTTCATGTTCATGATGGTGCCGCGTGCCGAGGTCTGCGCCGAGCGGATCGAGGAGGTGCTGGGCACCCGGACGAGCGTGGTGCCGCCGGCCGAGCCGGTGCGGGAGCTGGACCGGCACGGCCATCTGGAGCTCCGGAACGCGGAGTTCCGGTATCCGGGGGCCGAGGAGCCGGTCCTGCGGGCCGTGGACCTGGTGGCCCGGCCGGGCGAGACCACGGCGGTCATCGGGTCGACGGGCAGCGGCAAGTCGACGCTCCTGGGGCTCGTACCGCGGCTGTCCGACGTGACGGACGGCGAGGTGCGGGTGGGCGGCATCGACGTGCGCGAGCTGGATCCGGGCCTGCTGTCCCGCACCGTGGGGCTCGTGCCCCAGAAGCCGTACCTGTTCTCGGGCACGGTGGCGACGAACCTGCGGTACGGGAATCCGGACGCCACCGACGAGGACCTGTGGCGGGCGCTGGAGGTGGCTCAGGCGCGGGACTTCGTGGAGGCGCTGGAGGGCGGTCTGAACGCCCCGATCGCCCAGGGCGGCACGAACGTGTCGGGCGGCCAGCGGCAGCGGCTGGCGATCGCACGGGTGCTGGTGGCCCGGCCGCAGATCTACCTCTTCGACGACTCGTTCTCGGCGCTGGACTACGCCACCGACGCGGCACTGCGTGCGGCACTGGCCGAGGAAACCTCGGACGCCACCGTGGTGATCGTGGCGCAGCGGGTGTCGACCATCCGGGAGGCCGACCGGATCGTGGTGCTGGACGAGGGCCGGGTGGTCGGCGCGGGGCGGCACCACGAACTGATGGCGGGCAACGAGACCTACCGGGAGATCGTGCTCTCCCAGCTGACGGAGGCTGAGGCTGCATGAGCGGGGGACCCGGGGCACGTATGACGGGCGGCCCGCCCGTCGAGAAGTCGCTGCACTTCAGGTCGTCGTTCAGGCGGCTGGTGCGGCATCTGGCACCGGAACGGCTGACGCTGGCGATGATGCTCGTGGCGACGCTGGGCAGCGTGGCGCTGTCCGTGGTCGGCCCGAAGATCCTCGGTACGGCCACGGACCTGGTGTTCGCCGGGATCGTGGGGCGGTCCATGACCGCGGGACCGACCAAGGAGCAGGCGCTGGAGAGCCTGCGGGCGAAGGGTGACGACGGGATCGCCGACATGCTGTCGGGCACCGACTTCACGCCGGGCCAGGGCATCGACTTCACCGCGGTCGGCAGCGTCCTGCTGACCGCGCTGGTGGTGTTCGCGCTGTCGGGCCTGCTGCTGCTGGTGGCGACCCGGCTGTCGAACCGGGCGATCAACCGCACCATGTTCCGGCTGCGCGAGGAGGTGCAGACGAAGCTGTCGCGGCTCCCGCTGGCGTACTTCGACCGGGCGAAGCGCGGCGAGGTGCTGAGCCGGGCCACGAACGACATCGACAACATCTCGCAGAACATGCAGCAGACGATGGGGCAGCTGACGAACTCGCTGCTGTCGATCCTCGGCGTGCTGGTGATGATGTTCTGGATCTCGCCGCTGCTGGCGCTGGTCGCGCTGACGACGCTGCCGCTGTCGGTGTACGTGGCGACGCACGTGGGGAAGCGGTCCCAGCCGCACTTCGTGCAGCAGTGGAAGTCCACGGGCTCGCTGAACGCGCACATCGAGGAGATGTACACCGGTCACGCGCTGGTGAAGGTCTTCGGCCGGCAGGACGAGTCGGCCCGGGAGTTCGCGGAGCACAACGGGCAGCTCTACGAGGCGGGCTTCCGCGCCCAGTACAACAGCGGCGTGATGCAGCCGCTGATGCTGTTCGTGTCGAACCTGAACTACGTACTGGTGGCGGTCGTCGGCGGACTACGGGTGGCGTCCGGCTCGCTCTCGATCGGTGACGTACAGGCGTTCATCCAGTACTCCCGGCAGTTCTCGATGCCGCTCACGCAGGTGGCGTCGATGGCGAACCTGGTGCAGTCGGGCGTGGCGTCGGCCGAGCGGATCTTCGAGCTGCTGGACGCGGACGAGCAGGAGCCGGACTCCCCGGTCTCGTCCTCCGCGGAGAGCCCGGAAGAAGTGATCGGGGCGGTGGCGCTGGACAAGGTGTCGTTCCGCTACGAGCCGGACAAACCGCTCATCGAGGACCTGTCGCTGAAGGTGGAGCCGGGCCAGACGGTGGCGATCGTCGGCCCGACGGGCGCCGGCAAGACCACGCTGGTCAATCTGCTGATGCGGTTCTACGAGGTGACGGGCGGCCGGATCACACTGGACGGGGCGGACATCGCTGCGATGCCGCGGGACGACCTGCGGGCCTCCATCGGCATGGTGCTCCAGGACACCTGGCTGTTCGGCGGCACGATCGCCGAGAACATCGCGTACGGGGCGCGGCGCCCGGTGACCCGGGAGGAGATCGAGGAGGCGGCCAGGGCGGCGCACGCGGACCGGTTCGTCCGTACCCTGCCGGACGGCTACGACACCGTGATCGACGACGACGGCACGGGGGTGAGCACCGGCGAGAAGCAGCTGATCACGATCGCCCGGGCGTTCCTGTCGGACCCGGTGATCCTGGTCCTGGACGAGGCCACGAGCTCGGTCGACACCCGTACGGAGGTGCTGATCCAGAAGGCGATGGCACGGCTGGCGCACGGCCGCACGTCCTTCGTGATCGCGCACCGGCTCTCCACGATCCGGGACGCGGACGTGATCTTGGTGATGGAGAATGGTGCCATCGTCGAACAGGGCGCCCACGACGAACTGCTGGCGGCCGGGGGCGCGTACGCGCGTCTGTACGCGGCGCAGTTCGCCCAGGCGGTGGCCGAGGTCGACTGACCGCATCACACGGGGAGGACCGGAGCATGAAGGACAGCGGGGGCAAGGCGGCGTCCGGCGGGGCCACGGGCTCGGGCATGGCGTTGGGGATGTCGCTGGGTGTCGCCTTCGGCGTGCTCACCGACAACGTGGGACTGGGCATCGCGCTGGGGATGTCCCTGGGCACCACCGTCGGCCTGGGCATCGACGCGTTCCGCGGGAAGCGGGTCGACTCCTGAGGCCTCAGTCCAGGTAGCCGCGGAGCTGGTCGGCGAAGGCGTGGTCCCGCAGCTTGCCGAGGGTCTTGGACTCGATCTGGCGGATGCGTTCGCGCGTCACGCCGAAGATCCGTCCTATCTCCTCCAGGGTGCGGGGCCGGCCGTCGACCAGGCCGTAGCGGAGCTGGACGACCTTGCGCTCCCGCTCGCCGAGGGTGGAGAGCACGGCCTCCAGGTGCTCGCGGAGCAGCAGGAAGGCGGCCGATTCGACGGGGGACGCGGCGTCGCCGTCCTCGATGAGGTCGCCGAGGGCGACGTCGTCCTCCTCCCCCACGGGCGCGTGCAGGGACACCGGTTCCTGGGCGAGGCGCAGCACCTCGCCGACGCGCTCGGGCAGCAGGTCGAGCTGGAGGGCGACTTCCTCGGCGGTCGGTTCGTAGCCGCGTTCCTGGAGCAGCCGGCGCTGGACGCGGATGACGCGGTTGATGAGTTCGACGACGTGGACGGGCACCCGGATGGTGCGGGCCTGGTCGGCGAGGGCACGGGACATGGCCTGGCGGATCCACCAGGTGGCGTACGTGGAGAACTTGTAGCCGCGTGCGTAGTCGAACTTCTCGACCGCGCGGATCAGGCCGAGGTTGCCCTCCTGGACGAGGTCCAGCATGGTCAGGCCGCGGCCGATGTACCGCTTGGCGACCGAGACGACCAGGCGCAGATTGGCCTCGATGAGCCGGCGTTTGGCCATCCGGCCCATCACGACCAGCTTGTCGAGGTCGACGGCGAGCTGGGAGTCGAGGTCGGGGGTGCTGCCCAGTTTCTCCTCGGCGAAGAGCCCGGCCTCGACGCGGCGGGCGAGCTCGACCTCTTCGGCGGCGCTGAGCAGCGGTATGCGGCCGATCTCGCGCAGGTACTGCCGGAAGAGGTCCGAGGACGGTGCTGCAGCGTCCGCCCGTTCGCGGGCTGCGGCCCGCTCCGGCACGTCGGGGAGGTCCGTGGGGTCCGCCGGATCCGCCGCGTCCGGCAGGCCCGGGCCATCGGGGAGGCCCGTCGGGTCTGCCGCGTCCGGCAGGCCCGGGCCGTCGGGGAGGCCCGTCGGGTCTGCCGCGTCCGGCAGGCCCGGGCCGTCGGGTAGGCCCCGGCTGTCGGCCGGGTCGGGCGCGCCGGGCATGTCGTCGGCATCGGGCATGTCGTCGGGCACCGCATCCCCCACGGCGTCGGGGACGGCTTCGGGGTGGTGCTCGGCCCGGCTCTGTGCCGGTACGGCCGGAAGGATCTCGGTCTCGCTCAGGGTCCGGGTCTGCACGGGGGCGACCTCCAGGGGGATCGCTGCCGTCCGGGGGACGTGCGGCAGCGGACTCAGCACCGCCCACCAGTGTGGAGTACGACACATCACCGCCAGTAGGGGCGTGCGGTGACTTTTTGCGTCCGGGAGGTGACCGGGCGGTTACCCGCCGCGGGGGCGGGCGGGTTCAGAGGGCGTCTGCGCCGCGGTTGCGCAAGGACTGCGCGTACTGCTGGAGGATCCAGAGCTCGTTCTGCACGGCGGCAAGCTGCTCGGGGTCCGCATGCGGGCCCAGGCGGGTGAGGGTGCCCTGGACGTCGCGGATACGGCGGTCCACCGCCCGCAGCCGGACGTGGACGAGCTGCGTCCCGGCGTACACCTCGTCGACGGTCCTGGAGTGCACGGCCTCCACGGCCAGTTCGGTGACCATGGCCCGGACGGTGTCGTCGGGTGCGGCGTCCCGCACCCGTGCGACGTAGTCGGGCGTGCCCTGCGCGGCGCCGCCCGCGTCCTCGATCGCCTGGCGCACGGCGGCGTAGGGCGGCGCGGTGAACTCGTCGACTCCATAGGCGTCGAAGGCCGGTGAGACCAGTGCCGGGTGCTGGAGGGCGAGTTTCAGCAGCTCCCGCTCGGTGCGGTGGGCGGGGCTGCGCAGGTTGAGGGCGGGGCCGGAGGGTGCGCTCGGGGCCCGGACAGAGTCGTACGGGGCTCCGTTCCGTGCGGAGGCGGGCGGCGCGGGGCGGCGATCGCCGCGCTCCCGGGCCCAGCGGGCGAGCTGCGCGACCCTTTTGACGACGAACTGGGTGTCCAGGATCCCGAGCATTCCGGCGAGCTGGACGGCCGATTCGTGCTGGATGGCGATGTTCTTGATGTTCGCCACGATGGGCGCGGCCTCGTCGAGGGCGGCGGCCCGGCCGGCCGGGGTGTCGAGGTTGTGCCGCTGCACCACCTGGCGGAGGGCGAACTCGAAGAGCGGGGTGCGGGAGCCCACAAGCTTCCGGACCGCTTCGTCGCCGTCGGCAAGACGCAGCTCGCAGGGGTCCATACCGCCGGGGGTGATCGCGATGGACGTCTCCGCCGCGAATTTCTGGTCGTCCTCGAAGGCGCGCAGCGCGGCCTTCTGACCGGCGGCGTCGCCGTCGAAGGTGAAGATCACCTCGGCGGTGGCGTTGTCCATCAGCAGACGCCGGAGGATCTTGATGTGGTCGCCGCCGAAGGCGGTGCCGCAGGTGGCGATCGCGGTGGTGACCCCGGCGAGGTGGCAGGCCATCACATCGGTGTAGCCCTCGACGACGACGGCGGTGCTGGTCCGGGCGATGTCCTTCTTGGCGAGGTCGATGCCGTAGAGGACGTGCGACTTCTTGTAGATCGCCGTCTCGGGGGTGTTGAGGTACTTCGGGCCGTTGTCGTCGTCGCGGAGCTTGCGCGCGCCGAAGCCGACGACCTCGCCGGTGATGTCCCGGATGGGCCACATGAGCCGGCCGCGGAACCGGTCGATGGGCCCGCGGCGGCCTTCCTGGGAGAGCCCGGAGAGGACCAGTTCCTTGTCGCTGAAGCCCTTGCCCCGCAGATGGCGCGTGAGGTGGTCCCAGCCGGCCGGGCTGTAGCCCACCCCGAAGTGCTCGGCGGCGGCCTGCTCGAAGCCGCGCTCGGCGAGGAACCTGCGGCCGATCTCGGCCTCGGGGCTGCCGAGCTGCTCGGCGTACCACTGCGCGGCGATCTTGTGGGCCTCGACCAGGCGGATGCGTTCGCCGCGCTGGTGGGCGGGGTTGTAGCCGCCCTCCTCGTAGCGCAGGGTGATGCCGGCCTGGGCGGCGAGCCGCTCGACCGCCTCGGAGAAGGTGAGGTGGTCGACCTTCATCACGAAGGTGATGGTGTCGCCGCCTTCCTGGCAGCCGAAGCAGTGGAAGAGTCCCTTGCTGGGGCTGACCTGGAAGGAGGGCGACTTCTCGTCGTGGAAGGGGCACAGCCCCTTGAGGTTCCCGCCGCCGGCGTTGCGCAGCTGCAGATAGTCGGAGACCACGGCGTCGATCGGGACCGCGTCCCGGACCGCCTTCACGTCGTCGTCGTTGATCCTGCCTGCCACGCGTAAATCTTACGGGGCCGGAGTGACTCCGCTGAGCGGGACGGACGGGGCCGCGAGGGCCTCGGGGTCGACGGCCGCGCCGGCCCGGATCAGGTCCTGGATGTCGCCGGTGACATCCCAGACGTTCACGTTCATCCCGGCGAGGACCTTGCGGTCCTTCAGCCAGAAGGCGATGAACTCGCGCTTGCCGACGTCGCCGCGCAGGACGACCTCGTCGTACGAGCCGGGCGGCGCCCAGCCGGAGTACTCCAGGCCCACGTCGTACTGGTCGGAGAAGAAGTAGGGGACGCGGTCGTAGCTCACGTCCTGGCCGAGCATGGCGCGGGCGGCGGCCGGTCCGCCGTTGAGGGCGTTCGCCCAGTGCTCCACGCGGATCCGGAGGTCGAGCAGCGGGTGGTGGACGGCGGCGACGTCGCCGACCGCGTAGATATCGGGGTCGGAGGTGCGCAGGGAGGCGTCGACGGCGATGCCGCCGCCGTGTGCGCGGTCGACGAGGGCGAGGCCGGCGGCCTCGGCGAGGGCGGCGCGGGGCGCGGCGCCGATCGCGGCGAGCACGGCGTGCGCGGGGTGTTCCTCGCCGTCGCCGGTGCGGGCTGCGAGGACCATGCCGTCCTGGCCGGTGATCTCGGTGAGGACGGTCCCGAAGTGGAAGCGGACGCCGTGCTCACGGTGGAGGTCGGTGAAGAGCTGCCCGATCTCCGGGCCGATGACGCGGTGCAGCGGGGTGGGTTCCGGTTCGACGACCGTCACCTCCGCCCCGTAGCCGCGGGCCGCGGCGGCCACCTCGAGGCCGATCCAGCCGGCGCCGGCGATCACCAGGTGGCCGTTGTCCCGCCCGAGCGCGGTCAGCACGCCCTTGAGCCGTTCGGCGTGCGAGAGCCGCCGCAGGTGGTGGACTCCGACGAGGTCCGTGCCGGGGATGTCGAGGCGGCGGGGTTCGGCACCGGTGGCGAGCAGCAGTTTGTCGTAGTGGACGGTTGCGCCGTCGCCGAGCCGTACCGACCTGGCGTCGCGGTCGACGGCGACGACGGGCTGGCCGAGGTGCAGCTCGACCTCGGCCTGCGCGTACCAGGCGGGTTCGTGGACGAAGACGCTGTCCCGCTCGTCCTTGCCGGTCAGGTACCCCTTCGACAGGGGCGGCCGTTCGTAGGGGTGGTCGCGTTCGTCACCGATGAGGATCACCCGGCCGGTGAATCCCTCCGAACGGAGGGTTTCGGCGGCCTTCGCTCCGGCCAGTCCTCCGCCGACGATGACAAACGTCTGGTGTGCGTCGACCACTTGGGTGCCTCCTGTGTGTCTGCCCGCTTCGCCGCCACCTGCGAGCCTCCCGCACGCAGCGTGATGGCGGAAGAGGGGCTGCTCCGTTCAGCGGCGGTTCACCCGGGACGGGGACGGTGTTTCGGTCACCTCCGGCGGACGAACCGGGCATGCAGGGTGCGCGCCGAGTCGTCGGTGAGCGAGGCGATCTGGTCGACGATCACCCGTTTGCGGGCCCGGTCGTCGGACGCGGCGGAGAACATCGCGCGGAACTGCGGGTCCAGCCCCTCGGGTGCGCGGGCGGTGAGGGCGTCGGCGAGCTCGGCGACCACGATGCGCTGGTCGGCGCGGAGCCGTTCCTGTTCCTCGCGCTGCATCACGTAGCGGTCCGCGACGGCCTTCAGGACCGCGCACTCGTTCCTGGCCGCGCGCGGAACGACCAGTTCCGCCGCGTACCGGGTGAGCCGGCCGGTGCCGTACGCCTCGCGGGTGGCGCCCTCCGCGGCCAGACAGAACCGGCCGATCAGCTGGCTGGTGGCGTCCTTGAGCCGGGCCTGGGCGACGGCCGTGCCGTCGTAGCCGTGCGGCCACCACTCCTGGGCGACGAGCCCGTCGAGCGCCTCGGCGAGTTCGCCGGGGTCGGTGTCCTCGGGTACGTACCGTCCTATCGCGACGGCCCAGATCTCGCGCCGCTCCGGCTCGGCGAACAGCAGATTCGGGTCGATGTGGCCGGCGTGCAGGCCGTCCTCGAAATCGTGCACGGAGTACGCCACGTCGTCGGACCAGTCCATGACCTGGGCCTCGAAGCACTTGCGGCGGCCGGGGGCGCCCTGGCGCAGCCAGTCGAAGACGGGCAGGTCGTCCTCGTACACACCGAACTTGGGGGATCCGGGATCGGTAGGGTGACCGCCGCGCGTCCAGGGGTACTTGGTGGCGGCGTCGAGTGCGGCGCGGGTGAGGTTCAGACCGACGCTGGTCTCCTCCCCGCCGGGCGCGGGGACGAAGCGCTTGGGTTCCAGCCTGGTGAGCAGCCGGAGCGACTGGGCGTTCCCCTCGAAGCCGCCGCAGTCCTTGGCGAAGTCGTTCAGTGCCTGTTCGCCGTTGTGGCCGAAGGGCGGATGACCCATGTCGTGGGCGAGGCAGGCCGCCTCGACGAGGTCGGGGTCGCAGCCGAGGGCGGCGCCGAGCTCCCGGCCGACCTGGGCGCATTCGAGGGAGTGGGTCAGCCTGGTGCGTGGGCTGGGGTCCCAGGCGTGGCTGCGCGAGCCCGGGGTGACGACCTGCGTCTTGCCGGCCAGCCGGCGCAGGGCCGCGGAGTGCAGCACCCTGGCGCGGTCGCGCTGGAAGGCGGTACGGCCCGGACGTTTGTCTGGCTCGGCCGCCCATCGTTCCGTGTCGGACGGGGTGTAGCCCGGGTGGTCTTCGAAGCCTTCCATGCACCGACAGTAGACGCTCCGGGTGACGACCGGGTGGTCAGACGGAGGCCAGTTGCCGGTGGGGGATGCGGGAGGGGGCCGTGGCCCACGTGTGCAGGGCGGTGTCGTAGCGGCGCAGGACCAGCCGGGCGACGGCCGGATGGTCGCCGAGCGGGGCCGAGGCGATCCAGGGTGCGGCGGCGGCGCACTGGGCGGCGAACCGTCCGGGGGCGGTGAAGCAGGAGGCGACCGCGGTGCGGTACCGGCCGCGGGCGGCGAGGGCGCGCACGGCCTCGGGCACGGTGGGCGAGGCGGCGGAGGCGAAGGCGGGCACCACGGGGACCCCGCCGAGGCGCTCGCTGAGGAGCCCGGCGGTGCGACGGGCGTCGGCGACGGCCTCGGGGTCGCGGGACCCGGCCGTTGCGAGGACGACTCCGCCGCTGCGGAGGGTGGTCTCGTCGGTGCGCCAGCCGGCCTCGACGAGCCGGGCGTAGAGGGCCTCGACGAGCAGCGGGTGGGGGCCGAGCGGGGCGGCGGTCCGGGCCTCCAGCGCGGGGGCGTCGGCCAGCGCCGCGGGTATGTCGTGCTTGACGTGGTAGCCGCGGCCGAGCAGCAGCGGGACGATCACCGCGCGTCCCGCACCGAGGGAGGCGAGGGTCTCGGGCAGCGGCGGCTCGTCGATCTCGATGTGGCCGAGCCGGACGTCGAGCCCGGGCCGCAGTTCCCGGACGCGTTCGAGGAGGGTCGTGACGGTCTGCAGGGCCCGCGGTTCGCGGCTGCCGTGGGCGACGGCGACGAGAGCGGGCGGCGGGCCGGCGGCTGCGGTGGGCGTCGGGGTCATGTGCCTGCGGCTCCCGTTCAGGTTGACGTGGCTGAGCTGACGGCCGAGCTGGACGGTGATGCGGGTGAGCAGCTCGGTCGTGGTGTCGAGGGGGAAGGACTCCCGGTGCGTTGCCGGCTCCGTCATGAACCGATGCTGACGGGCGCACGTTGCCGTGCCGTTGCGCGGGAGTGACAGGTGTTTTCCGGCGGCTCACGCCGAGCGGGCCGGAGCTGTCAGACCGGTCACGTTCGGTGACGGGGACGGGAACCTTTTCCGGGCTCCGGTCGTCGGACACTGTGGATCACGGGGTGGCGGGCGAGCAGGGGGAGTTCCGATGCGGGGAGCGCGGGGGGAGCGGCCGGGGCGGCCGTGGGGCGTACTGCGCGCGTTGCGCTCGGTGCGGTGGACGCTGCCTCGGTCACGGCGCGGGCGACGGCGGGCGGTGCAGGCCGTGATGCTGGGCTGTGTGCTGGCGCTGATGCCGGCGACGTGGATGTACGCGGTGGCGTCGGACCGGATCGTGACGACCGCCGGGGCGCCGCGTACCGATGTGGCGGTGGTGTTCGGGGCGGGGCTGTGGCGCGGCAGACCCACCCCGTACCTCGCGCACCGGCTCGACGCGGCGGCCGAGCTCTACCGCACGGGCAAGGTGAAGGTCGTCCTGGTGACGGGTGACAACAGCCGGGCGGAGTACGACGAACCGGACGCGATGCGCATCTATCTGACGCGGCGTGGGGTGCCGGACAAGCAGATCGTCAGCGACTTCGCCGGCTTCGACACCTGGGACTCGTGCGTGCGGGCCAGGAAGATATTCGGGGTGGAGCGGGCCGTGCTCGTCACGCAGGGTTTCCACATACGCAGGGCGATCGCACTGTGCCAGGCCGCGGGGATCGATTCCTACGGCGTGGGTGTGGCGGAACCCCGGGACGTGACCCGGCTGTACGGCGGGACGCGGGAGTTGTTCGCGGCGGGCAAGGCGGCGCTGGACGCGACGTTCGAGCCGGACCCGAGGTTCCTGGGCCGCCAGGAGAGGGGTGTGACGGAGGCGCTGGCGTCCGCGCGGTGACGGGCGTGACGAGGGAGGCTCTCGCGTACTCGCGGTGCCGGGCGTGAGGCTCGGTGCCGGGCGCGACCAGGCTCGGGCGTCACCGCGCTGACGGGGTTGGATGGCAGCCTCGGCGTGCTCGCGCTGGCGCCTGCCCTCGTACCTGCGGCGGCGGCTTCACGCTGAGTCGTGGCCCGGCACCTCATGGGCAACCGTGGCCGACGGCCGACCTGGATGTGCCGGCTCACGTGCAGACGTCGGCCGACCGCCCGGCGACGGCGGCACCTCACGGACAGCCGTCGCCCGGCGCCCCGGGGCACGTCGGCTCACGTGCAGACGTCGGCCGACCGCCCGGCGACGGCGGCACCTCACGGACAGCCATGGCCCGGCTGCCCTCGGCGCGCCGGCTCACTTACAGCCGTGGCGCTGCGGCCGTGGGCACGTCGGCCGCACCTCACGGGACGGTAGGCGTGTGGCTGAGCCGCGTGTTCCGGTCGTGTAACCCGGGACGCCGCCCGGTGTAACACCGGCGGAGCACGCTGACGTCATGTCCGCACCGTTCGCTGCTTCCGCGCCCACCCCCGTCCCGGCCGCAGACGCGGGCACGGGACCGGTTCCGACGCACTGCCCGTATTGCGCTCTCCAGTGCGGTATGAGCCTGCGGGCGGGCCTTCCGGGTTCGGGCGAGGTGGCCGAGCTGGTGGAGCGGGCGGACTTCCCGGTCAACCGGGGCGCGCTGTGCGGAAAGGGCCGCACAGCGCCCGCAGTGCTCTCCTCCCGGGTTCGCCTCACCGAGCCGCTGATCCGACGCCCCGCCACAGGCAGGCTCGAACCGGCCTCCTGGGAGGAGGCCTTGGACATGATCGCCGGGGCCCTGGCCGGGACGCGGAAACGGTACGGCGCCGACGCGGTCGGTGTGTTCGGCGGCGGCGGGCTCACCAACGAGAAGGCGTACGCCCTCGGCAAGTTCGCCCGGGTCGTACTGGGCACCTCGCAGATCGACTACAACGGCCGTTTCTGCATGTCGTCGGCGGCGGCCGCGCACCAGAGGGCGTTCGGGCTGGACCGGGGGATGCCGTTCCCCCTGGAGGACATCCCGCGGACCGGCTGCGTGATCCTCGTCGGCTCGAATCTTGCCGAGACGATGCCGCCCGCTCTGCGCTATCTCACCGAGCTGAAGGAGAACGGCGGGAAGCTGATCGTCGTCGACCCGCGCCGCACCCGTACCGCCGAGCAGGCGGATCTCCATCTGGCGCCGAGGCCGGGCACGGACCTGGCGCTCGCGCTCGGGCTGCTGCACCTGGTCGTCGCGGAGGGGCGTACCGACGAGGAGTTCATCCGGGACCGGACGAGCGGCTGGCCGGAGGCGCGGGCCGCGGTCATGGCGCACTGGCCGGAGCTGGCCGAGCGGGTGACGGGCGTGCCCGTGCCCGCACTCCGCGAGGCCGTGCGGATGTTCTGCGACGCGCCGGACGGCATGGTGCTGACCGCACGCGGTCCGGAACAGCAGTCGAAGGGCACCGACACGGTCGGTGCGTGGATCAATCTGTGCCTCGCCACCGGCCGGGCCGGGCGGCCGCTGTCCGGTTACGGCTGCCTGACCGGCCAGGGCAACGGCCAGGGCGGCCGGGAGCACGGCCAGAAGGCCGACCAGCTGCCCGGGTACCGCAAGCTCACGGACCCGGAGGCGCGCCGCCACGTCGCAGGGGTGTGGGGGGTGGACCCCGACTCCCTGCCGGGACCGGGACGCAGCGCGTACGAACTGCTCGACGCGCTCGGCACGGATGTCAGGGCGCTGCTGGTGACGGGTTCCAACCCGGTGGTGTCGGCGCCGCGCGCCGCGCACGTGGAGGACCGGCTGCGCTCGCTGGACTTCCTGGCGGTCGCGGACGTGGTGCTCTCGGAGACGGCGGAGCTCGCGGACGTGGTGCTGCCGGTCGCCCAGTGGGCGGAGGAAGCGGGGACGATGACGAACCTCGAGGGGAGGGTGCTGCTCCGGCGGCGTGCGCTCACTCCCCCGCCCGGTGTACGCACCGATCTGGAGGTGCTCCACGGGGTGGCCGCACGGCTCGGGCACGAGAAGGGCTTCCCCGTGGAACCGGAAGAGGTCTTCGAGGAGTTGCGACGTGCCTCGGCGGGCGGGCCGGCCGACTATTCCGGCATCACCTACGAGCGGCTGGGCGAGGAGAACGGCGTGTTCTGGCCGTGCCCGAGCAACGCGGACCCGAACACGGAAGCGGACACGGACGCAGACGCAGAGAAGCGGAACGCGGGAGCAGGCCGGGACGCACGGGTGCCCGCCGCACCCCCGGTGCACCCCGGGACACCACGGCTGTTCCTGGAGCGGTTCGCCACCGAGGACGGCCGGGCGCGTTTCGTGCCGGTGGGCCACCGGGAGGCAGGCGAGGAGCCCGACGACGCGTACCCCGTTCTGCTGACCACCGGCAGGGTGGTGTCCCACTACCAGTCCGGCGCCCAGACCCGGCGGGTGGCGGAGCTCAACGCCGCCGCCCCGGGCCCCTTCGTCGAGATGCATCCACGGCTCGCCGCCCGGTTGGGGGCGGCCGAGGGGGACCCGGTCGCAGTGGTGTCCCGCCGCGGCCGGGCCGTCGCCCCGGCCCGGATCACCGCGGCGATCCGCCCGGACACGGTGTTCATGCCGTTCCACTGGCCCGGGGAGGGCCGGGCGAACACGCTCACCAATCCGGCGCTCGACCCGGTGTCCCGGATGCCGGAGTTCAAGGTGTGCGCGGTGCGGGTGGAGCCGGTGCAGCGCACGGATCCGGCGGACGAGGCCGTATGAGGCCGGCCGTTCGAGGGCGGCCGAGGTCGCGTGAGGGCCGTCAAGCCCTATGACGACCTTGTCGGCCGTGTGACGGCCCTGTCGATGTGACGACCCTGCTCGGCCGGGTGAGGACCCGTCACCCCGGCCGGCGGTTGCGCCAGTCGCCGCCCGGGATGATCGTTCCTGCCGTCCGCAGTCCGCGGGCCGTGGCCCCCGCCGCGAGGTAGACCCAGGCGCGGACCGTGCTGCCGTCGGCCCGCGCCACGTCGAGGGCGGCCCGCTCGTACACGTTCCGAGGGTCGCCGGGCCCGTAGTGCTCCTCCAGGAGGTCGAGAGTCGCCAGCACCTCGTCGTACACGTCGGCGGCGGGCGTCACGAGGTCGCCCGCGACGTCGAAGCCGGGCGCGGCGAGGGCGTACGGGTAGCCGGGCCCCTCGTACAGCACGGCGTCCGCGAGTCGGGCCGGTTCCTGGGACGCGACGCGGCCCTTGAGGAACAGCTCGTGGTTGTACTCGCCGGGCCGGAGCGTGCCGTACACGAAGAACGGCAGACGGCTCATCGTCCCGCCTCCGTCTCCTCCGCGATCCAGTCGAGGTAGGCGGCGCTGCCGGCCACCACCGGGGTGGCGATGATCTCGGGGTTGTCGTAGTCGTGGGCCGCCCGCAGATGGCGTTCCAGTTCCTCGTAGCGTGCGGCCGTCGTCTTGAAGAGCACCTGCCATTCCACGGCGGTCTCGACGGCGCCCTGCCAGTGGTAGACGGAGGTGACCGGCGAGGAGATCTGCGCGCAGGCGGCGAGGCGCGCCTCGACCGCGCCGTGGGCCAGCGCCGCGGCCTTCTCCGCGCTGTCGGTCGTGGTCAGTACGGTCAGCGTCGTCACGGGTGGACCGTACCCCAGCAGCGGCCCGGACCGTCCTGAAGCCTTGGACGGGCGAACGGTCCGGCCCGTCGCCCACCGCCCGCCCGCGGAATCAGCTCGCGTAGGGCCGTACGGCCTTGGCGTCGCGCAGGGCCCGTGCCCACCAGACGACCTGGTCGAGCATGGTCTTGGCCGCGCCGTCGGGCGCGGCGGGGTCCTTGGGCCTGCCGTCGTCGTCGAAGTGGTTCCAGGCGTTGTGGAAGCTGACGGTGTCCCGCACCGTGACCGCGTGCAGTTCGGCGAAGACCTGACGGAGCTGTTCGACGGCCCGCAGACCGCCCGAGATCCCGCCGTACGAGACGAAGCCGACGGGCTTGGCCTGCCACTGGGTGAGGTGCCAGTCGATGAGGTTCTTGAGGGGCGCAGGGAAAGAGTGGTTGTACTCGGGGGTGAGGACGACGAACGCGTCGGCGGCGGCGAGGCGGGGCGAGACCGCGGCGAGGGCGGCCCGCGCCTCGGGATCCGGCTGTGCCGACAGGGCGGTGGGCAGCAGGATCTCGGCCGGGTCGACGAGATCGATGTCGATGTCGTCGCGTAGTCGTGCGTGGGAGAGGAACCAGTCGGCGACGACCGTTCCGAAGCGGCCCTGGCGGTTGCTGCCGAGGATGACGGCGAGGCGGATGCGGTTCTGCGTGGTGGAAGTGGTGTCCATGCGGAAGAGCTTGGTACCTCAAGTCTGATTGAGGTCAAGCCGGTTCGACCGGGACGTTCCCGGCAGCCACCCCGCCGGGTGGAGGTTGGCGGCCCCACGCGTCTCCGGGGAACCGTGCGGGGTGCAGGGTGCTGGGCGTCGCGGCCCCACCCGGTGAGCAAGCACCCGGTGAGCACGGCCGGGGCCCGCCCGCTCAAGCGATTGGCGGCGCATGACGTGCGCGGGGGCGGCCCGGGCCGTTTGCTCGGAGGGGGTACGTCGTCGCTCACTCGGAGGGTTTGGTCATGCGCGGTGTGGGGCTGAGGTCGGGTCCGGTCCTGAGGCCGGGACTGGTCACCGGTGCGGCCGTGGCGGTCGCCGCCCTGGGCCTGTGCGGTGCGTCGGCGGCGTACGCGACCGGCGGGGACACCACGCTCGAGGTCTATCCGCGGAGCGTCACGCCGGGCACCACCGTGACCGTGAGCACGACGGCGTGCGGGGTGGACGGCGAGGGCACCGGCGACGCGGCGGCGGTCGGCGCGGGCCGCTTCAGGCTGGTGCCGGGGGCGCACCGGGAGGTCTCCGTCGGCCGGTTCGAGGTGCCGGAGGACGCACGGTCCGGGACGTACGCGGTCGACGTGTCCTGCGCCGACGGCAAGGACCTCTCCGGTGACGTGACCGTCCTGTCAGCCCCCACGGCACCTGTCGGCCGGCCGGAGAACGCCGAGGCGGCCGCGGGTCTCGACACCACCGCGCGCCCGGACGCCGGCATGGACGGGGGTACGGAGGGCGGCACGGCCTCGGCGTCCGAGCCCGGTTCCGCGTCCGAGCCGGGCACCGCAGCCGACCCCGGTCGCCGCCCCGCAGCCGGTGGCGGCTCCGACGCCGGACCACCGGGCGCCACGGACGCAGATACGACCACGACCACGGACACGAACACCAACACGGGCATGAACACGGACACGGCGACCGCGACCGGCTCCGCCCCGGCAAGGGACGGCGGCGCGGCGGACCACCCCGACGACGTACGCGACGGCGAGGCGGCGGACGGCTCCGGCGGCGGGCGGGACGGCGAGGCGGCGGACGGCCCGGACCGGCGGACGGACGAGGGCCAGGAGACCGGCCCGGACCGGCGGACGGACGAGGGCCAGGAGACCGGCCCGGACCCGGCGCGGGGCGGTGTGACGCCGCCCGACTCCGGTGCGGAGGGCGACGACGGCGCCCTCGCGGAGGACACCGGCACGGTCGGGGACGACGACGCGTCGTCCGGCACCGGACCGTCGGCCGAGGACGACGAGCAGGCAGGCTCCCGGGCGGCGGCGGACGACGCACCGGCCGACGCCCCCGGCCGGGAAACCGAGGGCGAGGTGCTGATAGACCCCGACCTGGGCAGTGACATCGAGGCCCCGGAAGACCTCGGCCGGGCGGCGGAGAACGTCCCGGCTGCAGGCGACGGCGGGTCCAGGGGCTCGAAGTCCGGTACGGAGGCGGAAGCGGAGGCCGAGGAAGGGACAGGGCAGGACGAGGACCTCTCCGGAACGGCCGACGCGCCCAGGGGATACGTGAAGAGCGGTGTCGGCGGCAGCATGAACAGCAATGCGGCGCAGATCGCGGCCGGAGTCGCCGTCCTGGTCGCGGCCGGGACGGCCGGAGCCTGGCTGCTGCTGCGCCGTGAGTCGTGAACCGGCGCGGCCGGGCCGGTTCCGTCGCAGTGGCGGCGTGCATCGGCATCTGGCTGATCCAGCACGGTTCCGATCCGCCGCTGCCGCCCGTACCGCACGCCTCGCAGGGCTTCGCCCCGGGCCGGGGAGCGGCCGACGCACGGTCGGCGGCGCGGGACAAGGCCCCGATCCCGCCCTCGGAACCGGTACGCATCCGTATCCCCGCGATCCGGGTGGACGCCCCGGTCGTCCGCCTCGGCCTGGGCGCCGACGGCAGCCCGGACGTACCGCCGGCCGGGAACGGCAATGCGGCCGGCTGGTACCGGGACGGCACGGCGCCCGGTGCCGACGGGACGTCGGTCGTCACCGGCCATGTGGACACCGCGGAGGGGCCGGCCGTCTTCTACCACCTGGGGTCGCTGCGCAGGGGCGGCAGGATCGAGGTGGCGCGCCGGGACGGGCGGACGGCGGTGTTCACCGTGGACGCCGTGGAGGTCTACGCGAACGACGCCTTCCCCGACCGCAAGGTGTACGGCACGGTGGGCAGGCCCGAGCTGCGGCTGATCACCTGCGGCGGCGGCTTCGACCCGCGGACCGGTTACCGGGGCAACGTGGTGGCGTACGCCCACCTGACGGGGACGGCGTGAGCCGGTACGACCGCCCCGGACCGTGCGCCTGACCGGAGGACGCCGCTCAGCCGCTCCACTGGTCGAAGCCGAGCTTCGCGACGAGCGAGAAGACGACCACCAGCAGCACGCCCCGGACGAACTCGCTGCCCTTCCTGAGCGCCATACGGGCGCCGATCATGCCGCCCGCCAGGTTGAACACGGCCATGAAGGCGGCCAGTTGCCACAGCACGGAACCCTGATACGCGAACATCGCGAGGGCGCCCGCGTTGGTGCCCACATTGACGATCTTCGCCGTGGCGGACGCCGTGAGCAGGTCGAGGTGGAGCAGGGCCGTGAGCGAGAGCACCAGGAAGGTGCCGGTGCCGGGGCCGAACAGACCGTCGTAGAAACCGATGCCGCCGCCCACCAGCACCACCGCGGCCAGAGCTCGGGTGCGGGTGACCTTCGCCCCGGAAGGAGCCTCCGTCCCGAAGGTGGGCCGGAGCATGACGAACGCGGCGACGCCGAGCAGCACCACCAGGATCACCGGACGGAGCACCTCGCTGCGCAGGCCCGCTGCGAAGAACGCCCCCGCCGCCGCGCCGGCCATGGCCATCAGCCCGATGCGGACGGCCGTGCCGACCTGTACGGGGGCCTTCCGCGCGTAGGTGACCGCGGCGCCGGTGGTGCCGACGATCGCCACGGCCTTGTTGGTGCCGAGCACATGTGCGGCGGGTACGTGCGGCATGCCGATGAGCAGCGCCGGCAGGAGCAGCAGCCCGCCACCGCCCACGACCGCGTCGATCCAGCCGGCCGCGGCGGCCGCCAGGCAGAGGACGACGATCATGGTCAGTGATATGTCGGGCATGTCGACGACCCTACGGAGGCGGTACATGCCCCGTCCAACGATCGCCTTTTTGTTGAGCAACCCCTGAGGTTCCCGTCCTCTCCCCGATGGCGTCCCCGTGCGCCCGAGGGCTCACAACGGACCGGGGTCGCCGCTGAGGGGGCCGTTGCCCCGGGGAAACGACCGCGATGCGGTCGGGAAACAGGCAGGCCGCAGTCTGCGTACATGAGTACGGAGATCGTGGTGATCGGCGGTGGGACGGCCGGGGCGCGGCTGGCCCAGCGGCTGGCGCCCGCCGGCCTTCCCGTGACGGTGATCGGCGAGGAACCGCACCCCGCGTACAACCGCGTGCTGCTCGCCGAGGTGCTCGCGGGACGGTACGCACCGGAGGTGATCGCGCTTCCCGCCGCCGACGGGCCGTCCGTGTCGGTCCGGCGCGGGGTGCGGGTCGTGCGCATCGACCGCGCTGAGCGGCTGGTGCTCTGCGACGACGGCGCGGTGGTCCCGTACGGGCGGCTGGTGCTCGCGACGGGGTCGAACCCGGTGCTCCCGCCGCTGCGCGGACTGTTCCCCCCCGGCGCCCGCGACCTCCCGGACGGCGTCCTCCCCTTCCGGACGCTCGACGACTGCACCACGCTGGCCTCGGCGGTACGGCCCGGTGTGCGGGCCGTGGTGATCGGCGGGGGCCTGCTCGGGGTGTCCGCGGCGCGGGCGCTCGCGGAGCGGGGCGCGGACGTGGTCCTCGCCCACCAGGGCACCCGGCTGATGGAGGGCCACCTCGACGAGGGTGCGGGGCTGCTGCTGCGCGGCCATGTCGAGTCGCTGGGCGTGGAGGTGCACACCGAGTGCCGGGTGCGCGGTCTGCGCGGCACCGACGGCGGTGCCGTCACGGGTGTCGAGCTCGCCGACGGCTGGGTGCTCGACGCGGAGGTCGTGGTGGTGGCCTGCGGTGTGCGCCCGAGGACCGGTCTGGCGCAGGCGGCGGGACTGGAGGTGCGCCGCGGGATCGTCGTCGACGACGAACTCCGCACCTCCGACCCGTACGTCCACGCGATCGGCGACTGCGCCGAGCACGCCGGGACGGTGTACGGCCTGGCGGGTCCCGCGATCGAACAGGCCGATGTGCTGGCCGGGGTACTGGCTGCCGAGGCGCTCCCCGTGGCCTCCGCCGGAGCCGGGGGCCCTTCGGTGCGCTACTCCGGCAGCCGGCTGCTGACCCGGCTCACACTGACCCCGCTCGCCCCCGGGACCGGCGCCGCCGGGGACCTCTCCACCGCATCCCACCTCGGATCCCGCCCGGAAGACCGGACCGAACCCCACCCGGTGTCCCGCCCCGGCTCCGGCCCGCACGTGGCCGTCGCAGAGGCACCCGGTACCGACACGGCCCCTACCGACACGGCCGACGCCGGCACGGCCCCGCACGACCCCGCGGGACAGGAACGCGACACCCCGCCCCGGCCCTTCGACCTCGCGGCGTTCGGCGAGACCAGTCCGCTGCCCGGTGACGACGTGGTGCGGCTCGCCGACGCCACCCGCGGCACCTACCGGAAGGTCGTGGTCCGCGGTGACCGGCTGGTCGGCGGCATCCTGCTCGGCGATCTGGCCACGGTGGGCGCCCTCGCCCGTTCCTGGGCGGGCGACGAGGCCCTGCCCACCACCACAGACCTGCTCCACCTGCTCACCGATGACGGAGGCATCTGCTGATGACGCGCACTGCGACGATCGTCCTGATCGGCCATGGGATGGTCGGTCAGCGATTCCTTGAGGCCCTGGCCGACCGCGGGGTCACCGAGACCGCACGGGTGGTGGTGCTCTGCGAGGAGCCCCGCCCCGCCTACGACCGGGTCCAGCTGACCTCGTACTTCGCCGGCCGCACCCCAGAGGACCTGTCGATGGTCGAGCCGGGATTCATGGAGCGGCACGGCATCGAACTGTACGTCGGCGACCCCGCCGAGGCCGTGGACCGCGAGGCCCGCACGGTGACCGCCCGCTCCGGGCAGGTCTTCTCCTACGACACCCTGGTACTGGCGACCGGCTCGTACCCGTTCGTACCGCCCGTGCCGGGCAAGGACGCCACGGGCTGCTTCGTCTACCGGACCATCGAGGACCTGCTGGCCATCGAGGAGTTCGCGAAGACGGCCACCACGGGTGCGGTGGTCGGCGGTGGTCTGCTCGGGCTGGAGGCCGCGGGCGCGCTGAAGGGCCTCGGACTCGACACCCACATCGTGGAGTTCGCGCCGCGGCTGATGCCGGTGCAGGTGGACGACGGCGGCGGCGCCGCGCTGCTGCGGACCATCGAGGGCATGGGCCTGACGGTCCACACCGGGACCGGCACCCAGGAGGTCACCGCGGACGACGCCGGCCGGGTCACCGGCATGGCGCTGTCGGACGGCTCGGTCCTCAAGACCGACGTGGTCGTCTTCTCCGCGGGTGTCCGGCCGCGCGACCAGCTGGCCCGGGACTGCGGTCTGGCCGTGGGCGAGCGCGGCGGCATCGCGGTCGACGAGCGCTGCGTCACCTCCGATCCGCACGTCCTCGCGATCGGCGAGTGCGCGCTGGCGTCCGACGGCCGGGTGTACGGACTGGTGGCGCCCGGGTACGAGATGGCCGCCACGGCCGCGGACGTGATCGCGGGCGGCACGGTGAGCCCCTTCACGGGTGCCGACACCTCGACGAAACTGAAGCTGCTCGGCGTGGACGTGGCGTCGTTCGGCGACGCGCACGGCACGACCGAGGACTGCCTGGACGTCGTGTACTCCGACTCGCGGTCCGGCGTCTACAAGAAGCTCGTGGTGTCCCCCGACGGCACGCTGCTGGGCGGAGTGCTGGTCGGTGACGCCGAGGCGTACGGAATGCTCCGCCCGCTCACCGGCTCCGTGCCGCCGATCGCCCCCGACCAGCTCGTGCTGCCCGCCGGCGCGGGCGCCCCGGTGGCACTGGGGCCCGCCGCACTTCCCGACGACGCGGTGATCTGCTCCTGCCACAACGTCTCCAAGGGCACCATTCGTGGTGCGGTGACCGAGCACTCCTGCACCACCGTGCCCGAGGTGAAGAAGTGCACCAAGGCCGGTACGGGCTGCGGCAGTTGCGTCAAGGTCCTGGGCCAGCTTGTGACCGCCGAACTGGAGGCGTCCGGCGTCGAGGTCGACAAGGGCCTGTGCGGATGCTTCGCCCTGACCCGCCAGGAGCTCTACGAGATCGTGCGGGTGCGGCAGATCACCTCGTACCGCACCCTGCTGGACGAGCACGGGCGGGAGGATGCCCGCGGCACCGAGGGCTGCGAGATCTGCAAGCCGACCGTGGGGTCGATCCTCGCCTCGCTGGCCCCGTCGATCGGCGCCGAGGGACACGTCCTCGACGGCGAACAGGCCGCGCTCCAGGACACCAACGACCACTTCCTCGCCAACATGCAGCGCAACGGCTCGTACTCGGTCGTGCCGCGCATCCCCGGCGGCGAGATCACGCCCGAGAAGCTGATCGTGATCGGCGAGGTGGCCCGGGACTTCGGCCTCTACACGAAGATCACCGGCGGCCAGCGCATCGACCTCTTCGGCGCCCAGGTGGACCAGCTCCCGCAGATCTGGGCGCGGCTGGTGGACGCGGGCTTCGAGTCCGGGCACGCGTACGGGAAGGCGCTGCGCACCATCAAGTCCTGCGTGGGCCAGACCTGGTGCCGCTTCGGCGTGCAGGACAGCGTGCGCATGGCGATCGACCTGGAACTCCGCTACCGCGGCCTGCGCGCGCCGCACAAGCTGAAGTCGGCGGTGTCCGGCTGCCAGCGCGAGTGCGCCGAGGCCCAGTCCAAGGACTTCGGTGTGATCGCCACCGCGAACGGCTGGAACCTGTACGTCGGCGGCAACGGCGGCGCCACACCGCGCCACGCCGACCTGCTGGCCCAGGACCTCTCGGACGCCGAACTCATCCGGCTCATCGACCGGTTCCTGATGTTCTACATCCGGACGGCCGACCGACTGGAGCGCACCTCCACGTGGCTGGAACGGATCGAGGGCGGCCTCGACCACGTCCGGGACGTCGTCGTCCACGACTCCCTCGGCATCTGCGACGAGCTGGAGGCCCTGATGGCCGCCCACGTCGCCGGCTACAGCGACGAGTGGGCCGACACCCTGCAGGACCCGGACCGGCTGCGCCGCTTCGTCTCCTTCGTCAACGCGCCCGGAACGCCCGACCCGACGGTGCAGTTCGTCCCCGAGCGCGGCCAGATCAAGCCGAACCTGACCATCCTCACCCTGGAACCCATGGAAGGGGCGATTGCCCGATGACGCTCCAAGTCCGCGTGGACGAGACGTGGGTCGAGGTCTGCCCCGTCGACCGCCTCACCCCCGGGCGCGGTGTCGCCGCACTGCTCCCGGACGGCCGGCAGGCCGCGCTCTTCCTGGACCGTACGGGCCGGCCGTACGCGATCGACAACCGCGACCCGTTCACCGGCGCCCAGGTCCTCTCCCGGGGCCTGGTGGGCTCCTCGTCCGGCCGGCCGTTCGTCGCCTCGCCGTTGCTGAAGCAGCGCTTCGACCTCGGCAGCGGCCGGTGCCTCGACGACGAGACGGTGACCCTGCGCACCTACGAGGTCCGCGCGGCCGCCTGAAAGCTGCAGAGCCGTGGCCCGGGCCACGGCTCTGCACCTGCACCTGGCATTTCCCCCGCCACTGCCGTCCGCGCCTACTCTTGAGTACGGAAGCCGTTGATCCTTCCCCCACTCACGAGGAGCGCCGCATGACCGGCTGGAGTGCGAGCGACATCCCCGACCAGAGCGGTCGTACCGCCGTGGTCACCGGAGCCAACAGCGGCATCGGACTGGTGACGGCACGCGAACTGGCCCGGCACGGAGCACGGGTGGTCCTCGCGTGCCGCAGCGAGGCCCGCGGCACCCAGGCGGCCGAGCTGATCCGGCGGAACGTCCCGGGCGCGGACGCCGTCTTCGCGCCGCTGGACCTCGCCGACCTCGCGTCCGTACGGCGGTTCGCCGAGTCGTACGAACGGCCCGGCCTCGATCTGCTCGTCAACAACGCGGGCGTCATGGCCCTGCCCTACGGCAGGACCGCCGACGGCTTCGAGACCCAGTTCGGGATCAACCACCTCGGCCACTTCGCCCTCACCGGGCTGCTGCTGCCCAAACTGCTCCGCACCCGGGGCGCGCGCGTGGTGACCGTGTCCAGCGGCATGCACGCCCTGGCCGACATCGACATCGGCGATCTCAACAGCGAGCGCCGCTACCGCCGCTGGATCGCCTACGCCCGGTCCAAGACGGCGAACCTGCTGTTCGTCCACGAACTGGCGAGGCGGCTGGCCGCCGTCGGCTCCGACGTGGTCGCGGCGGCCGCACACCCCGGCTACGCGGCGACCAACCTGCAGACGGCGGGCGTCCGGATGGAGGGCCGCCGGTTCGCCGAGCGCGTCGTGGAGCTGGGCAACCGGATCCTCGCCCAGCCCGCCGAGTCCGGGGCGCTGCCCACGCTGTACGCGGCGACCGCGCCCGGAGTGCGCCCCGACTCGTTCACCGGACCGGCGTTCCTGAACATGCGGGGTGCCCCTGCCAGGTCCCCGCGGGCCAGGTGGACTCTGGACGACGTGGCCGGCGAGCGGCTGTGGGTCGCCTCGGAGCAGCTGACCGGCGTGGCCGCCGAGGGTCTGAAGGGGAGCTGACCGGGCCTGAATGGCGGCTGAGCAGGCCCCTATGCCTGGGCCTCCGCCTGGGCATCGGTCCGGCCCTCGGTCTGGACCGCGGACGGGTCCATCCAGATGACCTCCCACTGGTGGTGGTCCGGGTCCTGGAAGAAACGGCCGTACATGAAGCCGTACTCCATCGGCTCGTTCGCCGGCCGACCGCCGGAGGCGAGTGCCGCGTCCGTCAGCTCGTCGACCCGGGCGCGGCTCTCGACGCCGAGGGCGAGGATGGTCTCGGTGGCCTTCGAGGCGTCGGCGATCTCTTTCCGGGTGAAGTCCTTGAACCGGGCCTCGGTGAGCAGCATCGCGAAGACCGTGTCGCTGAAGACCAGGCAGGCCGCGTTCTCGTCGGTGAACTGCGGGTTGAACGAGTAGCCGAGTCCCGTCCAGAAGGCCTTCGAGGTCTCGAGGTCCTTCACGGGGAGGTTGACGAAGATCTGCGTGGCCATGGTGGTCCCTGTCTCGCGGCCGGCCCGCCCGGGTGGCGTGCCGTTCGAGAGGTCGGACCGGCGGCCCTCGCGGAACTCATCGCTCGTCCGGGGGATTTTCTTCTCCGGGTGACTGCTGCCGGGGCTCGGTACCGGCCGCGGTCCAGCGCTTGACCAGGTCGTTGACGCTGTCGTGGGTGAGCCAGGTGCCGTCGCCGAGGGGCCTGACGTAGCCGTCGACCGGCTCGGGGTAGCCGACGGTGCCGAGCACGTGCAGGTCCCGGGCGTCGAGCAGCCAGTGGCGGGCCCCGTCCGGGTCGTCGTCGGACTCGACGGTCGTCGCGATGACCGTACGGGCGTCGACGAAGCCGCAGGGCAGGTCCCAGTAGGGCAGGTCGTCCTCGTCGCCGCGCGCGGGCAGGGCGGCACTCGCCGCGGTGGCGCGGACCGTGCCGTCGAGGGCGTGCAGCATCACGTCCCCGCCGTGGTGCTCCACGGTCAGGAAGCCGTCGCACCGGGGATGGACGTCGGCGAGGATCCGGTCGATGGACGTGTTGACGTCCCAGCTGGTGAGCTCCCTCCCGTCCCACCTGCCCCAGTGGAGGAGGGCGCCGTCGACCATGCCGATGCCGAGGCCCATGTGGACGCCGTCCGGATGGGAGAGGTGGTTCGATCCGGAGGTGTCGCTGTCCAGCGCGAGCCGGGCGAGGACGGTGCCGGCCCGGGCGTCCAGCACGAGCCACTGCTCCTCGTACGCGTCACCCGGAACATTCCCCTCACCCGGGCCGTACGCCGCGTCGGAGCCCGCCGCGTCCCCGCCGTAGGCCGCTCCCGACGCGTCCGCCCCGCGCGCGGCGGGGACATGGGCCCAGACGAACCTGCCGTCGTCGGATATGCGGCACGACCCCGAGGCATGGCCCCCGCACGGCCGCCCGTCGTCGCCGTCCTTCCGGTCGTGCCCGTGGTCCGCCGGCACGCCCCAGCAGCCGTGGGGCAGCTCCCACCGGGTGCGGCCGTCCGCGTCCACCGCCCGTACCGCGCGCTGTCCCGAGAACACGGCGAACGTGCCGTCGGGGCTCACCGAGTGGAGTCCCTGGTCCCAGTCGGGCCAGGGACAGGGGAAGCGTACGAAGGGCCGGGTGTCGCCGGCGAAGAGCGCCTCCAGGTCGTGGACGGCGAGGGTGGTGCCGTGCAGCAGCAGCGCCCGGTGCTGCGGGCGCTGCCCCGTCAGCCCTGCCCGGCTCTCCAGCGCGACGCCGTTGACCACGTCGAAGGCGTCGGGGAGAGGGACGGAACCGAGCAGGTGTGCGGTGATCGACATACCGGCACGGTAGCGCCCGGGTGCCCGGACGCACCGCGGGACGAACAATTGGACAAGAGCCGAACGGACTGGCCGAGGACCGTCGGCGGCCGGCCTGCGCCCCTCCGGTGCGGCTGACCCCCGACCAGCCGGAAGTCCTCTTCGGCTACGTCAACCGCGCGGCCGACGTCTACCGGCGCACGGCCGAAAATCTGCGCACCACCCGTCCCCGAACCAGCCCATGACGAGCCATGACAGGCATACGTCGCAGGTCAGAGGCTCTCATGGCCGACCGGAGCCCTCCGTCGCATCCGGTCAACCGCTGACCGTCGTCTGCGCTTCACCGATCGTTGCCGCGGCAGCCACGCACCCCTTCTAGCTTCCCGTACCGCGCGAACCCGGCGCCGACCGGTGCCGGGCTGGTCCACCACCACCTTCCTGGAGTGACAAGTGGAACGTCGCAGTTTCCTGCGCGGGGCGGTCATCGGCGGTACGGCGGCCGCCTTCGGCGGCACCCTCATGCACGGCGCGGCCTACGCGGCACCGGCCCAGCCCGGTCCCGGACCGTACGGACCGCTCGGTGCGGCGGACGCCAACGGCATCCAGCTGCCCAGCGGTTTCAGCAGCCGGGTCATCGCCCGCTCCGGCCGGACGGTCGCCTCCACCGGCTACACCTGGCACAACGCCCCCGACGGCGGCGCCTGCTTCGCCAACGGCTCGGGCTGGGTCTACGTCTCCAACTCGGAGATCAACCCGTCGGGCGGCGCGAGCGCGGTCGTGTTCTCCTCCACCGGCGCGATCACCGGCGCCTACCGCATCCTCTCCAACACCCGCCAGAACTGCGCGGGCGGCAAGACCCCGTGGAACACCTGGCTCTCCTGCGAGGAGGTCAGCCTCGGGTACGTCTACGAGACCGACCCCTACGGCGTCAACGCCGCCGTACGCCGGGACGCGATGGGGAGGTTCAAGCACGAGGCCGCGGCGGCCGACCCGGTCCGTCAGGTGATCTACCTGACGGAGGACGAGAGCAACGGCTGCTTCTACCGCTTCATCCCCGACACATGGGGCAACCTCTCGTCCGGCACGCTCCAGGTGCTCATGGCAGGAACCGGCACCTCCGGCAGCTTCACCTGGGCGAACGTGCCGGACCCGGACGGCTCCCCGACCGCGACCCGCAGCCAGGTCTCCGGGTCGAAGAAGTTCAACGGCGGCGAGGGCTGCCACTACGCCAACGACACCGTCTGGTTCACCACCAAGGGCGACAACCGCGTCTGGCAGCTCAACCTCACGAACAGCACCTACGAACTCGCCTACGACGACTCGCTGGTGGTGGGCGGCGGCGCCCCGCTGACCGGCGTCGACAACGTCACCGGCTCCTCCTCCGGCGACCTGTTCGTCGCCGAGGACGGCGGCAACATGGAGATCTGCATCATCACCCCGGACGACGTCGTCGCACCGTTCCTGCGGATCAACGGCCAGTCCTCGTCCGAGGTCACCGGCCCGGCCTTCTCCCCCGCCGGCAACCGGCTGTACTTCTCCAGCCAGCGCGGCACGAGCGGCAGCTCCTCGGGCGGCATCACCTACGAGGTGACGGGACCGTTCCGCGCGTAACGGACTCGGGCTGGGCGCTGCCGCGCAGCAGGGCGGCGCCCAGCGGCGTCAGGGTGTGCAGTACGGCGTTCCCGTGCCGCAGGGTGAAGACCAGACCGGCCTCGCGCAGCACGGCGGCGTGCTGGCTGGCCGAGGCCAGTGACACCCCTGCCCTGCGGGCCAGTTCACTGGTGGTGCAGCCACTGCTGATGGCCTGGAGGACCGCGGAACGGGTGTGCCCGAGGAGCCGGCCGAGCGACGGAATCGGCTCCGAACCCCCGGACACCGGTGCCGAGCAGTGGGTGACCGGATACACCAGGACCGGTGGCAGATCAGGGTCGTGGAGGGCGACCGGGGTGCGCCGGCAGAAGTAGGACGGCTGGAGCAGCAGGCCCCGTCCGTCGAGGTGCAGTTCGCGGTCCACGGGGTAGTCGGCTTCCAGCACCGGGGCGCGCCAGCGGAGCATCGGCGGCAGGGAGGCGAGGAGTTCGTCCGCGCCGCCGTCGAGGAGGGCCCGGCCGCGGGCGGCCCGGTCGGCCTCTATCCTGGTGCGTATGTCGGGCCAGTAGGGGTCGACGGCCGCCCGGTGGTAGCTGCGCAGCGCGCCGATGAGCCGGGTCAGCTCGTCGGCGCGGCCGTCGGCGAGCGCGTCCAGCCAGCCGGGCAGGCGCCGGACACCGGCCAGCACGCCGAGCTCCCGGCGCAGCCGCTTCACCGGGGTCTCGCGCAGCTGCTCCAGTCCCGCGTCGATGCCAAGGGGTTCCCTGGACGGCGTCAGGAAATCCGGGAAATAGCCACGGGAAGGCACCACCCCGGAGAGCAGCCGTGTTTCACCGTTCAACCGGGTGCGGGTTTCCCTCCGCCATTCCCCGAAGACGAGGGCGCCCCGGCGGTCGCGCAATCGATGAAAGCTCAGAATCGTTTCCCACAAGGCGTCGGGTGCTGTCGCCAACCTCACCCTCGCCAGGTCCACTTCTGTGAAATGGATACGAAGCACCAAACCCCCACCTATGCAGCCGCAATCACCCCCCGCCCTAGAGTATGCACTCAATCACAGCACGTTACCACGATGTTTCGGCCAGGGTTGAAAGGCATCGCGCGACCTGCGGGTCACGGGAAAAGCTGTACGTCGTCGGGCACGCCGGCCGAGCGACCGGAAAGACGCAGTGAAGACCGTGGGGGGCTTTGCAGCGTTCGGCGGCGGCCGCAAAGGTCGGCGGCTCCGTGCCCGGCTCGAGTGACAGGGCACGGCCCGTGGGTGGGGACCCGCGGGCCGTGCCCTGCGCGTTTACTCCAGGGAATGCCCTAATTCAGCTGACGGATACTGAAGTCCGTAATTCAACCGGGCCCGGGATTAGACGGTGTACGCAGCATGAACGATCGGCAGACGCGGGTGACACCCGCGGGCGGCACGGACGTATGGCATACACACGGGAAGCGGCGGCACCCCGCACAAGGTGCCGCCGCTTCGGGTTGACCGGAGCCTTCCGCCGGTCCGGTGAGGGTCCGGATGGACCGGCGGGTCCCCGCCCGGGAGGCGGGGAGTGGCTCCGGTGGGTCTGCTACCGGCTGTCGCTGCCGGAGGACTGCGCCGCCGCACGGCCCGCCTCCAGGCGCGCCACCGGGATCCGGAACGGCGAGCAGGAGACGTAGTCGAGGCCCACTTCGTGGAAGAAGTGCACCGACTCCGGGTCGCCGCCGTGCTCGCCGCAGACGCCGAGCTTGATGTCGGGGCGGGTGGCCCGGCCGGCCTCCACGGCACTGCGGACCAGGGCGCCGACGCCGTCCTTGTCGATGGTCTCGAACGGGCTGACGCCGAAGATGCCCTTCTCCAGGTACGCGGTGAAGAAGCTCGCCTCCACGTCGTCGCGGGAGAAGCCCCACACGGTCTGGGTGAGGTCGTTGGTGCCGAAGGAGAAGAACTCCGCGGCCTCGGCGATCTGGCCGGCGGTCACGGCGGCGCGCGGCAGCTCGATCATGGTGCCGAGCGCGAGCTTCAGCTCGACGCCGGTCGCGGCCTCGACCTCCGCGATGACCTTCTCGGCGTCCTCGCGGACGATCTCCAGCTCCTGGACGGTGCCGACGAGCGGGATCATGATCTCGGCGCGCGGGTCGGCCTTGGCGTTCTTCCGCTCGGCCGCGGCCTCGGCGATCGCCCGGACCTGCATGGTGAACAGGCCGGGGATGACCAGGCCGAGGCGGACGCCGCGCAGGCCCAGCATCGGGTTCTGCTCGTGCAGCCGGTGCACGGCCTGGAGCAGCCGCAGCTCGTTCTCGTGGGTCTCCTTGCGGGCCTCGGCGAGCGCGACGCGGACGGACAGCTCGGTGATGTCCGGGAGGAACTCGTGCAGCGGCGGGTCGAGCAGCCGCACCGTGACCGGCAGGCCGTCCATCGCCTCGAACAGCTCGACGAAGTCCTTCTTCTGGAGGGGCAGCAGGGCCTCGAGGGACTCCTCGCGCTCCTCGTCGGTGTCGGCGAGGATCAGGCGCTCGACGTACTCGCGGCGCTCACCGAGGAACATGTGCTCGGTGCGGCACAGGCCGATGCCCTGGGCGCCGAAGCGGCGGGCGCGGGCGGCGTCCTCGGCGTTGTCGGCGTTGGCCCGTACGCGCAGGCGGCGTACCCGGTCGGCGTAGGCCATGATCCGGTGGACGGCCGCGACCAGCTCGTCGGCGTCGTCGGCGCCGGCGTGCATCCGGCCCTCGAAGTACTCGACGACCGGGGACGGCACGACCGGGACCTCACCGAGGTAGACCTTGCCGGTGGAGCCGTCGATGGAGACGACGTCGCCCTCCTCGACGACGTGTCCGCCCGGGACGGTCATCCGCCGGCGCTTGGTGTCGACCTCGAGCTCCTCGGCACCGCAGACACAGGTCTTGCCCATGCCGCGGGCGACGACGGCCGCGTGGGAGGTCTTGCCGCCGCGCGAGGTGAGGATGCCCTCGGCTGCGATCATGCCGTCCAGGTCGTCGGGGTTGGTCTCACGGCGGATCAGGATGACCTTCTCGCCGGACCGGGACCACTTGACGGCGGTGTAGGAGTCGAAGACGGCCTTGCCGACGGCGGCGCCCGGGGAGGCGGCGATGCCGCGGCCGATCTGCTCGATCTTCGCCGACTCGTCGAAGCGCGGGAACATCAGCTGGGCGAGCTGGGCGCCGTTGACCCGCTGCAGGGCCTCGGCCTCGTCGATCAGGCCCTGGTCGACGAGCTGGGTGGCGATGCGGAAGGCGGCACCGGCGGTGCGCTTGCCGACGCGGGTCTGCAGCATCCACAGCTGGCCGCGCTCGATGGTGAACTCGATGTCGCACAGGTCCTTGTAGTGCGTCTCGAGGGTCTCCATGATCTGCATCAGCTGGTCGTACGACTTCTTGTCGATCTTCTCCAGCTCGGCGAGCGGCACGGTGTTGCGGATGCCCGCGACGACGTCCTCGCCCTGCGCGTTCTGCAGGTAGTCGCCGTAGACGCCCTGGTGGCCGCTGGCGGGGTCACGGGTGAAGGCGACACCGGTGCCGGAGTCCGGGCCGAGGTTGCCGAACACCATGGAGCAGATGTTGACGGCGGTGCCGAGGTCGTGCGGGATGCGCTCCTGGCGGCGGTACAGCTTGGCGCGGTCGCCGTTCCAGGAGTCGAAGACGGCCTTGATGGCGAGGTCCATCTGCTCGCGCGGGTCCTGCGGGAACTCGCGGCCGGCCTGGGCCTTGACGATCTTCTTGAACTGCTTGACGAGCTTCTTCAGGTCCGCGGCGTCGAGGTCGGTGTCGACGGTGACCTTCTTGGCGGCCTTGGCGTCGTCGAGGGCCTCCTCGAAGAGCTCGCCGTCGACGCCGAGCACCGTCTTGCCGAACATCTGGATGAGACGGCGGTACGAGTCCCAGGCGAAGCGCTCGTTGTCGGACTGGGCGGCCAGGCCCTCCACCGACGCGTCCGAGAGGCCGATGTTGAGGACGGTGTCCATCATGCCGGGCATGGAGAACTTGGCACCCGAGCGGACCGAGACGAGGAGGGGGTTGTCGGCCTGGCCGAGCTTCTTGCCCATCTTCTGCTCGAGGGCCTCGAGGTGGGCGGTGACCTCGTCACGGAGTGCCACCGGCTCCTCGCCGCTGTCGAGGTAGACCTTGCACGCCTCGGTCGTGATCGTGAAGCCGGGAGGGACGGGAAGGCCGAGATTGGTCATCTCCGCGAGGTTCGCGCCCTTGCCACCGAGAAGGTCCTTGAGGTCCTTGTTGCCCTCGGTGAAGTCGTATACGAACTTCTGATCTTTGTTTTCCGACACGGGTCTCGACTCCTCGAGGCTCGGGTGGCTGCCCTGACGGCGAGGAACTTACCCAGATCGAAGGTGTCTGGGTACGTCCACTTGCGCGTCATGAGGCCTTAACCACTCGTCTGCCAGCAGATCGAAAGTCTTCGAGAGTAAAGCGCTCCCCAAGACCTCCTTCATTCCTTGAATCACCCCACCCTCCCTAACCCGGATTTGCGCTCACATGAGCGGAGGTTACCAACAGTTGTTTTCAACCTATGAAGACAGAAGGGGTGGCACTCAGTGCCACCCCTTCTAGAGATGCAGTCGCCCGTGAAGTGCTCATCTGAGCGCCACACCTATCAAGGGTGGCGAGAATCACGCTGCCAGACCGACCGGTTTTCAGCATCCGGACCAGGTCGCGGAGTTCCCGCCGGCCCTGCTCAGCCCCCTGACGTGTCCAGCTCCGCGTCCTCGCCGACCGCCGCGCAGTCGTACGGGTCCTTCAGCCAGCCGTCCGGCAGCACCACCCGGTTGTTGCCCGAGGTCCGGCCCCGGGGCCCGTCCGCGCCGGACGGCCACGCCTGGTCCAGGTCCAGCTCGCTCAGCTGAGCACCCAGCTCGTCCAGGGAAGAGGTGACCGCCAGGCGCTTGCGCATCTCCGACCCCACGGAGAAGCCCTTGAGGTACCAGGCCACGTGCTTACGGAAGTCGATCACCCCGCGGGACTCGTCGCCGATCCACTCCCCCAACAGGCGCGCGTGGCGCAGCATGACGTCCGCGACCTCGCGCAGGGACGGCGCGTGCGGGGCGCCCGTGCCCTCGAAGGCAGCCACCAGGTCGCCGAACAGCCACGGCCGCCCCAGGCAGCCGCGGCCCACGACCACGCCGTCGCAGCCGGTCTCGCGCATCATCCGCAGGGCGTCCCCGGCCGACCAGATGTCGCCGTTGCCCAGCACCGGGATCTCGGGGACGTGCTCCTTGAGCCGCGCGATCGCGTCCCAGTCCGCCGTGCCCCCGTAGTGCTGGGCCGTGGTCCGCCCGTGCAGGGCGATGGCCGTCACACCCTCGTCCACCGCGATCCGCCCGGCGTCGAGATAGGTGAGGTGGTCGTCGTCGATGCCCTTGCGCATCTTCATGGTGACCGGCAGGCCCCCGGCGTTCGACACCGCCTCGTTCAGGATCGCCCGCAGCAGGTTCCGCTTGTACGGGAGCGCCGAGCCGCCGCCCTTGCGGGTCACCTTCGGCACGGGGCAGCCGAAGTTCAGGTCGATGTGGTCGGCCAGGTCCTCGTCCACGATCATCCGGACCGCCTTGCCGACCGTCACGGGGTCGACTCCGTACAGCTGGATGGAGCGCGGGGTCTCGCTCGCGTCGAAGTGGATCAGCTGCATGGTCTTCTCGTTGCGCTCGACCAGCGCCCGGGTGGTGATCATCTCGCTCACGAAGAGCCCCTTGCCGCCCGAGAACTCGCGGCACAGGGTCCGGAACGGGGCGTTCGTGATCCCGGCCATGGGGGCGAGGACCACCGGGGGCTGCACGGTGTGCGGGCCGATCGAGAGCGCGGAGAAGGTGGGCATCCGTCCATTGTCCCGTATCCGCGGCGCGGTCCCACGGACCGCACGGGAAAAGGATGACAGACATTGAAATCTGTCAGTCGTCATGTCATGGTGGATGCGGCAGGGCCCTGCCGGACGGGCAGGACCCCACTCCCAGGAGGAATCCGATGACCATCCCCGCCCGAACCCTCGGAACCGGCGGCCCCCGGGTGTCCGCCCTCGGCCTCGGCTGCATGGGCATGTCCGCCCTCTACGGCGAAGCCGACCGCGCCGAATCCATCGCCACCGTCCACGCCGCCCTGGAGGCGGGCGTGACCCTGCTCGACACCGGCGACTTCTACGGCATGGGCCACAACGAGCTGCTCCTCAACGAAGCACTGAGGACCGCCCCCGCGGGCCTCCGCGAGCAGGCCCTGACCAGCGTGAAGTTCGGTGCGCTGCGCACCGTCGAGGGCGCCTTCACCGGCTACGACGGCCGCCCCGAGGCCGTGAAGAACTTCCTCGCCTACTCGCTGCAGCGGCTCGGCACCGACCACATCGACATCTACCGGATCGCCCGGGTCGACCCGGACGTGCCGATCGAGGAGACCGTCGGCGCCATCGCCGAGGCCGTCGAGGCCGGGCACGTCCGGCACATCGGTCTCTCCGAGGCGGGCCCCGACACCATCCGCCGCGCCGCGTCCGTCGCCCCGATCACCGACCTCCAGATCGAGTACTCGCTGATCTCGCGCGGTATCGAGGACCGCATCCTGCCCGTCACCCGGGAGCTGGGCATCGGCGTCACCGCGTACGGCGTGCTGTCCCGCGGGCTGATCAGCGGCCACTTCGGCAGGGACCGGCAGCTGGCGCCCGGCGACTTCCGCGGGATGAGCCCGCGCTTCCAGGGCGACAACCTGCGGCACAACCTCGACCTGGTGGACGCGCTACGGAAGGTCGCCGAGGACAGGGGCGTCACCGTCGCCCAGATCGCCATCGCCTGGGTGCTCTCGCGCGGCGAGGACATCGTCCCGCTGGTCGGCGCCCGCCGCCGCGACCGGCTCACCGAGGCGCTGGGCGCCCTGGACGTCACCCTGGAGGCGGCCGACCTCGCCGCGATCGAGGCGGCGGTGCCGGCCGGGGCCGCGGCGGGCGACCGCTACCCCGCAGCGCAGATGGCGCATCTCGACAGCGAGCACTGAGCCGCCCGTTCCGCCGGGTACGGTCACTTTCCATGAGCACCGAAGCCCTCACCCCGGACCGCATCCTCGAAGCCACCGAGGAGGTGCTGCGCCGCTACGGCCCGGGCAAGGCGACGGTCGTCGACGTGGCCCGCTCCCTCGGTGTGAGCCACGGCAGCGTCTACCGCCACTTCCGCACCAAGGCGGCGCTGCGCGAGGCCGTGACCGAACGCTGGCTGGAGCGGGCCGTGAGCGAGCTGACCCCGATCGCGGAGGGGCCCGGTCCAGCCGCCGAGCGGCTCACCCGCTGGCTGTCCACGCTGTTCGAGGCCAAGCGGCGCAAGGCCGGTGACGACCCGGAACTGTTCGCCACGTACGAGGTGCTGATCGGCGAGAGCAGCGAGGTGGTCGACCGCCACATCGGCCATATGGTCGGCCAGCTCGCCCGCATCCTGGAGGACGGTCACCGGCAGGGCGAGTTCGCCGCCCCGGAGCGGGACCACGCCACGACCGCCCGTGCCGTGTTCGACGCGACGGACCGGTTCCATGACCCGGCCCACGCCGCGGACTGGACGGATCCCGCCATCGACGACGCCTTCGCCGCCGTCCTCGCGCTGCTGCTGCGCGCCCTCAGCGCCTGACGCTCCGCCGGGCGGCCGGGTCGACGGTCGCCTGGTGCGCGGTGGCCAGATGCTCCTCGGCGGCGTCCTGCCACGCCGAGGCCCGGACCGTGCGCCAGGCGGACGCGCGCAGGTCGCAGGTGCCGCAGACGAGGCTGCGGCGCACCCCGTTGCGGCCGAGGCGCACGGTGTGCTCGCGCCCGTGCTGGTCCCAGCGGCTGACCTTGGTCGTGGTGGTGGCCATGGGCGTCAGTCAACCAACGAAGCCCCCGGTCCCGTACCCGGAACCGGGGGCTTCGCGGTATGACACCGGTCTCAGCGGCCGGGGGAGTGTCCCGGCCGCCGAGTGCGGGCTCAGCAGCCGAGGAGGCGGCCGCCCAGGTAGGACTGGATCTGGTCCAGGGAGACGCGCTCCTGCTTCATGGTGTCGCGCTCGCGCACGGTCACCGCGTTGTCGTCCAGGGTGTCGAAGTCGACGGTCACGCAGAACGGCGTGCCGATCTCGTCCTGGCGGCGGTAGCGGCGGCCGATGGCGCCCGCGTCGTCGAACTCGATGTTCCAGTTCTTCCGCAGGTCCGTGGCGAGGCCCTTGGCCTTCGGGGACAGCTGCGGGTTCCGGGACAGCGGCAGGACGGCGACCTTGACCGGGGCCAGGCGCGGGTCGAGGCGCATCACGGTGCGCTTCTCCATGACGCCCTTGGCGTTCGGGGCCTCGTCCTCGGTGTACGCGTCGAGCAGGAAGGCCAGCATGGTGCGGCCGACGCCGGCGGCGGGCTCGATCACGTACGGGGTCCAGCGCTCGCCGGCCTCCTGGTCGAAGAACGACAGGTCGGCGCCGGACCCCTGGGAGTGCGCCTTCAGGTCGTAGTCCGTGCGGTTGGCGACGCCCTCCAGCTCGCCCCACTCGCTGCCGCCGAACTGGAAGCGGTACTCGATGTCGGCGGTGCGCTTGGAGTAGTGGGAGAGCTTCTCCTGCGGGTGCTCGTACCAGCGCATGTTCTCCTCACGGAGACCCAGGTCGCGGTACCAGTTCCAGCGCTGCTCCATCCAGTACTCGTGCCACTGCTCGTCCTCGCCCGGCTTGACGAAGAACTCCATCTCCATCTGCTCGAACTCGCGGGTGCGGAAGATGAAGTTGCCCGGAGTGATCTCGTTCCGGAAGGACTTGCCCATCTGCGCGATGCCGAACGGCGGCTTCTTGCGCGAGGTCTGCTGGACGGCCGCGAAGTTGGTGAAGATGCCCTGAGCGGTCTCGGGACGCAGGTAGGCGATGGAACCGGAGTCCTGGGTCGGGCCGAGGTGGGTGGAGAGCAGGCCGGAGAACTGCTTGGGCTCGGTGAACTGGCCCTTGTTGCCGCAGTTCGGGCAGTTGATGTCGGCGAGGCCGTTGGCCGGGAGGCGGCCGTGCTTCTCCTCGTACGCCTCCTCCAGGTGGTCGGCGCGGAAGCGCTTGTGGCAGGAGGTGCACTCGGTCAGCGGGTCGGTGAAAGTCGCGACGTGACCGGAGGCCACCCAGACCTCGGGGGACAGGATCACGGAGGAGTCGACACCGACGACGTCCTCGCGCGACGTGACCATGTAACGCCACCACTGGCGCTTGATGTTCTCCTTGAGCTCGACGCCCAGCGGCCCGTAGTCCCAGGCGGCACGCTGACCGCCGTAGATCTCACTACAGGGGTAGACGAAGCCACGGCGCTTGCTCAGGCTGACGATGGTCTCGATCTTGTCGGCGGCCACGGTGCTCTCTTCATTACGAACGGACGGCAGCGAATGCTTCAGCCTAGCGGCGGCCGCACCCCTCGGATCAAATCGGTGGCCCTTTCCTTGCCCTGAGGACCGTTGTTGACAATCGTTATCACCTTTGTTGAAAATGACTGTCATGAACGCACGCCGCCTGATATCCACTGCCGTCGTCGCCGGAACGGTGACTCTGGGCCTCACCGCCCTGACCGCCTGCTCCTCCGGCACCGGCGGCACCGACGCGAAGGACGGCGGCAAGATCGACGTCGTGGCGTCGTTCTATCCGATGCAGTACCTCGTCGAACAGATCGGCGGCGACCATGTCGCCGTCACCGGACTCACCAAGCCGGGCGTCGAGCCGCACGACCTGGAGCTCACGCCGAAGCAGACGGCCGGCCTCGGCGAGACCGACCTGATCGTCTACCTCAGGGGCATCCAGCCCGCCGTCGACCAGGCCATCGCCGAGGCCGGCGTGAAGAACACCGTCGACGTCGCGACCCTCACCAAGCTGGAGAACCACGCCACCGCGGGCCAGGACCACGGACACGAGGGCGAGGAGCCCGCCGGCGAGGAGCACACCGACGGGAAGCCCGCCGAGGCCGAGGCAGGCGCCGCCGACCCGCACATCTGGCTGGACCCCGTGAAGTACGCCGAGGTCGCCAAGGGCGTCGGCAAGGCCCTGGAGAAGGCCGACCCGTCCCACGCCGCGGACTACAAGAAGAACACCGACGCGCTGGTCACCAAGCTCGACGCCCTCCACACCAGGTTCGCCGACGGCCTGAAGAACACCGCCACCAAGACCTTCATCACCACCCACACCGCATTCGGCTACCTCGCCGAGCGGTACGGACTGGACCAGGAAGGCATCGCCGGCCTGGACCCCGAGTCCGAGCCGAGCCCTGCCCGTATCAAGGAACTCCAGGAGACCGCGAAGAAGGAGAAGGTCACCACCGTCTTCTTCGAGACCCTCGCCAGCGACAGGACCGCGAAGACCCTCGCCGCGGACACGGGCCTGAAGACGGACGTCCTCGACCCGCTCGAGGGAATCACCGAGACGTCCAAGGGCGATGACTACATCGAGGTCATGGAGTCCAACCTCGCCGCGCTGCGGAAAGCCCTCGGCGCCAAGTGAAAGGCCCCCTGGAGGCACCCGTGAGTGAGCCCGTCATATCCCTGCGCGGGGCCACCGCCGCGCTCGGCTCACGCCCCGTGCTGCGCGGCGTCGACCTCACCGTCCGCGGCGGAGAAGTCGTCGCCCTGCTCGGTGCCAACGGCTCCGGCAAGTCGACCGCCGTGCGGTCCGCGATCGGACAAGTCCCCCTCACCTCCGGCGAGGTGGAGCTCTTCGGCACCCCGCTGCGCCGCTTCCGGGACTGGGCGCGCATCGGATACGTGCCGCAGCGCACCACCGCCGCGTCCGGTGTGCCCGCGACCGTCCACGAGGTCGTCGCCTCCGGACGGCTGTCCCGTTCGAAGTTCAGGTGGCCGTCCAAGGCAGACCGGGCGGCCGTCCGGGCCGCCATCGAGGTCGTCGGCCTCGGCGAACGCGCCAAGGACTCCGTGAGCGCCCTCTCCGGCGGCCAGCACCAGCGCGTGCTGATCGCCCGCGCGCTCGCCGCCGAACCCGAACTGCTGATCATGGACGAGCCGATGGCCGGCGTGGACCTCGCCAGCCAGGAGATCCTCGCGACGACCCTGCGCGAACAGGTCGCCGCAGGCACCACCGTGCTGCTCGTCCTGCACGAACTCGGCCCCCTGGAGCCGCTGATCGACCGTGCCGTGGTGCTGCGCGACGGCTGCGTCGTGTACGACGGCCCGCCTCCGGAGGCCGTGGGACAGCACGCGCTGCCCGGCCACGACCACGTCCACCCCCACTCGGCCCAAGAGCCGGTCCGCACGGGACTGCTGAGCTGACCATGGAAATCTTCGAGACCGCCTTCATGCAGCGGGCGCTCATCGCCGCCGTCCTCGTCGGCGTCACCGCGCCCGCCATCGGTATCTACCTCGTCCAGCGCCGCCAGGCGCTGATGGGCGACGGCATCGGCCACGTCGCCATGACCGGTGTCGGCCTGGGCTTCCTGCTCAGCACCAACCCGGTCTGGATGGCCGCGGCCGTCTCCGTCGCCGGCGCCGTCACCATGGAACTGATCCGCTGGTACGGGCGCACCCGCGGCGACATCGCGCTCGCCATGCTGTTCTACGGCGGTATGGCCGGTGGCGTGCTGCTGATCAATCTGGCGCCGGGCGGGTCGAACGCGAACCTCTCGTCCTTCCTCTTCGGTTCGCTGTCGACCGTGTCGCAGGAGGACGTCGTCGCGATCTGCCTGCTGGCGGCGTTCGTGGTCCTCGTCACCGTCGGTCTGCGCCGGCAGCTGTTCGCGGTCAGCCAGGACGAGGAGTTCGCCCGGGTCACCGGCCTGCCGGTGCGCGCCCTGAACCTGCTGATCGCGGTCACCGCCGCGGTCACGGTCACCGTCGCCATGCGCATCGTCGGCCTGCTGCTGGTCAGCGCACTCATGGTGGTCCCGGTCGCGGCCGCCCAGCAGATCTCGCGGTCCTTCAGGCTGAGCTTCACGCTGGCCGTCGCCATCGGCACCGTCGTGTCGCTGGCCGGAATCACCACCTCCTATTACCAGGAGGTACCGCCCGGTGCCACGATCGTGCTGCTGGCCATCGTCGCGTTCCTGGTCCTCACGGTCCTTGCGACTCCGCTGGCCCGGCGGAAGGCGAAGGCGGCCGAAGCCGCCGTCGCGCTGGAACACGCGGAGGCCGGCGCCGCGGGGGACGACCTCAAGGTCTGACCGGCACCGGCGGACCTCGAGTCCGGCCGGGCCGCTCGTACGGCCTGGCAGAATGGCCCGACGAAATGCGGGCGATTGTGAGGAGGCACCCTGTGGCGACTGCAGGACCCCCCGTGCGCGGCCGGTCGACCCGGCAGCGTGCCGCCGTGGCGGCGGCGCTGGACGAGGTGGACGAGTTCCGCAGTGCGCAGGAACTGCACGACATGCTCAAGCACCGTGGTGAGTCCGTCGGTCTGACCACCGTCTACCGCACGCTGCAGTCCCTCGCCGAAGCGGGCGACGTCGACGTGCTGCGCACCAGCGAGGGCGAGGCGGTCTACCGCCGCTGCGCCTCCGGAGAGCACCACCACCACCTGGTCTGCCGCGTCTGCGGCAAGGCCGTCGAGGTCGAGGGCCCCGCGGTCGAGCAGTGGGCGGAGACCATCGCCGAGCAGCACGGCTACGTCAACGTCGCCCACACCGTGGAGATCTTCGGAACCTGCGCGGAGTGCGCGGCGGCGGCCCCGGAGGACGCACGGGCCTGACCGGCCGCGCCGGGCCCGGCCGAACCGGCTCGGGCCCCGGCCCCGCCGGCGCTCAGGCGCGGTCCCCGCAGGCGTAGGAGCCGTCGTCCTGCTGGACGACGGCCTCCGCCTCCCAGCAGGGCTGTCTCGCCACCACGACGGAGCCGACCGTCACCAGGGGCACCAGCACGGCCACGGCAAGGAAGAGGGTCACTCCCCGCCCCCAGGAGCCCGTGCGCCACATCAGCAGCACCGCACCGAGGAGCGGCAGCAGAGCGGCCGCGAGCGCGCCCAGCACCGCCGGCGCGGGATCGTCCGGGCTGCCGGGGAACACGTCCGGCAACGGCGTGTCGCGGAACCCGACGACACTGAAAACGACGAGGAACGCGGACACGAGGAGCAGCACACCGGCCCCCGTGCCGCGCCCCACACCGACCGTCCGCGCCCGTGGCCGCTCCGTCATGAGCTGGTCCGTCATGAACGGTGATCGTAATCGCCCCGCGCGG
Source organism: Streptomyces sp. NPDC030222 (assembly GCF_055573115.1). Taxonomy (NCBI): domain Bacteria; kingdom Bacillati; phylum Actinomycetota; class Actinomycetes; order Kitasatosporales; family Streptomycetaceae; genus Streptomyces; species Streptomyces sp. NPDC030222. The sequence continues at coordinate 122,088 of NZ_JBVICA010000020.1, forward strand.
GCGTGCCGGCGGGACGGCGGGCACCGGACGGTTCGGCCGGCACCGGACGGTTCGGTCTGCGGCCGCATCGACCACCAATGGCAACGGCAGCACGATGACCCGCGCCGCGGCTCCGGGTGCCGGCCCGTTCCGGGTGCCCTCGCGGAATTACGAGGGCAGGACCCGGAAGGGCCGGACGAACCGACGGACGAACCGCCGGCCGCCCGGCGGCGGGCCACCGGTCGGACAGCCGGTCAGACAGCCGGACCGTCGGCGGCCGGCCTGCCCTCGATCCTGAGCAGCTCCTCGTTCGGGATCGCCCCGCCGAAGCGGCGGTCCCGGGAGGCGTACTCCAGGCAGGCCCGCCACAGGTCACGGCGGTCGAAGTCCGGCCACAGCACGTCCTGGAAGACCATCTCGGCGTAAGCGCTCTGCCAGATCAGGTAGTTGGAGGTGCGCTGCTCACCGCTCGGCCGCAGGAACAGGTCCACGTCCGGCATGTCGGGGTAGTACAGGTACTTCTGGATCGTCTTCTCGGTGACCTTCGCCGGGTCGAGCCTGCCCGCTCTGACGTCCTCCGCCAGCGCCTGCGCCGCGTCCGCGATCTCCGCGCGCCCGCCGTAGTTCATGCAGAAGTACAGCGTGAGCCTGTCGTTGTCCTTGGTCTGCTCCTGGGCGATCTGCAGCTCCTTGGCCACCGACTTCCACAGCTTGGGCATCCTGCCCACCCAGCGCACCCGGATGCCGAGCGCGTCGAGCTGGTCGCGGGTCTTGCGGATGAAGTCGCGGTTGAAGTTCATCAGGAAGCGCACCTCGTCCGGCGAGCGCTTCCAGTTCTCGGTGGAGAAGGCGTACAGGGAGATGCTCCCGACACCCATCTCGACCGCGCCCTGCAGCACGTCCAGCACGCGCTCGGCGCCGACCTTGTGCCCCTCGGTGCGCGGCAGGCCGCGGTCCTTGGCCCAGCGGCCGTTGCCGTCCATGACGATCGCGACATGCTTCGGCACCAGTTCGCCGGGGATCCTCGGCGGCCTGGCACCGGAGGGGTGCGGCTCGGGGGCCTTGTACTCCTGGCGGGACCGGCCCAGGAATCCGCGTACTGCCATGCGCTTTCGTCTCCGATCTGGAAGATCTCGGTGATCTCGGTGATCTCGGTTATTTCTCTACGTACCGCAGCGAGCGCAGTCCGCGCTCCAGGTGCCAGTGCAGATACGCGGACACCAGTCCGCTCCCCTCCCTGACATGCCTCGGCTCGCACGCGTCCGCCGTCACCCAGTCCCCCGTGAGCAGCGCACTCAGCAGTCCGATGGCCTCCGCAGAGGGTACGACGCTTCCGGGAACCCGGCAGTCACCGCACACCACCCCGCCCGCCGCGACCGAGAAGAACCGGTTGGGCCCGTGGATGCCGCAGCGCGCACAGTCGCCGAAGCTCGGCGCATAGCCGTTCACGGCGAGGGAGCGCAGCAGGAACGCGTCGAGCACCAGGTTCGGTGCGTGCTCGCCCCGGGCGAGGGTGCGCAGCGCCCCCACCAGCAGCAGGTACTGCTGCACCGCCGGCTCGCCCTCCTGGTCGGTGAACCGCTCGGCCGTCTCCAGCATGGCCGTCCCGGCGGTGTAGCGGGCGTAGTCGGTGACGATCGGCCCGCCGTACGGTGCGATGATCTCGCTCTGGGTGCACAGCGGGAGATGCCGCCCGACGAGTTCGCTCCCCCGCGCGAAGAACTGCACGTCGACATGTGAGAACGGCTCCAGCCGGGCCCCGAACTTCGATTTGGTCCGCCGGACGCCGCGGGCCACGGCCCGTACCCGCCCGTGCCCGCGGGTGAGCAGCGTGATGATCCGGTCCGCCTCACCCAGCTTCTGGGTGCGCAGCACGATGCCGTCGTCGCGGAACAGGCTCATGGGCCCATTCTCCCGTACCGCCGACGGCCTGCCGCCATCGCATGCCGGGCACGGCAAGCGGGGCGGGTGCCGGGTGGCGGAAGGAGAGACGGCGGGAATCAGTACGGTCAGGAGACGGGATGGTCAGGAGACGGTGCGGGCCGCGGCGAGAAGGCGGGCGGTGTCGTCGTCGCGGAGCCGGAGCGCATTGCCGATGATGGCCAGGACATCGCGTTCGGGCTGGCTGTAGGGGCCGTCGGCGAGGGCGATACGGGCGCCCTGGAGGAGGATCGACTCGCGCCCCGCGGGTGCCAGGTGGGGCGCGAGGGGTTCAAGGGCCTCGTGGAGTTCGATGGCGAGGGCCGTGCCGCAGGGCTCGGGGGCGGGCAGCGGCTCGTACGCCCCGGGGAGCCGGCCGGTGTCGGCGGCCAGCGCTTCGACGAGGCCGACGAGGTGCTCCTCGGTGCAGTTCTCGAAGCCGGCGGAGCGCACGGTCGCCGTGGCGACCGAGGTGACGGTGCGGGACGAGGTCCCTCCGGCGGCGAGGACGGCGAGGGCGACGGTGTGCACGGCGTCGCGGAGCATCGCGGAGAAACGGGTGCTGGTCGGGTGGTCGAGGATGTCCGTCCCGAAGCGGTTCTGGCAGGCGGCGCATTCGACGACGGGGCCGGCGAGACCGCGCGGGAGCAGCGGGACGCCGAGCAGGGTGAAGCGCCGACGGCCGGTGCGGCGGCGGTAGTTGCGGTCCCCGCCGCAGTCGGGGCAGAAGAACTCGCCGTCGCCGACGGTGTTCCAGGACGTACGGATCGACCAGATGTGCAGCTTCCGTCCTCTTTGCCCCTGCGCCGGCACCATCCTGGACCTCCGTAGCTCCCCCGTCACTCTCAGGTCACGGGAGGGATCCGCGCGGCAACATCGCCGCGCTGGCGTGATGTTAGCCACATCAGTGATGTGGCGTCAGCACCCCAGTGGTGATCCGTGTGCAGGGATGGCCGGACCCCGCCCACCGCGGGGGTGGACGGGGCCGGTCATGAGAGGGGGAGCGGTTCCGGGCCCTTCGCGTTCTGGCTCGATCTCGACGGCCCGGGACCGCCCGGCGTCAGCGGTTGGCGCGGTTGACCGCCGAGACGACGGCCTTCAGCGAGGCCCGCGTGGTGTTGGCGTCGATGCCGATGCCCCACAGCACCTTGCCGTCGATGGCGCACTCGATGTACGAGGCGGCCTGGGCGCTGGCGCCCTCGCTCATGGTGTGCTCGGTGTAGTCCAGCAGGCGTACGTCCACGCCGATCGCGTTCAGAGCGTCGAAGAACGCGGAGATCGGGCCGTTGCCGGTGCCGTTCAGCACCGTGTCCACGCCGTCCACGACCGCCTCGACGGTCAGCGTGTCCGTACCGTCCTTGTCGGTGGTGCTCTGTCCGGAGCGCAGGCGGATGCGGCCCCACGGGTTGTCCGGATTCGGCAGGTACTCGTCCTGGAAGACGGACCAGATCTCGTTCGGCGTGACCTCGCCGCCCTCGGCGTCGGTCTTCGCCTGGATGATCCTCGAGAACTCGATCTGCATGCGGCGCGGCAGGTCCAGCTTGTGGTCGTTCTTCAGGACGTAGGCGATACCGCCCTTGCCGGACTGCGAGTTGACGCGGATGACCGCTTCGTAGGAACGGCCCACGTCCTTGGGGTCGATCGGCAGGTAGGGCACGGCCCACTCGATCTCGTCGACCGTCCTGCCCTGGGCGGCCGCGTCGGCCTCCATGGCGTCGAAGCCCTTCTTGATGGCGTCCTGGTGGGAGCCGGAGAAGGCCGTGTAGACCAGATCGCCCGCGTAGGGGTGGCGCGGATGGATCTCCATCTGGTTGCAGTACTCGCTGGTGCGACGGATCTCGTCGATCTGCGAGAAGTCGATCTGCGGGTCCACTCCCTGGGAGAACAGGTTCATGCCCAGGGTGACCAGGTCGACGTTGCCGGTGCGCTCGCCCTGGCCGAACAGGCAGCCCTCGATGCGGTCGGCGCCCGCCATGACCGCCAGCTCGGCGGCGGCGACGGCGGTGCCCCGGTCGTTGTGCGGGTGAACGGACAGGCAGATGAACTCGCGGCGGGTCAGGTGGCGGGACATCCACTCGAACCGGTCGGCGTGGGTGGACGGCGTGGAACGCTCCACGGTCGCCGGCAGGTTCAGGATGATCTCGCGGCCGGCCTCGGGCTGCCAGACGTCGCAGACGGCCTCGCAGACCTCGAGGGCGAAGTCCAGCTCGGTGTCGGTGAAGATCTCCGGGCTGTACTGGTAGCCGAAGACGGTCTCGTCGCCCAGGATCTTGTCGGCGTACTCCATCACCAGACGGGTGCCGTCGACGGCGATCTGCCTGATGTCGTCCTTGGAGCCGCGGAACACGACCCGGCGGAACGTCGGCGCGGTCGCGTTGTACAGGTGGACGGTGGCGCGGTGGGCGCCGCGCAGGGACTCCACGGTGCGCTCGATCAGGTCCTCGCGGGCCTGGGTCAGGACGGAGATGGTCACGTCCTCCGGGACGGCGCCTTCCTCGATGATCGACCGCACGAAGGCGAAGTCGGTCTCGCCGGAGGAGGGGAAGCCGACCTCGATCTCCTTGTATCCCATGCGGACCAGCAGGTCGAACATCTCGCGCTTGCGGGCCGGGGACATCGGGTCGATCAGGGCCTGGTTGCCGTCGCGCAGGTCGGTGGAGAGCCAGCGGGGCGCCTTGGTGATGCGCTTGCCGGGCCAGGTGCGGTCGGGGATGTCCACGGCCTCGTACGGACCGTACTTGTGGATCGGCATCCCGGACGGCTGCTGCCTGTGCGTCGTGTTGGTGATCGGGGTGGGGCGGCCGATCCACTGCGACTGCTGGGACATTGCTTGGGGCTCCTCGGGTCCTTCATTGCTGGGGTCCCTCCCATGCCCTTGGGCTATGGGGGAGGCCGACTGGGTCGAAGCAACACCAGACTCCGCGGGGAGGGGGTCGGCCTACGACTACAGGCCCTCGCCGCGGCAGCTAAGAAGAAGCAGCCCGAAACGCATGATGCGAAGAAGCGTAGCCGAGCATCGACGTGGACGCCGGTCCTGTTCCAGTATGCGGGACGCCCGAGCAGTAACGGGCAAACAGTGTCCTATCACTCCATTTCGCTAATCAATCTCGCAGCTCGTGACAGTTCGTGTACTCAGTGCCACATTGCCCGACATGACTCACTTCAAGCCCGTTTTCTGCGGCATCGTGCCGCCCCACGTCCTCGACAAGCTCGCCCGGTCCGAGGACCCGCGCTTCTCCGGCCCCGCCCGGCGCACCCTGGAGGCCGACGCCCTGCACCGCACCCGGCGGCGCGTGACGGCGCTCCGCGCGGTCGCACCGGCCGCCGGGACCGAGGGCGCCGGCCGGCCCCGGCGCACCGTCCACGACGCTGAGCACGACACCCGGCTCCCCGGCCGCGTGGTGCGCCGCGAGGGCGAGGGGCCGGTCGACGACGCGACCGTCAACCGCGCCTACGCGGGACTCGGCGCGACCTTCGAGCTGCTGCACGCCGTCTACGGACGGGACTCCATCGACGGAGCGGGCCTGCCGCTGACCGGGACCGTCCACTACGACCGCGACTACGGCAACGCGTTCTGGGACGGCGAGCAGATGGTCTTCGGCGACGGCGACGGCGAGGTCTTCCTCGACTTCACCATCCCGGTGGACGTCATCGGCCACGAACTGGCCCACGGTCTGACGCAGTACACGGCCAATCTCGAGTACTACGGCCAGTCCGGAGCCCTCAACGAGTCCCTCTCCGACGTCTTCGGCTCACTGGTCAAGCAGCACGCCCTCGGCCAGACCGCCGCCGAGGCGGACTGGCTCATCGGGCAGGGACTGCTCGCGCCCGCCGTGCAGGGCGAGGCGCTGCGCTCCATGAAGGCACCGGGCACGGCGTACGACGACGACGTCCTCGGCAAGGACCCGCAGCCGGCGAAGATGGAGGACTACGTCCGCACCAGCCGTGACAACGGCGGTGTCCACATCAACTCCGGCATCCCCAACCACGCGTTCTACCTGCTGGCCACGGCGCTGGGCGGCTACGCCTGGGAACGCGCCGGACAGCTCTGGTACGACGTGCTGACCGGCGGCGAGCTGACCAACGACGCAGACTTCGCGGACTTCGCCCGGCTCACCGTGAAGGCGGCCGGGGCCCGCTACGGCGAGGGGGCCGAGCACGAGGCCGTGCTCAAGGCCTGGTCGCAGGTGGGCGTGCCGACCGGCCGACGAACGGATGCGGGACCGGCGGGCACCGAGTAGACAGGACCCCATGCGCATTCAAGTACGACGCACCGGAGGATTCGCCGGCGTGGAACGGCTCGCCGAGGTGGACACCGCCGGCCGCGACGACGCGGCGGAGTGGCACGCCCTCGTGGAGCAGGTCCTCGCCACGGCCCGGGAGACCCCGCCCGTCGGGGTGCCGGACGGCTTCAGCTACCAGGTCACCGTCGACGACCGGACGGTGTACTGCGCGGACCCGCGGCTGACCGACGAGCAACGACGGCTGATCTCCCGCGTACTGAAGGAAGGGGCTTGAAACCGGGGAGACCGGGAACAGCCGATCCGCTTGGATGATCCGCATGACAACTGTTGATCATTCCGGTGGCGCCCTCGATGCGCTGGAGCACTACTACGACGCCGTCCCCCGCCCGTACGCGCGGGCCGAGGACTTCGGCCCGCTGACCCTCTTCGTGCGCGAGGGGGCCGGGTGGCACTTCTACGCCCGCCCGACGCCGGAAGCCGCAGGGCGGACGACCGTCGAGGACGTCCGGCGGGTCCGGGCCCGGCAGCGGGAACTCGGCGTACCCGAGTCGTTCGAATGGGTCGCGGAGACCACGCCGGGACTGCGGGCCGCCGTGGAGGAGGCGGGACTCCGCGTTCACGAGCATCCGCTGATGGTGCTCGCCGACGATGCCGCGGGGCCGGCCGAGGCGGATACCGACGGCACCGGGGCGTCCCATGCCGGGGCACTCGTGGGGTCCGGCGACGCGGGGACCGCCGCTGGAACATCCGGACGCGTCTCGGTGAGGCTCCTGGCCGGCGACGATCCGCTGTTGGCCGCTGCGCTGGCCGTACCGCAGCTGGCCTTCGCCCACCCGGGCACCGCGGTGGGCGCGGCCGGCCCCGAGGAGCTGGCCGCGGAGATCCTCGCGCTCGCCGGCAGCGAGCGGGTCGAGCGGGTGGCCGCCCGTCTCGATGCGGGGACCAGCGTGCTGGCCGCCGCGGTCGAGGACGGCACGGTGCTGTGCTCGGGGATGCACAACCCGGTCGGCGGCGTCACCGAGATCGTCGGCGTGGGGACGCTTCCGTCCGCACGGCGGAGGGGCCTCGCCCAGGCCGTCACCGCGGCGCTCGTCGCCGACGCGAAGGCGCGCGGCCACGCCACGGTGTTCCTTTCGGCGGGCGACGAGGACGTGGCGCGCGTCTACGCGCGGGTGGGCTTCCGCCGCGTGGCCACGGCACTGATCGCGGAACCTGCGGGGGCCTGACAACGTGCCCGCGGGGACCTGTCGGCCGGCCACGGGGACCCGGCGGCCGGCCACGGGTTCCGGGCCGGGGCCACGGCAGCGCTTGGGCGTGGCCGTCCCGGGCCTCGCGGTACCCGCGAGCCCCGGCTTCTAGAAGCCGAGCTTCCGCAGCTGCTTGGGGTCCCTCTGCCAGTCCTTGGCGACCTTCACATGGAGGTCCAGGAAGACGGGGGTGCCCAGCAGCGCCTCGATGTGCTTGCGGGACTTGATGCCGACTTCCTTGAGCCGCTTGCCCTTCGGGCCGATGATGATGCCCTTCTGACTGGGGCGCTCGATGTAGACGTTGGCATGGATGTCGAGCAGTGGCCGGTCGGCCGGGCGGTCCTCGCGGGGCAGCATCTCCTCGACGACGACGGCGATCGAGTGCGGCAGCTCGTCGCGCACGCCCTCCAGCGCGGCCTCACGGATCAGCTCGGCGACCATGATCTGCTCGGGTTCGTCGGTGAGGTCGCCCTCGGGGTAGAGCGCGGGCCCCTCGGGCAGCAGCGGGGCGAGCAGGTCCGCGAGCAGCGAGACCTGCTTGTCGCCGACCGCCGAGACGGGAACGATCTCCGCCCATTCGATACCCAGCTCACGGCCGAGCCGGTCGATCGCGATCAGCTGCTCGGCGAGGGTCTTGGAGTCGACCAGGTCGGTCTTGGTGACGATGGCGACCTTGGGCGTCTTCTTGATCCCGGCGAGCTCCTTGGCGATGAACCGGTCGCCGGGGCCGATCTTCTGGTCCGCCGGCAGGCAGAAGCCGATGACGTCGACCTCGGCCCAGGTGGTCCGCACGACGTCGTTGAGCCGCTCGCCGAGCAGGGTGCGCGGCTTGTGCAGGCCTGGGGTGTCGACCAGGACGAGCTGCGCGTCGGGCCGGTGCACGATGCCGCGGACGGTGTGCCGGGTGGTCTGCGGGCGGTTGGAGGTGATCGCCACCTTCTGGCCGACCAGAGCGTTCGTGAGGGTGGACTTGCCCGCGTTGGGGCGGCCGACGAAACAGGCGAAGCCCGCCCGGTGGGGGGCTTCGGTGGCATGGTTACGAGCGCTCATGCGGATTATTGTCCCCGATCGCGACGGGCCCGCCGTACGGCCCGCAGCCGCAGACCCGTCACGGTGCCCGCGGCGGCGGCCACGAGCGGGGCGAGGACCAGCCAGGGGAGCGCGAGGAAGGAGACCGTGGCCCGCTCGCTCACGTCCTTGGCACGTGCGGTGAGCGTCACCTCGCCCCAGTCGAACTGGGGCGCGCCGGACCAGGGTTCGCTGAGCCGGACCCGCTGGCCGGGGAGCAGTTCCGAGGGCGCGGCCGTCAGATCGCGGTGGAGGAGGGTACGCCCGAAGAGCCCCCGCGCCTCCAGGGCGACGCGTGGGTTGAGGGTCACATTTCCGCGGTTGTGCAACGTGTACGACAGGACGGCGCGGCTCTCCGCGGTGCCGGGCACCACCGGGCGGTCCTGGTCGAGGGTGACGTCCTCCACGGCGAGGGCGGGCACGGTGGGGCCGCCGACCCGCAGGTAGATCCTGGCCCCCACGGCCTGCCGGACGCCGACCGCGACCGGGCCGCGGGAGGTGTCGATCCGCTCGTCGAGGGCGACGAGGGCGCCGGGGTGGTCGCCGGGCACGGCGTCGGCGGGCACGGTGAGGGTGAACGGCACGGTGACGGAACCACGGGCGGGGACGGTGAGGCCGCGACGCTCGGGCGCGGCCCAGGCGCCGACCCCGCGCTGCTTCTCCTTCTCGGTGCGCACGGCGAATCCGCCGTCGCGGGCGGTGTTGTAGGCGTCGGCGCCGTAGAGCCGGAAGGTCAGCGGTCCGGCCGTCCTGTTGGTGACCGTGACCCGGTCGGTGAGGACGTCTCCGGGCGCGGCGGAGAAATAGAAGTACGGTCGCTGCCCGAGTGCGGTGGCGGCCGGGAAGACGGACCAGTCGCCGTTGTCCGCGGCCGTGGCGGCGGGCGGCCACAGCAGCGGGCCGACGGCGACGAAGAGGGCGAGCAGGAGGACGTACGGCTTGCGCACGGGCGGGAACCCCCGGGTGGAAGACGGGCCGGTCGGGCGAGGGGCCGGGCAGTCCGGCCGAACAGGAAGTGCAGCGGGCCGAGGACGGGCCGGTGAAAGGCGGACCGAGCAGGAACCACACCCGCCCGGGAACCGGCCGGTGAACGACCGACCGAGGCAGGAACCACACCCGCCCGGGAACCGACCGGTGAAAGGTGGGCAGGGCGGGAGGTGGGCCGGCCGGGTGCGCGCCCGGCCCACGGGACCGGCCGTCAGGTCAGCGTGAGCGTGAGTACACCCGTGTACGTGCCTGGCGCGGTGAACGCCGGTACGTCCAGGGACACTCCCGCGTCGACGGTGAACTCACCGCCGGTCACGGTGCCGTTCGGCGTGGAGGCCAGCGTCGCGCCGGCCGTGCCGACCGGTCCTGCCGAGCCGGCCGCGCAGGTGCTGGGGCTGCCCGCCTTGGTGGCGCAGGCCGGGGTCCAGCCGAGCTTCCCCGCGGCGATCTTGCCGCCGGGTCCGGAGAAGTCGGTGACCTTGCCGGTCAGGGACCAGCCCGCGGGGCCGCCGCGGAAGTCCTTGACCGTCACCGTCCTCAGCGCGCCGGTGGACGCGCCGCCGGTCCCGAAATCCACCGCGGACATCGCGACCGCGTCGCCGCCCTGGCTCATGGACAGGGTGCCTGCCTTGACGGACGAGGTGAGCTTCTGGCTGTTCGGCGGGGCGGGGGTGTCGTCGATGACGGTGTACGTCGCCGGGCCGGCGCCCTTCTCGGCGGACCAGACGGCGCCCTCGTACGCGACGACGCCGGTGGTCGCCTTGTCGGTGACCGCGAGGGCCCCGCTGAACCCGCCCTGGGCGTTCGCCGTCACGGTCGTCTTGTCCGCCGTGGCCGCGGCGCCCGCACGGCCCTCCAGGGTCACGGTGGCCCCGGCGGTGAACTTGCTGCCGGTGACGGTGACGCTGTCGCCGGGCTTGCCGGATGCCGTCCCGAGCTGGATGGCGCGCTCGTTGGTCTGGCCGCCGTCCGTGGCGGTGACCGTCTCGGAGACGGGCGCCGGCGGATCGGTGACCGTACAGGGCGTGTCCAGTTCCATGATGTAACTGGTGTGGATGTTGTAGTCGCCCGGGGAGAGCGTGATCGCACCGGCCGCGGTGACCGTGAAGGTGCCGGTCATGCTGAACGCCGGGAACGCGCCCTTGCCGGGGACGGGCGGATTCTTCTTGGGCCCGGCGACCGTGACCGACCCGGCCTGGGCACCGCCGAGGGTGACCTTGCCGGTCGGGGTCATGATGTCGGCGGGCAGGGCGATGTCGACGGGGTTGCTGGCGGCAGGCTTGGTCACGGTGTAGGTGACCGTGACCGTGTCGCCGATCTTGGGCGTGGCCTTGTCGACCTTGATCTCCGCGGTCGTCGTGCCGTCGATCGGCGGGATGCCCGCGATCGGCGGCGGCACGCAGTGTGTGGGGAAGTCGACGGGCGCGGCGGCCGAGGCCACGGGAGCCCCGAGCGCGCCGCCCCCGACGGCGAGCGCCACGACACCGAGGACGGCGGCCCATCGCCGTCTTCGCGCTGCGGGGGTGCGTGGGGTGGCTGAAGGCATGGTTGGTTGCCCCCTCCTGATGGATGCGGGCGCAGCGGCTCTCCTGCGCCGACAGGGGCATTGACGGCTCGGGGCAAAGAGAAGTCAATGCACGCCGGACGCATCGACTGATGACCCATCAGATACTGTCAAGATCCTGTCACCGCAGGTCAGAGCTACTGGAGCGGAACGCTCCCGTCGGCCCGGGGACGTCGGCCGGACATGTCGCGCCCCGCGCACCCCGCCGTCGGGTCAGCCGGCCGACAGGGTGCTGCGCAGTTCGCCGTCCGGGCCCGCGACCAGGACCGGAGTGGCGGCCCCGCCCAGGTCGGCGACCGCCGCGCGGTCCTCGTCGGGCACGGCGGGCTCGGTGGTGACGACGGCCGCCGCCTCCAGGGACCGGGCGCCCGAGGCCACCGCCATGGCGACCGCGGTGCGGAGCGCGCTGATCTTCAGCGACGGCAGATCGACCGTGCCGGCGACATAGGTGCGTCCGGTCTCGTCCCGTACCGCCGCACCCTCCGGCACGCCGTTGCGGGCACGGGCGCTGCGCGCCAGCGTGATGATCTTGCGGTCCTCGGGGCCGGGCTCGGTGCTCTGTGTCATGCCCCGAGCATAAGGTCGGGCCGCCCGTCCGCGATCAGGGCCGGTCGAGGCGGAGCCGGTCGGCCTTCGGCAGTCCGGCGACGACCAGGTCGTAGGAGTCCTCGATCATCTCCCGGACCATCCGCTCCGGCAGCCCGCCGACGGTGACGGTGTTCCAGTGGCGCTTGTTGAGGTGCCAGCCGGGCACGATCGCCGGATGGTCCGCGCGGAGCCGGACCGCGAGCTCCGGCTCGCACTTCAGGGAGACCTTGAGCGGCTCGCCCGTCAGGTCGCTGAGGGCGAACATCTTCCCGCCCACCTTGAAGACCGAGACCTCCGGCCCGAAGGGGAAGTCCTCCACCGCCGCGTTCTGCTCCAGACAGAGCGCCTTCAGCTGTTCCGGGGTCATGCGGGCTCCACGAGAACGGTGACGATCCTGTTGCGACGGCCCGCCGGGGACTCGGCGGTCAGTCGCAGGGCCCGCCCGTCGGGCAGGTCCACCACGGCGTTGGCACCGGAGATCGGGACCCTGCCCAGGGACTTCGCGAGGAGTCCGCCGACCGTCTCGACGTCCTCGTCGTCGAACTCGTCGAGCCCGAACAGCTTGCCGAGGTCGCCGATGTCGAGGCGGGCCGTGACGCGGTAGCGGTCCTCCCCCAGGCCCTGCACCGGCGGCAGCTCCCGGTCGTACTCGTCGGTGATCTCGCCGACGATCTCCTCCAGGATGTCCTCGATGGTGACGATCCCGGCCGTGCCGCCGTACTCGTCGATGACCACGGCGACATGGCTGCGTTCCTGCTGCATCTCCCGCAGCAGATCGCCGGCGTTCTTGGTGTCGGGCACGAACGTGGCGGGCCGCATCACGGTGGACACCAGGTCCGACTCGGACTCGCGGTTGATGTGGGTGCGCCGGACCAGGTCCTTGAGATAGACCATGCCGACGATGTCGTCCTCGTTCTCCCCGGTCACCGGGATGCGGGAGAAGCCGGACCGCAGGGCCAGGGTGAGCGCCTGCCGGATGGTCTTGAACCGCTCGATGCACACCAGATCGGTGCGGGGCACCATCACCTCGCGCACCAGCGTGTCGCCGAGCTCGAAGACGGAGTGCACCATACGGCGCTCCTCGTCCTCGATCAGGGATTCCTGCTCCGCGAGGTCCACGAGGGCCCGCAGCTCGGCCTCCGAGGCGAAGGGGCCCTTCCGGAAGCCCTTGCCCGGGGTCAGAGCGTTGCCGATGAGGATCAGCAGCTGTGGGATCGGGCCCATGATCCTGGCCAGCGGCAGCAGCACGTACGCCGCGGCGGTTGCCGTGTTCAGCGGGTGCTGGCGGCCGATGGTGCGCGGTGAGACGCCCACGGCCACATAGCTGACGAGGACCATCACCGCGATGGCGACGGCCAGCGCCTGCCAGGTCTCGTCGAACTCGCGCAGGGACACATAGGTGACCAGCACGCCGGCGGCCATCTCGCAGGCGACCCGCACCAGCAGGGCGACATTGAGATAGCGGGTGGGGTCGGCGGCGACCTGGGCGAGCCGGTCGCTGCCGCGCCGCCCGGACCGGACCGCTTCCTCGGCGCGGAAGCTGGAGATACGGGCGATGCCGGCCTCGGCGCAGGCGGCGAGCCAGGCCACGACGACCAGCAGCACCGCCCCGATGATCAGCTGCGCGGTCACGACACGGTCGGTGCGGGTGACGGGCCGGTCAGCCCCTTGTCCGCCCGCCAGCCGTCGACGATCGCCGCCTGGAGGCCGAACATCTCGGCCCGCTCGTCGGCCTCCTCGTGGTCGTACCCGAGGAGGTGCAGCACTCCGTGCACCGTGAGGAGCTGGAGCTCCTCGTCCATGGAGTGCCGCGTCGGGGCCTCCTCGCCCTGCCTCTTGGCCACCTCCGGGCACAGCACGATGTCCCCGAGGAGCCCCTGCGGGGGCTCCTCGTCGTCCTTGGACGGCGGACGCAGCTCGTCCATCGGGAAGGACATGACATCGGTCGGGCCCGGGAGGTCCATCCACTGGAGGTGGAGCTGCTCCATGGCTTCGGCGTCCACGACGATCACCGAGAGTTCGGAGAGCGGGTGGATGCGCATCCGGGTGAGGGCATAGCGGGCGATCTCGAGGATCGCCTGCTCGTCGACCTCGGTTCCGGACTCGTTGTTGACGTCGATCGACATGGTGCTGGTCTGTCTACTTCCCGTTGCGGCCGTTCGCGGTGTCGTACTTCTCGTACGCGTCGACGATACGGCCGACGAGCTTGTGCCGTACGACATCCTGCGAGGTCAGCATCGAGAAGTGGACGTCCTGGACGCCGTCCAGGATCTCCCGCACCTGCCGCAGGCCGCTCTTGGTGCCGCCCGGGAGGTCGATCTGCGTGATGTCACCGGTGACGACGATCTTCGAGTCGAAGCCGAGCCTCGTCAGGAACATCTTCATCTGCTCGGGGTTCGTGTTCTGCGCCTCGTCGAGGATGATGAACGCGTCGTTGAGCGTCCGGCCGCGCATGTACGCCAGCGGAGCCACCTCGATCGTGCCCGCCGCCATCAGACGGGGGATCGAATCAGGGTCGATCATGTCGTGCAGCGCGTCGTACAGCGGCCGCAGATACGGGTCGATCTTCTCGTAGAGCGTGCCGGGCAGGAAGCCGAGCCGCTCGCCCGCCTCGACGGCCGGCCGGGTCAGGATGATCCGGTTGACCTGCTTGGACTGGAGCGCCTGCACGGCCTTCGCCATGGCGAGGTACGTCTTTCCGGTACCGGCCGGGCCGATGCCGAACACGACGGTGTGCTTGTCGATCGCGTCGACGTACCGCTTCTGGTTGAGCGTCTTGGGGCGGATGGTGCGACCGCGGTTGGAGAGGATGTTCTGGGTGAGCACCTCGGCCGGGGTCTCGGCGTCTCCGCCGTTCTCGCTCGCCCTGAGCATGGCGATCGAGCGTTCCACTGCGTCCTCCGTCATCGGCTGTCCGGTGCGGAGCACCAGCATCATCTCGTCGAACAGGCGCTGTATCAGTGCGACTTCCTTGGCGTCACCGATCGCGCTGATCTGATTGCCCCGCACATGGATGTCGGCGGCGGGGAACGCGTCCTCGATCACGCGCAGCAGGGCGTCGCCGGAGCCCAGAACGGTCACCATCGGATGCTTGGCGGGGACGGTGAAGTGGGCTCGAGCCTGCCCCGGCGCAGGGGTGTGGGTGATGGGTGTCTGAGTCATGGGCCGGCACTGTGGCCTGCGCATACCTCCTGTTGCAGGGTTCTCGCCTCTCGACAACCTCTGAGGTTCCCAGCGTACGACGGGCCACCGACGAGGCGGACAGCATTTTCCGGCTGCCCGCACGGGCCGGTCCCCGACGGGCTGTCCCGGCCGCGCCTGCCCGCCGCCGTGCCTGCCGTACGCGCCGCCGCCGGTGCCTGCCGTATGCGCCCGCCGTCCGCGCCCGCCTGCCGTGCCGCAGTCCGCGCCCACCGTCTGTCGCCGGCGTCCGCCCGTCCGGGACGGCCACCCGGGCCCGCCACCCGTGCCCGTCCTCAGGCGGTGCGGCGGAAGCCGATCGTCGGTACCGCCCGGCGCAGCGGCCAGGGCCGGACCGCCTCCGGCACCAGGTCGTCCAGGAAGGCGTACCGGCCCAGGGCCCGCGGGTCCTGGGCACCGGCGCCGCCGCCGGACGACACCGCGCAGGTCTTCACCTGTCGCCACCAGGCGCCGACCTCGGCCCAGCCGGGCGCGGACAGCGAGCCGCCGAACTCCTGCACCGACAGCGCGGCGGTCAGCCCGGCGAAGGCCAGCCGGTCCGCGAGCGGCCACTTCGCCAGGGTCCCGGTGACGAACCCCGCGACGAAGACGTCGCCCGCACCCGTCGGGTCCAGCGCCGCCACGTCGATGGCCGGCACCTCGGCGATCTCCCCGGTCCCGCCGTCCACGGCGTACGCGCCCTCGGCACCCAGGGTGACCACGGCCAGCGGGACCTTCTCGGCGAGCGCACGGGCCGCGGCGCGCGGGCAGTCGGTGCGGGTGTAGCGCATCGCCTCCCCCGCGTTGGGCAGGAAGGCCTCGCAGTGCGTCAGGTCGGGAAGCGCGGCCAGGTCCCAGCGCCCGGTCTCGTCCCAGCCGACGTCGGCGAAGACCAGCGCCCCGCCGCGGGCGGCCGTGCCCACCCAGTCCTCGGAGCGCCCGGGCGCCAGGGACGCGATCGCCGCGCGGGACCGGGGAGGGTAGTGCAGCTCGCCGGGGTGGGCGGGCGGTGGCGCCTCGTGGCCGTGCGACACCATGGTGCGCTCCCCGTCGTACGCCATGGAGACCGTGACCGGCGAGTGCCAGCCCGGAACGGTCCGTGACATCGACAGGTCGATGCCCTCGCCCTGTTCCAGCGCGTCCCAGCAGTACTCCCCGTAGTGGTCGTCGCCGAAGGCCGCGGCGAGCGAGGTGTGCAGGCCCAGCCGCGCGAGGGCGGTCGCCATGTTGGCGACCCCTCCGGGGCTGGAACCCATGCCGCGGGCCCAGGACTCGGTGCCGACCACCGGGGCGCTGTCCAGGCCGGTGAAGATGATGTCGAGGAAGACCGTGCCGGTCAGGAACACGTCGCACACCGGATCACCGGGCGCCCGGAGCCCCTTCAGCGGATCCACTCCCGCGGCGGGTTCCGGCTGGTCCGAGCGGTATGCGATCACGGTGCGCTCTCCCTTCCCGACGGCCTTTCCCACGGCCTTTCCTATGGCCCCTCCGAAGGCCCTTCCGCCGGCCTTCCGAGGGCCCCTCCGCCGGGCTTTCCGATGGCCCTTCCGATGGTCCTACCAGCCCTTTCCGACAGCCTGGCCCTGGCCTTCCCATTGCCTTCCCAAGGCCCGTCCCGATGCCCTTCGCGGTGTGCCGACCGCGCCCGGCCCGGCGCTGCCCAGGTGTCTCTCAGGAGTCGTCCGGATGTTCCTCGCCCGGAAAGCCAATGCCAATACCCTCGCCCACCAAGTGACAAACAAGAAGTGTCCCACGTCACACGCCACTAGGGCCGGTGAAGGCTGTCCAGTCCCGTCAGTCCTCGAAGACGTACGCCTCGACCTCGGCCAGGTAGCGCGCCCTGCGCTCCTCGTCGTCGTCCAGGAACGACGCCTCGAAGGAGTTGCGCGCCAGCTCCCGCAGCTGCTCGTCGCGCAGCCCCAGCGCCTCGCGCACGGCACGGAAGTTGTCCTCCGCGTACCCGCCGAAGTAGGCGGGGTCGTCGGAGTTCACCGTGCACTTCATCCCCACGGCCAGCATGCGCGGCAGCGGATGGTCCTCCAGGACGTCCACCGCCTTCAGCCGTACGTTCGACAGCGGGCAGAGCGTCAGCGGCACCCGGTCGTGGACCAGGCGGCGCACCAGGTCGGGGTCCTCCAGGGCGCGCAGGCCGTGGTCGACGCGCTCGACGCCGAGCACGTCCAGCGCCTCACGGATGTAGGCGGCGGGGCCCTCCTCGCCCGCGTGCGCGACCTTGCGCAGTCCGAGCGCGCCCGCCGCCTCGTAGACCTCGCGGAACTTCGACGGCGGGTTGCCGACCTCGGCCGAGTCCAGGCCGACGCCCGTGATCCGGCGCAGGTAGGGTCTGGCGGCGTCCAGCGTGGCCATCGCCGACTCGGCGGACCGGTCGCGCAGGAAGCACATGATCAGCCGGGTGGAGACCCCGTGCCGTTCCTCGCTCCGGTCCAGCGCCCGGCCCAGGCCCTCCACGACCGTGCCGATCTCGACGCCCCGGTCCGTGTGCGCCTGCGGATCGAAGAAGATCTCCGCGTGCCGCACGCCCTGCGCCGCGGCACGGGCGAGATAGGCATCGGCCAGCTCGGCGAAGTCGTCCTCGGTGCGCAGCACGGCCATCAGGGCGTAGTACAGGTCGAGGAACGACTGGAGGTCCTCGAAGCTGTAGGCGCGGCGCAGTTCCGCGGTGTCCTCGAACGGCAGCCGCACCCCGTTGCGCTCGGCGAGCGCGAAGGCGAGCTCCGGTTCGAGGGTGCCTTCGATGTGCAGGTGGAGTTCGGCCTTGGGCAGCGGCATGGGTTCTCCCGCGGGGTCTTGCTCAGGGGTTCCGTTTCGGTACGGGTACCCGGAGCAGGTCCGACGCGATCGTCAGTTCACCCTCGAACCCGGCGGCGCGGGCCTGCTGCCCGAACACCTCCGGGTCGGCGTAGCGCTGCGAGAAGTGCGTGAGCACGAGATGGCGCACCCCAGACTCGGCGGCGATCCGGCCGGCCTGGCCGGCCGTCAGATGGCCGTGGTCCTCCGCCAGTCGGACGTCCTCGTCGAGGAACGTGGACTCGACGACCAGCATGTCGCAGCCCTCGGCGAGCACGTACACGCCGTCGCAGAGCCGGGTGTCCATGATGAACGCGAAGCGCTGGCCGTACCGCGCCTCGCTGACGTCGTCGAGCGCCACCCCGCGCAGGGAGCCCTCGCGCTGGATCCTGCCGATGTCCGGTCCCGTGATGCCGTGCGCGGCCAGCCGCTCGGGCAGCATGCGCCGCCCGTCCGGCTCGACCAGACGGTACCCGTAGGACTCCACCGGATGGGACAGCTTCGTCGCCTCGAGGACGTACGACTTGGTGCGCGCGAGCACGCCGTCCGCCCACACCGGCTGCTCGGTCAGCCGAACCGTCTCGCGGTAGGCGGTGGCGTACCTCAGCCGTTCGAAGAAGCGCTGTCCGCTGCCCGGGAAGTGCGCGGTGACCGGGTGCGTGACCTGGTCGAGGTTGATCCGCTGGATGACCCCGGCGAGGCCGAGCGAGTGGTCGCCGTGGAAGTGCGTGATGCAGATCCGGTCGATGTCGTGGGCGGCGACCCCGGCCCGCAGCATCTGCCGCTGGGTGCCCTCTCCGGGGTCGAAGAGGATGCCCTCGCCGTCCCAGCGCAGCAGATAGCCGTTGTGGTTGCGGTGCCGCGTCGGGACCTGGCTGGCCGTGCCGAGCACGACGAATTCTCTTGCGGACATGAATCCTTATCCGGGGGGCCAGTTGAAGCCGCGGCCGCCCAGGACGTGGGCGTGCGCGTGCCAGACGGTCTGTCCGGCGCCGGCACCGGTGTTGAACACGATGCGGTAGCCGGTCTCGTCGATCTTCTCCTCGGCAGCGACGCGGCCTGCCTCGGCGAGCACGTCGGCGACGAGCTGCGGCTCGGCGGCGGCGAGCGAGGCGGCGTCCCGGTAGTGGGCCTTGGGGACCACCAGGACGTGCGTGGGGGCCTGGGGGTTGATGTCACGGAATGCGTAGGTCGTCTCCGACTCCCGTACCAGGGTCGCAGGCACCTCCCCCGAGACGATCTTGCAGAACAGGCAGTCCGCCTGCGGTTCTCCCGCCATGGACGGGGCCTCCTCGACTCGCGCGATCATTGCACCTGGCATGCTAGCCGCCGCCGGTGCGCGCCCGTCGGTCCGTTCCCGCCGGACCGCCGCGCACCGTACGGCTCCGGCTCCCACCTACGACCAGCGGCCGGTGCGCCCCATCAGCACGGCCGCGGCGACGGTGCCGGCCGTCGAGGTGCGCAGCACACTGGGGCCGAGCCGGTAGGCCCCCGCGCCAGCCTCCGCGAACACGGCCAGCTCCTCGGGAGAGACTCCCCCTTCGGGGCCCACCACCAGCACGATGTCCCCGGACCCGGGCAGTTCCGCCGTCGCCAGCGGCTCGCCCGGGTGCTCACGGTCCTCGTGCAGCACCCCCGCGAACGCGGCCGATCCGAGCAGTGACGCCACCTGCTTGGTCGTCATCAGGTCCATGACCTCCGGGAACCGCACCCGGCGGGACTGCTTGCCCGCCTCGCGGGCGGTACTGCGCCACTTCGCGAGCGACTTGGCGCCCCGGTCGCCCCGCCACTGCGTGATGCACCGGGACGCGGCCCACGGCACGACGACGTCCACACCGGTCTCCGTCAGCGTCTCGACGGCCACCTCGCCCCGGTCGCCCTTGGGCAGCGCCTGGACCACGACGATCCGCGGCGACGGCTCCGGCTCGTCGGCGTACGAGTCCAGCTGGACGACCAGCCGGTCCTTGCCCTCCGTCGCCAGCACCACGCAGTCCGCCCAGCGGCCCGTGCCGTCGGTCAGGACGACGTCCTCCCCGGGCTTCAGCCGCTTCACCGAGACGGCGTGCCGCCCTTCGGGGCCCTCCAGGACGTAACGGCCGCCGGGGCCGGCGCGGAAGTGCTCCACGACGAATACGGGGGCGGTCATGAGCTGCTCCTTGCTGCTGCCAGTTCTGCGGCGAGCACGTCGACGAGCCGTCCGGCGGGCAGCTCGCGGGCCAGCCGGTGTCCCTGGCCGGCCCAGAGCGCCATGGCCTGGGCGTCCCCCGCCGCGGCCGCCGCCTTCCGCAGCCCGGACGTGATGTGGTGCACCTGGGGGTACGCGGCCGGGGCGTACGGCCCGTGCTCCCGCATGAAGCGGTTGACCAGGCCACGGGCCGGCCGGCCGGAGAACGCCCGGGTCAGCTCGGTCCGCGCGAACCGCGGATCGGTCAGGGCCCGCTTGTGCAGGGCGTGCGCCCCGGACTCGGGGCACGGCAGGAACGCCGTGCCGCACTGCGCGGCGTCCGCCCCGGCGGTCAGCACCGCGGCGATCTGGGCGCCCCGCATGATGCCGCCCGTGGCGACGATCGGCAGGTCGACGGTCTGCCGTATCTGCGGGACCAGGCTCAGCAGCCCGAACCCGGCGCCCTGCCCCGCGCACTCGGGATCGTCCCGGTGCGTGCCCTGGTGCCCGCCCGCCTCGACGCCCTGGACGCACACGGCGTCCGCACCTGCCCAGGCCGCGGCCTGTGCCTCCTCGGGCGTCGTGACGGTGACGACGGTGAAGGTGCCGACGCGCGTGAGGGAGTCGAGGACGTCGCGGGTGGGGCATCCGAAGGTGAAGGAGACCACCGCCGCGGGGTCCTCGCGGAGGACCGCCAGCTTGGCCTCGTACCCGTCGTCGCCGTCCCCGTCGCCCGGTTCGCCGAGCGGTACGTCGTACCAGGTGGACTCACTCGTGAGCTGCTGCCGGTACACGTCGACCTCGGCGGGGTCGGGGCTCTCCTGCTGCGGCATGAACAGGTTGACCCCGAACGGCCGCGAGGTGAGCCCGCGGAGCTGCCGCATCTCCTCGAACATGCCGTCCGCGGTCTTGTACCCGGCGGCGAGGAACCCGAGTCCCCCGGCCTCGCACACCGCAGCGGCGAGCTTCGGACACGAGGCCCCGCCCGCCATCGGCGCCTGCCAGATGGGGCGCCGGGACAGACCGGAGAACGGGAGAACCATGAACGCATCGTGTCATGGGACGGTCCCCCACGGTGTCGCCGGGGCGCCGCCGGCCCCTCAGGGACCGGGGCGCCGTCGGCCACGGCAGCGCGTGCGGCGCACGGGCGGCGGACGCAGTCCGTCAGCGGCCGTTGAACGCGTCCTTCAGACGGCTGAAGAGGCCCTGCTGTCCCGGCTGGAACTGCCCCATGGGCCGCTCCTCGCCACGCAACTTCGCCAGCTGCCGGAGGAGCTCCTCCTGCTGCGGATCGAGCTTCGTCGGCGTCTGCACCTCGACGTGGACGATCAGGTCGCCCCGCCCGCCGCCGCGCAGATGCGTGACGCCCCGACCGTGCAGCGGAATCGACTGCCCGGACTGCGTGCCCGGACGGATGTCGACCTCGTCCCTGCCGTCGAGCGTCTCCAGCGGCACCTTCGTGCCCAGCGCCGCCGCCGTCATGGGGATGGTGACCGTGCAGTGCAGGTCGTCGCCGCGCCGCTGGAAGACGGGGTGCGGCAGCTCGTGGATCTCCACGTACAGGTCGCCGGCCGGACCGCCGCCGGGGCCGACCTCGCCCTCGCCGGCGAGCTGGATGCGCGTGCCGTTGTCGACACCCGCCGGGATCTTCACGGTGAGGGTGCGGCGGGACCGGACCCGCCCGTCACCGGCGCACTCCGGGCACGGAGTCGGCACGACCGTGCCGAAGCCCTGGCACTGGGGGCACGGACGCGAGGTCATGACCTGGCCCAGGAAGGACCGCGTGACCTGGGAGACCTCACCGCGGCCGCGGCACATGTCGCAGGTCTGCGCCGACGTACCCGGCGCGGCGCCCTCACCCGAGCAGGTGGTGCAGACGACCGCGGTGTCGACCTGGATGTCCTTGGTCGTACCGAAGGCCGCCTCGTTGAGCTCGATCTCCAGGCGGATCATGGCGTCCTGGCCGCGCCGGGTCCGCGACCGCGGGCCGCGCTGCGACGCCGTGCCGAAGAACGCGTCCATGATGTCGGAGAAGTTGCCGAAGCCACCCGCGCCGAAGCCTCCGGCACCGCCGCCGCCGGAGGACGAGAGCGGGTCGCCGCCGAGGTCGTAGACCTGCTTCTTCTGCGGGTCCGACAGCACCTCGTAGGCGGCGTTGATCTCCTTGAAGCGCTCCTGCGTCTTCGGATCGGGATTCACGTCCGGGTGGAGCTCGCGGGCCAGCCGGCGGAACGCCTTCTTGATCTCGTCCTGCGAGGCGTCACGCCGCACACCCAGGACCGCGTAGTAGTCCGTTGCCACTTACGACTCCGCCAGGATCTGTCCGACGTAACGTGCCACTGCGCGTACCGCTCCCATCGTTCCGGGGTAATCCATGCGGGTCGGTCCGACCACGCCGAGTTTGGCGACCGCCTCGCCGCCCGAACCGTAGCCGACCGAGACGACGGACGTGGAGTTGAGCCCCTCGTGGGCGATCTCGTGCCCGATGCGCACGGTCATTCCGGTGTCCTTGGTCTCGCCGAGGAGCTTGAGGAGCACGACCTGCTCCTCGAGCGCCTCCAGCACCGGGCGGATGGTCAGCGGGAAGTCATGTGCGAAGCGGGTGAGATTGGCGGTGCCGCCGATCATCAGCCGCTCCTCGGTCTCCTCGACCAGGGTCTCGAGCAGAGTCGACAGCACCGTGGAGACGGTGCCTCGGTCGTCCGCCTCGAACGACTCGGGAAGGTCCTGCACCAGCTGCGGCACGTCCGAGAAACGGCGTCCCACGACCCGGCTGTTCAGCCGGGCCCGCAGGTCCGCGAGCGAGGTCTCGCCGAACGGGGCGGGGCAGTCCACGTGCCGCTGCTCGACCCGGCCGGTGTCCGTGATCAGCACGAGCATCAGCCGCGCGGGGGCCAGCGCCAGCAACTCGACGTGCCGCACCGTCGAACGGCTCAGCGAGGGGTACTGCACGACCGCGACCTGACGGGTCAGCTGCGCCAGCAGCCGGACCGTCCGCGCCACCACGTCGTCCAGGTCGACGGCGCCCTCCAGGAAGTTGTGGATCGCACGCCGCTCCGGCGACGACAGCGGCTTGACGCCGGCGAGCTTGTCGACGAACAGCCGGTAGCCCTTGTCGGTCGGGATGCGCCCGGCGCTGGTGTGCGGCTGGGCGATGAAGCCCTCTTCCTCCAGCACCGCCATGTCGTTGCGGACGGTTGCCGGGGACACGCCGAGGGCGTGCCGCTCGGTGAGCGCCTTGGAACCCACCGGCTCCTCGGTGCCGACGTAGTCCTGGACGATGGCGCGCAGCACCTCGAGCCGACGTTCGCTGAGCATGGCGCACACCTCCAGTGGTCTTCCCGGCGTCTGCTGTTCCCCGGTCGGGTCCTGGCACTCGGTCCGTTCGAGTGCCAGCCTTCCCGGGCCAGTGTACGGCCGTGAGGTACACCCGTAGCAAGGGCGGACCCTGCACGCTACCGCGCGACGCCGTCCGGCGACGACGCCGGTCATTGCCGATAGCGTCGCCGTATGGAGCCACGTTGGGAAGACTTCGGGTGGGAGCGGCTGGCTCCCGGGGTGGGGCGCCGGCGGCTGCCGCACTGGGACGCCACAGCCGGGCTCGTCGCCGGCGCGGACGCACTGCTCCTCTACGACACGGGGGCCTGCCTTCGTGAGGGCGCAGAACTGCGCTCCCAGGCGGAGGGCCTGTTCGGCCGGGGCGTGACGCATATCGCACTCAGCCACCCCCACTTCGATCATGTGCTCGGCACCGCGGCGTTCCCGGGCGCAGAGGTGTATGCGGCGGTCGGGACCCGCGATCTCCTCCCGCTCTCCCGGAAGGAGTTGCGCGACGACGCGGTGCGGCACGGCCTGGACCCCGCCGAGGCCGCGGAGGCGGCGGCGCTGCTCGCGGCGCCGCACCACCAGGTCAGCGGCGAGTGGACGCTCGACCTGGGACCCGACCGCCAGGTCCTGCTGGCGAACCTCGGCCCCGGGCACACGGGGCACGACCTCGCGCTGTTCGTGCCCGGCGAGCGCGAGGTCGTCTTCTGCGGCGATCTGGTCGAAGAGTCGGGCGATCCCCAGGCCGGCTCCGACGCGGTCCCCGCCCGCTGGCCCGGGGCACTGGACCGGCTGCTCGCCCTGGGCGGCGAGGACGCGGTGTACGTGCCGGGGCACGGCGCCGTGGTCGACGCGGCGTTCGTACGCGCCCAACGCGATGAACTGGCCCGGCGGTTCGGCGTGTCGTAGCGTCTGCCGAATGCGCCACTACAGCCCGGACCTGACGCCCCCGTGGAAGCGGCAGGCCCCCGCACCCGAGATCCCGGCAGAGCCCGACCTGGTCGTGGAGGAGGCCGCCACGGGCTTCTGCGGCGCGGTGATCCGCTGCGAGGCGGGGGCCGTGACGCTGGAGGACCGCTTCGGCAAGCACCGGGTGTTCCCGCTGGAGCCGCGCGGCTTCCTGCTGGAAGGGAAAGTCGTCACGCTCGTCAGGCCCTCCCGTGGCGCTCCGGCCGGGCCGGGGAGGACGGCCTCCGGCTCGGTCGCCGTCCCCGGCGCCCGCGCCCGGGTCGCCCGGGCCGGCCGGATCTACGTGGAGGGCCGCCACGACGCGGAACTCGTCGAGAAGGTGTGGGGCGACGACCTCCGCGTCGAAGGCGTGGTCGTCGAGTACCTGGGAGGCGTGGACGACCTCCCGGCGATCGTCGCGGAGTTCGCCCCCGGCCCGGACGCCCGCCTCGGCGTCCTCGTCGACCACCTCGTGCCCGGCTCGAAGGAGTCCCGGATCGCCGCCCAGGTGTCCGGCGACGACGTCCTGGTCGTGGGACACCCGTACGTGGACGTGTGGCAGGCGGTGAAACCGTCCGCGCTGGGCATCCCCGCCTGGCCGTCGGTCCCGCGCGGCCAGGACTGGAAACGCGGTGTGTGCGCGGCCCTCGGCTGGCCCGACGACACGGGCGCGGCATGGCGGCACATCCTGTCCAGGGTGCACTCCTGGAAGGACCTGGAGCCGGAACTGCTGGGCAGGGTCGAGGAACTGATCGACCACGTGACGGCCGGGGGCGACACCTGACGGGGCGGACCTTCGGCCGACGGTCACGGCGGGCGCCGACGCCGGGCAGCCGACGGGCAGGCGGTCCGGCGGCGCGTGGCCGGGTGGCGCGTGGCCAGGTGGCGCGTGCGGGCGGTCCGGTGGCGCCGGTGGCTGACCGGAGCAGCGGTGGGTGACCGGGCCATGGCGGGCACGCTGCCGACGGCCGACCACCCCAATGGCATCGCGACCAGACGGCCGGTCGGAGCCGGGCACACACCCGGGCAGCGGACCGCACACGACACGGCACCCCCTCGACATACTCGCCGAAAGGCCCAGGAAGGCCGAGGGCCGCTCCGCACGCGGTGACCGGCCTCGCCGGGCGACCACGCCGTCAGCGGGGCCAGGTCATCGGCGGGTGACCGGTCAGCGCGGTGCGCGACGAGCGCATCGGCCGACGGTCAGTCCACCAGGTCGCGGACCACCGCGTCGGCGAGCAGCCGTCCGCGCAGGGTCAGGACGGCGCGCCCGGCCTCGTACGGACCGGGTTCCAGGAGCCCGTCCGCCAGCGCGCGCTCCGCCGCCGCTCGTCCGGCCGGCCGGAGGACGTCCAGGTCGCAGCCTTCCTCCAGCCGCAGTTCCAGCAGGATCCGTTCGACCCGCCGGTCCTCCGCCGACAGGACCTCGCGCCCGGCACCGGGCGAGCGGCCTTCCGCCAGCGCGGCCGCGTACGCGCCCGGGTGCTTCACGTTCCACCAGCGCACCCCGCCGACGTGGCTGTGCGCTCCGGGGCCCGCGCCCCACCAGTCCGCGCCGCGCCAGTACAGCTCGTTGTGGAGGCAGCGTCCGGCCTCGGAGGTGGCCCAGTTCGACACCTCGTACCAGCGGTAGCCGGCCGCCGAGAGCCGGTCCTCCGCGATCAGGTACCGGTCGGCGTGCACGTCGTCGTCGGTCATCGGGACCTCGCCGCGGCGGATGCGGCGGGCGAGCCGGGTGCCCTCTTCGACGATCAGCGCGTAGGCGCTGACGTGGTCGGGTCCCGCGCCGATCGCGGCGTCGAGGGAGGCGCGCCAGTCGTCGTCGCTCTCGCCGGGCGTCCCGTAGATCAAGTCGAGGTTGACGTGGTCGAAGCCCGCGGCCCGTGCCTCGCCCACGCACGCCTCGGGACGGCCGGGGGTGTGCGTGCGGTCGAGCACCTTCAGCACGTGCTGCCTGGCGCTCTGCATGCCGAAGGAGATCCGGTTGAACCCGCCCGTCCGCAGCTCCTCCAGGTAGCGCGGGTCCACCGATTCCGGATTGGCCTCCGTGGTGATCTCGGCGTCCTCCGCGAGCCCGAACTCGTCGCGGATCGCGCCGAGCATCCGTACCAGGTCCCCCGCGGCGAGTAGCGTCGGCGTGCCGCCGCCGACGAACACGGTCCGCACCTCGCGCGGATCGTCCCCGAGGACCTTGCGGGCGAGCCGCACCTCGTCGATCAGTGTGTCGGCGTAGTTGTCGCGGGAGGCGAGCGCCCCGCCGGAGCCGCGCAGCTCGGTCGCCGTGTACGTGTTGAAGTCGCAGTAGCCGCAGCGCGTGGCGCAGTACGGCACGTGCACGTAGAAGCCGAGCGGCCGCTCCCCCGCACCCTCCAGGGCATGCGACGGCAGCGTCCCGTCGTCGGGCACGGGCTCACCATCGGGGAGTACGGAAGGCATGCCCCCATTGTCCCGTACCGGCGGCGGTGCCTCCGGCCCGTCCGGCAGTGCTGCCCGATCGGTGCCCGCTCGCCCGGGCGCCCGCGGGCCGCCATCCGGCGCGCTATCCGGCCCGGAGGACGAGCAGCGCGAGGTCGTCGTCGGGCGGCGTGTCCGCGAAGTCGTGCACGGCCGTGCGGATGCGGTCCGCGACCTCCTGCGCGTTCAGCCCGGCGCAGCCGGACAGCACCTCGGCGAGCCCGTCCCCGTCGTCGAACATCCGGCCGCCGCTGCGGCGCTCGGTCACCCCGTCGGTGACGCACAGCAGCGTGTCCCCGCCGGCGAGATGGAAGCTCTCGCTCCGGTACGTCGCGTCGCCGAGGACCCCGAGGAGGATCTGCGGCGCCGCGGCGGGCCGCACCGTTCCGTCGGGGCGGAGCAGCAGCGGCAGCGGGTGGCCGGCGCTGGCGAGGGTGCACCGGACTCCGCCGCCCGCGTCGTCGGGGAGCGGCACCAGTTCCCCGTACAGCAGGGAGAGGAACCGGGGCTGCGGCCGGTCCGGCACGTCCTGGCCCTCCGCCGCGGCCACCCGGTGCGCGGCGGCCTCCGCCGCCTCGGTGGCGTCGTCGACGAGGAGCTGGTTCAGCCTGTCGAGGACTTCGGCGACCTGGTAGCCCTCTCGGGCTAGGAGCCGCAGCCAGGGCCTGGCGAGTCCGGTGACGACGGCCGCCTCGGGCCCACTGCCCTGGACGTCGCCGAGCGCGAAGCACCAGCTGCCGCCGGGGCCGGGGAACAGGTCGTAGAAGTCGCCGCCGGCGACGCCGTCCCCGCTCGGCTCGTACACGAGGGCCCGGTCGACGCCGGGGATCTCCGCGACCTGGCTGGGCAGCAGTCCGCGCTGCAGCACACGGCTGATGGTGGCCTGCCGGGTGAACCGGCGGGCGGCGCCGATCGCCAGGGCGACCCGCCGGGAGAAGTCCTCGACAAGGCCGGTGACCTCGTCGGGGAAGCAGAGCAGCCCGGCCCGGCCGAGGAGGAGCACGCCGAGCCGCCGTCCGCCGGAGACCAGCCGGTGGGCGACCGCGGCGCCGTGGCGTTCGCCGGGAGTCCCGGTACGCGGCCACGGCAGCGGCACGGGCCGGCACCGCGTCGTCTCGGGGAGGGAGGGCGGTTCCTTCTCCAGGACGGCGCGCAGCGGTTCAAGGGCGCTCTCGTCCGTGTGCCACACGCCGGAGAGCCGGGGGCCGCCGCCCGGTTCGGCCTCGTCCGGGGCGAGCCACACGGCGCACCAGTCGGCGAGGCGCGGGACGAGCAGCTGTCCGGCGAGTGCCGCGATCATGTCCTGGTCGAGCTGTCCGCCGAGCAGTTCGGAGGCCTCGGCGAGGAACGACAGGGCGCCGCGGTTGACCCACTCCAGGTCGTCGGAGCGCCGGGGCGCGGGGGCGGGGAGTTCGGCGGCACGCAGCCCGCGTCGCAGTGCATCCTCGTCGTCCCGGCCCGCCGGTGAGGTCCCGTCGCCCCTTTCGGGGCCGTCGGCCGGGATCCGTGCCCAGACGGTCTTGAGGCCGCTGCGATAGGTCACGCCCCAGCATTCGGCGAGGGATGCGACGAGGTGCAGCCCGCGGCCGTACTCGCCGTCGCCCGTCGCGTGCCAGTCGACCGGCGCGGGTCCGTGGACGGCCAGGCCCGGATGGTGGTCGGAGACCTCGACGGTCACCGCGACCGGGCCGCCGTCCCCGCCGTCGTCGAGGGTCAGCAGCACCTCGACGCCGGTGCCCGCGTGCACCACGGCGTTGGTGACGAGTTCGGCGACGACGAGCACGGTGTCGTCGGCGAGCCGCCCGCCGGGCCGCTCCTCCGCCGCCGTCGCGAGAGCGGCCCAGTCCGCGAGCACGGCCCGCGCGAATCTGCGCGCGGCAGCGGGCGTCATCGGGTTCCCGGGCAGGCTGGTCCGCGCACGCAGTCCACCGCCCGTCGGGCGGTGGACGGTGTCCCGCAGTTCGGAAATCGTCCCCACAGTGCTGCTCCTGATCGGTTCGCATCGCGCCGCACTACGCACCGCCAGGGTGACAGACCGGTGCCGTTCATGTGCGTGGAGTCACCGAACTGGCCGAGAAGAACGCGTTCCACCGACGAAGGCCCGGGGCGGCATGGGGTGCTTTCTAGGGGTCGTCGCAACACGTGGTCGTGTTGATCAGGCCGCGAGCAGTTTATGCAGGCGCTCGGCTGGGGTTTCCCAGCCGAGCGTT
>NZ_JBVICA010000021.1:0-139122 GCF_055573115.1 Streptomyces sp. NPDC030222
CTCCTGCGCGACGTCGCCGAGAACCGCCAGCTCGGCGACACCACCACCCTCACCGACTCCACCGTCATGGACCTCATCCAGACCAAACTCCCCACCGCGGCAAGCGAGGACTGACGGCCCGGCCACCAGCGGGCCACGCACCACCGCACAGGGCGCCCGGCGCACGTACCCGCCGGGCGCCCTGCGCGTTGTGCGAGCCTGCCCTTCTCGCCGCGGCCCTGGTGCGACGCTCCACCTCTACGCCTCCGCACCCTTCTGCCGCCTCCCTCTTTCTGCCGCGTCCCTCGCACCGCACCCGGGCCAGGAGCGCCCGAGCAGCTCGCCGGGCGGCCCCGGACCCTCTTAGGTAAGCTAACGATCGCGTCAACGTCGCGACAAAATTCACTCGAAGTGACCATAGGTGCGCCGGGAAGTCTGGTCGGCACGAGCACAGACATGCCCGCCGACGACCGGAGGTCCCACCCGTGGCCGCGCCCGCCCCTCGCCGTACGTTCCTCGGACGACTCTCGCTACCCGAGCGGAACTTCGTCGTCGAGGCCCTCCGTGCGGAGACCGTCGGCGGCGTACTGCTGCTGGTGGCCACCATCGTGGCCCTCATCTGGGCGAACACCCCCCTGGCCGCCGGCTACGAGGCTGTCCTCGACTTCCACCTGGGCCCGTCGGCCCTGGGCCTGGACCTCTCCGTCCAGCACTGGGCCGCCGACGGCCTCCTCGCGATCTTCTTCTTCGTCGCAGGCATCGAGCTCAAGCGAGAACTGGTCGCCGGTGAACTGCGCGACCCCAGAGCCGCCGCGCTGCCCGTCGTCGCCGCTGTCTGCGGCATGGCCACCCCCGCCGTGGTCTACGCGCTCACCGTGGCCATCGGCGGCGGCTCCCTGGCCGGCTGGGCGGTCCCCACGGCCACCGACATCGCGTTCGCCCTCGCCGTCCTCGCGGTCATCGGTACGTCTCTGCCGTCCCCGCTGCGCGCGTTCCTGCTCACACTCGCCGTCGTCGACGACCTCGTCGCCATCCTGATCATCGCGATCTTCTTCACCAGCGACCTGAACTTCGCCGCACTCGGCGGCGCACTCGCCGCCCTCGCCGTCTTCTGGGTGCTGCTCCGCAGAGGGGTCCACGGCTGGTACCTGTACGTACCGCTCGCGCTGGTGATCTGGGGCCTGATGTACAACAGCGGCGTACACGCCACCATCGCCGGCGTCGCCATGGGCCTGATGCTGCGCTGCACCCGTCGAGAGGGCGAGCAGCACTCCCCCGGCGAGCACATCGAGCACCTGGTGCGTCCCGTGTCCGCCGGCCTCGCCGTACCGCTGTTCGCACTCTTCTCGGCTGGGGTTCCGGTGTCCGGAGGCGCACTCGCCGAGGTCTTCACCCGGCCGGAGACGCTCGGCGTCGTCCTCGGACTGGTCGTCGGAAAGGCGGTCGGCATCTTCGGCGGCACCTGGTGCGCGGCCCGTTTCACCAGGGCGGAGCTGAACAAGGAGCTCGCGTGGCCCGATGTCTTCGCGGTCGCCACGCTCGCCGGCATCGGCTTCACCGTGTCGCTGCTCATCGGGGAACTGGCCTTCGCGGACGACGCTTCCCTGGGGAACGAGGTGAAGGCCGCCGTGCTGATCGGCTCGTTCATCGCCGCCGTGTGCGCCACTGTGCTGCTCAAACTGCGTGTCCGCCGGTACCGCGCGCTCCTGGACGAGGAAGAGCGGGACGAGGACCAGGACGGCATCCCGGACGTCTACGAGGTCGGCAACCAGGAGTACCACCTTCGGATGGCCGCGATCCTGGAGGCCCGGGCCGCGTCACACCGCCGACTGGCGGAAGCAGCGGATACCGGCGGAAGCGCGGGGGCCGGCGCCGCGGAAGCCGGCGCTGCGGCGACCGGAACCACGGAAACCGGCACGACGGAGACCGGCGCCGAGGAATCAAGGGCCACGGAAGCCGGGGGCACGGAAGCCGGAACCACACAAGCCAGGACCACAGAAGCCGAGACCAGAGAAGCCAGGACGACAGAAGCCGGAAACCCGGAGCAAACCCCCTGAAGCTCGCAAACGGTGGGGGCGACGGGCGGCGACGAGAGCTGTCCGGCATGATCTGACAGCGGATCTGTAGAAGACTGCGACGAAACAGTCTCTGGAAATTGCGGTAGAAGACGAAGAGGGAGTCAGCGATGAGCGACCCCGGCAACAACGCGATCGGCACTGATCGCACACTCGGCCAGCTGGTCGCCACGGCCACGGCGGAGATGTCCGCGCTGGTGCACGACGAGATCGCCCTTGCCAAGGCCGAACTGAGGCAGGACGTCAGGCGCGGCGCCGTCGGCGGCACCGCGATGGGCGTCGCCGGCGTGTTCGCCCTGTTCTCGCTGCCCGTGCTGAGCTTCGCCGCCGCGTACGGCATCCACAACCTCGGGCTGGGCCTCGCCTGGTCCTTCCTGATCGTGGGTGTCGCCTTCCTGCTGCTGGCCGGACTGCTGGCGCTGCTGGCCGTCTCCAAGTTCAAGAAGGTCAAGCCACCGGAGAAGTCGATCGCCTCGGCCAAGGAGACCGCGGCCGTGCTCCAGGGCGTCAAACCCCATCCGCGACCCGCCACGGACCAGACGCCGGCTGCGGCGCGCTCGTCTGCATGACCACCCCCGACAGCGGGAGCGCCGCCGGCAGGAACGGGAACGGCGGCAACGGAACCGGCAACGGCACGCCGGCCTCCGTCATCCGTCCGGAGGGCCCCTGGATCCACCGGGACGTCGCCGCGAACGGTGCCCGTTTCCACATCGCGGAGCTGGGCGAGGGGCCGCTCGTTCTGCTGCTGCACGGCTTCCCCCAGTTCTGGTGGACCTGGCGGCACCAGTTGACCGCCCTCGCAGACGCCGGTTTCCGCGCCGTGGCGATGGATCTGCGCGGAGTGGGCGGCAGCGACCGCACCCCCAGGGGCTACGACCCGGCGAACCTGGCGCTCGACGTGACCGGCGTGGTGCGCTCGCTGGGCGAGCCCGACGCCGCACTGGTCGGTCACGACCTGGGGGGCTACCTGGCCTGGACAGCAGCGGTCATGCGCCCCAAGCTGGTGCGCCGGCTGGTGGTCTCCTCGATGCCGCATCCGCGTCGCTGGCGCTCCGCGATGCTGTCCGACTTCGCACAGACCCGCGCCGGTTCTTACGTCTGGGGCTTCCAGCGCCCATGGCTGCCGGAGCGTCAACTCGTCGCGGACGACGCCGCGCACGTCGGCCGTCTGATCCGCGAGTGGTCCGGCCCCCGGCCCCCCGAGGACGACGCGGTCGAGGTCTACCGCCGCGCCATGACCATTCCCTCGACGGCCCATTGCGCGATCGAGCCGTACCGCTGGATGGTCCGCTCGATGGCCCGCCCGGACGGCATCCAGTTCAACCGGCGGATGAAGCGGCCCGTTCGGGTACCGACGCTGCATCTGCACGGCTCCCTCGACCCGGTGATGCGGACCCGCAGCGCGGCGGGCTCCGGAGAGTACGTGGAGGCGCCCTACCGCTGGCGACTGTTCGACGGACTGGGGCATTTCCCCCATGAGGAGGATCCGTTGGGTTTCTCCACGGAACTCGTCAGCTGGCTCCAGGATCCCGAACCGGACCGGTGACCCGAGCACTGGGCGACGCTTGTCCTACGATCGGCCAATTGCCCGGCGCATAGGCCAATTGGACGCCCCGGAGGCGATTACGGACCATGAGGCCCGGGCAGACGTCGGGGTATGGGCTGGACGCACGACTTCGGTGACACAGCACGCAACCGCCGCTCGGCCGCTGGGCCGGTCACTCGCGAGCGAGGCGGTTCTCAGGCGCCGGGGACCGATCCCCGGCTCGGGATCCCGCGCATCCTCCGCCGCCGCGCCCGCTGGGTGTCGGCGCGGCTGCGCCATCAGCGCGACTGAACGCCCCGCAGATAGCCGAGTCCGGGGTGCGCGTCGCGATAGCCGTCGAGCAGCCGACGCGCCACCTGTACGGAGTCGACCAGCGGGTGCAGGGCGAATGCCTTGACCGCGGTCCGCGCTGACCCGGACTCTGCGGCCTCCAGTACGCACCGATCGACCGCCTTCACGGCGATGACGAGACCGGTCCCGTGGCCGTCGGGCTGCGAGACCGGCAGTGGGCGCGGCCCTGACGCGTCGACATGGCAGGGCACCTCGACGACCGCGTCGGAGTCCAGTGCCGTGAGCGTGGTGCCGTTGCGCACGTCGAGGATCAGTGTGGCGCGCTCCCCTCGGGCGATGGCACGCATCAGGGCCAGGGCGACGTTCTCGTACCCGCCCGACCCCAGGTCCTCGCCTGCGCGCTCGCCCGCACCCGAGACCTCGCGGTTCTCGGACATGTACGTGGCCTCGCGTTCGGCGCGGGTACGGTCCCACGCCGCGAGGGCGTTGGCGGTGCCCTGCGCCATCTCGTCGTAGAAGCGTGCCTGTTGGGTGAGGAGGAAGGTGCCGCGGGTCCGTTCGGCCCGTTGGTACGCCTGCACCGCCTCACGGTTGAAGTAGTAGTAGTGCAGGTACTCGTTGGGAACCGTGCCCAGGGAGCGCAGCCAGTCCGCGCCGAACAGCCTGCCCTCCTCGAAGGACGTGAGGAGCGCGTCGTCGGCGAAGAGGCGCGGCAGCAGGTTCTCCTCCCCCGCGTACAGGCCGTGCAGCCAGCCGAGATGGTTCAGGCCCGCGTAGTCGGCGCGTACGGCGTCGGGGTCCGCGCCGAGTACACGGGCGACCCGGCGGGCCAGGCCGACCGGGGAGTCGCAGATACCGACGACCCGGTCGCCGAGGTGGCGCGCCATGGCCTCGGTGACCAGGCCGGCCGGGTTGGTGAAGTTGATGACCCAGGCGTCGGGTGCCACGGCGGCGATACGGCGGGCGATGCGGTCGACGACGGGTACGGTCCGCAGTCCGAACGCGATGCCGCCCGCGCCCACCGTCTCCTGGCCCAGCACGCCCTCCGCGAGCGCGATCCGCTCGTCTGCCGCACGCCCCTGGAGACCACCGACCCGGATCGCGGAGAACACGAAGTCGGCGCCGCGCAGCGCCTCGTCGAGGTCGGTGGTCACGGTCACCTCCGGCGCGTCGGCATACCCGCTCGCCTGGTCGCGGAGGACCCGCGCGATGGCGGCGAGCCGTGCCGCGTCCAGGTCGTGGAGCGTGACCCGGGTGGTCCGGCCAGGGGCACGGTCACGCAGCAGCGCCCCGTAAACGAGCGGCACGCGGAAACCGCCGCCGCCAAGGATGGTGAGCCTCGTGTGCCTCATGCCGACCTCACAGAGTTGCCGATCACAGGGTTTCCGGCTGCACCGGCCGTCTCACAGGCCACGTCGGCCGCACAGGTGGTCCCACAGGCCTCGCACGGCCTCACAGTCCCCACGGGCATCCCCACAGATCACCTCATGGCCCTCACGGCCCTGGAGACGGTCTCACGGCGCCCGTCGCAGGGCGCGGCCCGCGACGGGCGCCGTGCGGCCACCCGGCCCTCCCCGCGTGCGGGGACCGGCCGTCACAGGGCGCAGCCCTGGCTGTCGACCTGCTGGTTGACGGTCGCACCACGCTCGACGGCCCCGCGGATCTCTTCGCCGGTCAGTACGTATCCGGTGTCGGGGTCATCGAGCGACTTGGCGAAGACCATTCCGTAGACCTGGCCCTCGGGAGTGAGGAGCGGACCGCCGGAGTTGCCCTGGCGGACCGTCGCGAAGAGCGAGTAGACGTCGCGCTGGACCGTGCCGCGGCGGTAGATGTCCGGGCCGTTCGCATTGATGCGGCCCCGGACGCGGGCGGAGCGCACGTCGTACCCGCCGTTCTCCGGGAAGCCGGCGACGATGGCGCTGTCGCCGCTACGGGCGTCCTGCCCGGCGAACTGCAGGACGGGGGCACGCAGCTCCGGGACGTCGAGGACGGCGATGTCGCGCTGCCAGTCGTAGAGGACGACCTTGGCGTCGTACAGCCGGCCCTGCCCGCCTATCTGGACGGTCGGCTCGTCGACTCCGCCGACGACATGCGCATTGGTCATGATGCGCCGCTCGGCGAACACGAAGCCGGTGCCTTCGAGGACCTTGCCGCAGCTGCGGGCGGTGCCGACGACCTTGACGATGGACCGCTGGGCGCGGGCGGCCACCGGGCTGTTGACGAGTGCCGGGTCCGGGGGCCGGACCTCGGTGATGGGCTCGTTGGCGAACGGGCTGAAGACCTGCGGGAACCCGTTCTGCGCGAGGACCGAGGAGAAGTCCGTGAACCAGGTGTTCGCCTGCGCGGGCATCACCCGGGACACCCCGAGCAGCACCTTCGAGCCGCGGACCTCCTTGCCGAGCGTGGGCAGGGTCGTACCGGCGAGCGCGGAACCGATCAGCCATGCCACCAGCAGCATGGCCACGACGTTGACCAGGGCTCCGCCGGTGGCGTCCAGGGCACGGGCGGGCGACCACGTGATGTGCACGCGCAGCTTGTTGCCGAGGTGCGTGGTGAAGGCCTGACCCACGGAGGCGCAGACGATCACCACCACGATCGCGACGATGGCGACGGCGGTGGAGACCTCGGCCCCGTTCGTCAACTGGTCCCACAGGAAGGGCAGCAGATAGACGGCGAGGAGACCACCGCCGAGGAAGCCGATCACGGACAGGATGCCCACGACGAATCCTTGGCGGTAGCCGACGATCGCGAACCACACGGCGGCGACCAGCAACAGGATGTCCAGCACGTTCACCGTTTATGCCTCGCAAATAGTCGCCGGACGTCGTGCCCCCGGCCCTGGTCTCGCACCGGCGCGCCCCATGGCCGGGTTTCGTTCTGCAAGCCTGTCATGCGTGCCAGTCGAGTGGGACCCGCTTGGTCCGGTCCCATGGTCGTTCCCAGCCGGAGAAATGCAGCAGGCGGTCGATCACACCGGCCGTGAAACCCCAGACCAGGGCCGATTCGACCAGGAATGCCGGACCTTGGTGGCCACGCGGATGGACGGCGGTCGCACGGTTCGCCGGGTCCGTGAGATCGGCCACGGGGACCGTGAAGACCCTGGCCGTCTCGGCGGGGTCGACGACGCCGACCGGACTGGGCTTGCGCCACCATCCGAGAACGGGGGTGACGACGAAACCGCTGACCGGGATGTAGAGCCGGGGCAGCACGGAGAAGATCTGCACGCCGTCGGGGTCGAGTCCGGTCTCCTCCTGCGCCTCCCGCAGCGCCGCCCGGAGCGGGCCCGTGGCGAGCGGATCGCCGTCCTCGGGGTCGAGCGCGCCGCCGGGGAAGGAGGGCTGGCCGCCGTGGGAGCGCAGCTGGGTGGCCCGCTCCATGAGCAGCAGCTCGGGCCCGCGCGGCCCCTCGCCGAACAGCACGAGCACCGCCGACTGGCGTCCGCCGCCGCCCTCGGGCGGCAGAAAGCGACTCAGCTGCTCCGGGCGGACGGTCTCGGCGGCGTGGACCACCGGGTCCAGCCAGGCGGGCAGCCCATCCCTGGAAACGGCGATGTAGTCGTCGTGCATCTCTCTCGCGTGCGTCATCAGCACCCCCGTCCGCACAACGTCACGGACGGCCCGGATCGTTCCGCTCGCGGGGAACGATCCGTTTCCGTGGCCCCTGCGGACCGTACGGAACGGGCATCCCGTACGGATCGCGGCGTCCGTCCCGTACGGGCCCGCCGGGCCGCCCCCGTAGGGGGCAGCGCCGTCACTCGGCCGCGCCGAGCGGCGGTGCCGGCTTGCCCGGATAGCCGGGCGGCGGCTTGAGGCGCTGGCCCGGCATGCCGCCCTTCTCGTACTTGAGCAGCTTCTTCGCCTTCTCCGGGTCGGTCTCGCCCTCTCCATAGGCAGGGCAGAGGTGGGTGATCGGGCAGGCTCCGCAGGCCGGCTTGCGGGCGTGGCAGATCCGCCGGCCGTGGAAGATCACCCGGTGCGAGAGCATGGTCCACTCGCTCTTCGGGAAAATCGTGGCGATCTCCGCCTCGATCTTCACCGGGTCCTCCTGCTCGGTCAGTTTCCAGCGTCGTACGAGCCGCTGGAAGTGCGTGTCCACGGTGATCCCAGGGACGCCGAACGCGTTGCCGAGGACCACGAAGGCGGTCTTGCGGCCCACTCCCGGGAGCTTCACCAGGTCGACGAGACGCCCGGGGACCTCCCCGCCGAACTCGTCTCTGAGGGCCGCCGACAGGCCCATGATCGCCTTGGTCTTGGCGCGGAAGAAGCCGGTTGGACGGATGAGCTCCTCGACCTCCTCCGGGTTCGCGGCGGCCAGGTCCTCCGGCGTGGGGTACTTCGCGAACAGCGCGGGCGTCGTCTGGTTCACCCGCAGATCGGTGGTCTGCGCGGACAGGACGGTCGCCAGGAGCAGCTGGAAGGGGTTCTCGAAGTCCAGCTCGGGATGGGCGTACGGGTAGGCCTCGGCCAGCTCGCGGTTGATGCGACGGGCGCGGCGCACCATGGCTAGCCGGCTCTCGGGCTTCGCTCCGGGCTTCCGCGAGGCGGCCTTCCCGGCCGCGGAGGCCTTCGTGGACGTCTTCGTGGAGGCCGTCTTCGCGGAGGTCGTCTTCGCGGAGGCCGTCTTCGCGGAGGCCGTCTTCGCGGTCGTCCTCGTGGAGGCCGTCTTCGCGGTCTTCGCCGCGCGTCGGGTCGCGGCGGGCGTCTTCGCCGCGGCGGGATCGGGCGCGGCGGCCCCCGACCCTGTTCCGGCCACGGCATCTGCCGCCTCGACGTCAGGACCGGAGACGGCCGAAGCAGGGGTTATGGGGGCTTTCGTCGCCCTTTCCGACTCTCCAGCACCCTGTTCGCCCACAGCGGAATTGCGGCGTGCGGTCACTCGCCCAGCCCCCTTGGCCTGCGCTCTTACCGGCATATTGGACACCCGGCCAGCCTAAAGCCCGGGCCCCGCGTCCGCCCCGGCCACGGCCATCCCCAACCCAATCGGCCCCCTGCCGCACGATTGGGCACGCAGGTGCGTCAAACTTGTGATTGATCGCACGATATTGCTTGCGCGATGTATTACTGCCGAGGCCCATGGTTGGGTCCCGGGAGTGGAAGACCCACGTCCGGCATCATGGGACCACCGTCCCCTGAGCAGGTCGACAAGGAGAGAACTCGTGGACGACGTTCTGCGGCGCGCCCCGCTCTTCGCGGCGCTCGATGACGAGCAGGCCGCGGAGCTCCGCGCCTCGATGACTGAGGTGACCCTCGCACGCGGTGACGCGCTCTTCCACGAGGGCGACCCCGGCGACCGCCTCTACGTGGTCACGGAAGGCAAGGTCAAGCTTCACCGCACCTCGCCCGACGGCCGCGAGAACATGCTGGCCGTGCTCGGCCCCGGCGAGCTGATCGGCGAGCTGTCCCTGTTCGACCCCGGCCCGCGCACCGCGACCGCGACCGCGCTGACCGAGGTCAAGCTGCTCGGCCTCGGCCACGGCGACCTCCAGCCCTGGCTGAACGCCCGGCCCGAGGTGGCCTCCGCGCTGCTGCGCGCGGTCGCCCGCCGACTGCGCAAGACCAACGACCAGATGTCCGACCTGGTCTTCTCCGACGTGCCGGGCCGCGTCGCCCGCGCGCTCCTCGACCTCTCGCGCCGTTTCGGCGTGCAGTCGGAGGAGGGCATCCACGTCGTGCACGACCTCACCCAGGAGGAGCTGGCCCAGCTGGTCGGCGCCTCCCGCGAGACCGTCAACAAGGCGCTCGCCGACTTCGCCCAGCGCGGCTGGCTGCGCCTGGAGGCGCGTGCGGTGATCCTGCTGGACGTGGAGCGTCTCGCGAAGCGCTCGCGCTAGTCGGACGGCTCCCCGTAGCCGTCCGGCACCACCGTTCGGACGAAAGGGGCGCCCGGCAATCTGCCGGGCGTCCCTTTCGCATGCCGGACGGACGTCACTCGTAGTGCGTGCAGCGCATACGGCGACACTCCCGCACCGTTCCTGCGGACGGGCGGCAGGCGGACGTACGGCCGCCCTCCGGTCCGTCGCGGAGTGGCGGCCTCGGCGCGCCCCAGTGCACCACCGTCGGTTGTACGCCCGTAGGGCCGGATGTACGCCCGTAGGTACGTCGACCGGCCGTACGCTCCGTCAGCGCTTGCTGCCGTCCACGATCAGCGGGTTGCCGGAGCCGGAGCCGCACGGAACGGCGTAGACCGGGTTCTTGGCTGCCGCCTCCTTGTAGGCCTCGATGCACTGGTTCATCAGGACCTTGTCCGTCAGCGAGTCGTTGAGGATCTTGTTGGCCTTGGCGATGCCCTCGGCCTCGATCCGCCGCCGCTCGGCCTCCGCCTTGGCGGTACGGGCCGCCTCGGTGGCCCGCTCGGTGGCCTGCTGCTGCTGGATCTTGCGGTCGATCTGCTCCTGCAGCCGGTCCGAGGGCTTCACATTTCGCAGGTTGACGGTGGTGACGGCGATACCGCGGGGCGCCAGCCGCTCCTTGATCAGATCGCCGATCTCCGCGTTGATCTTCTCGCGGGCCGAGGTGTAGCCCTCTTCGCTGGTGTGGCGGGCGAAGACGTTGCGCACGATCTCCCGGCTGTCCGGGTAGACCAGGCGCTGCTGGATGGCGTCCTCACTGCCGGCGAGCTTGTAGAGCTCCACGGCCTTCGACGGGGTCACCGCCCACTTCACGGTCACTTCCGCGTACATGACGCCGCCCTGCGAGGAGCGCACCTCCACCACGTCCTTGTCGGACAGGTTGAGGTCCACCGGCCGGGTGGAGAAGTACGTGACGGTGGTGAAGGGGGAGGTGGCGTTCATGCCGGACGTCATCGGCTGCCCCACCTTCCCGAACGTCACCGGCACGCCCACCTCGTACGCGCTGACCACGGACACACAACTGGCGATGCCGAAGAACACTGCGGCGATCAGCGACCCCAGTGCGCCGAGCTTCAGCCCTCCCGCGTCACGGGAACGCCCCACGAAGAACAGCACCACCGCGCCGATGAGCAGCAGTATGGACAGGACGAACACGAGGACCCCCAGAACTGTGACAGGACGCGCCGCTCAGCGGGCGCGCACAGGGAGGGTAGGGCACGACGCGGCCGGGGCGGCGGGCGCGTCACGTACGGGTCAGATCAGTCCGTGCTCCCGGAGGTACTCCAGCTGGGCCCGGACGGAAAGCTCCGCGGCCGGCCACAGGGAGCGGTCCACGTCCGCGTAGACGTGGGCGACCACGTCCGGCGCCTCGGTGTGACCGTTCTCCACGGCGGTCTCGACCTGTGCCAGCCGGTGGGCGCGGTGCGCGAGGTAGAACTCGACGGCGCCCTGCGCGTCGTCGAGCACCGGGCCGTGGCCCGGGAGGACGGTGTGGACGCCGTCGTCGACCGTGAGGGAGCGCAGCCGCCGCAGCGAGTCGAGGTAGTCGCCGAGTCGCCCCTCGGGGTGGGCGACGACCGTGGTGCCGCGGCCGAGGATGGTGTCGCCCGTCAGGACGGCCCGGTCAGCGGGGATGTGGAAGCACAGCGAGTCGGCGGTGTGGCCCGGGGTGGGCACCACCCGCAGTTCCAGACCTCCGACGCGGACGACGTCACCGGCGCCCAGACCCTCGTCGCCCAGGCGCAGGCCCGGGTCCAGGGCCCGTACGTTCGTCCGGGTGAGTTCGGAGAAGCGGCCGGCGCCCTCGGCGTGGTCCGGGTGTCCGTGGGTCAGCAGGGTGAGGGCGACGCGCTTGCCGGCCTTCTCCGCGGTGGCGACCACGTTCTCCAGGTGGGCGTCGTCGAGCGGACCGGGGTCGACGACGACCGCGAGGTCGGAGTCCGGCTCCGAGAGGATCCAGGTGTTGGTGCCGTCCAGGGTCATCGCGGACGGGTTCGGCGCGAGGACGTTGACCGCCCGCTCGGTCGCGCGGCCGGACAGCACCCCGCCCCTGGGCCGGCCCGGCAAGGCCGCTGCGTCGGTCATGCGGAGTCTCCCGTCGCCGTCGGCACGTGCTTGGTGAACTCGTCGTGGCCGGGCCAGCTGAGCACCACGTCGTCCCCCTCCAGTCTGGCCCGGGCGAGTACCGGCGTCAGATCACGCCCGGCGGACGCCGCGAGTGCCGCTGCGGCCGTGCCGTGCTCGGCGAGGGTGCGCAGGGTGGCGATGGTCGGCGGCATCATCATCAGCTCGCCCTTGTCGTACCCGTCGGCGGCGTCCGCGGGCCGGATCCACACGGTGCGGTCGGCCTCGGTGGATACGTCCCGGGTGCGCTGGCCCTCGGGGAGCGCGGCCACGAAGAACCAGGTGTCGTAGCGGCGCGGCTCGAATTCGGGGGTGATCCAGCGGGCCCAGGCCCCGAGCAGATCGGAACGCAGGACCAGTCCGCGCCGGTCCAGGAACTCCGCGAAGCCCAGTTCGCGGGCGACCAGCGCCTCGCGGTCGGCCTCCCAGTCGTCGCCCGTGGTGTCACCGACGACGGTGTCGGAGGTCTCCCCGGCGAGGAGTACGCCGGCCTCCTCGAAGGTTTCGCGCACCGCCGCACACACGATGGCCTGAGCCGACGCCGGGTCCACGCCCAGCCGGTCCGCCCAGGTCTCCCGCGAGGGCCCCGCCCAGCGCACCAGCAGGGCGTCGTCGCGCGGGTCGACACCTCCTCCGGGATACGCGTACGCGCCGCCTGCGAAGGCCATGGAGACCCGTCGGCGCAGCATGTGCACGCCAGGACCGTCGGCGCCGTCGCGCAGCAGCATCACCGTGGCGGCCCGCTTGGGGGCCGCAGCGGTGAGCTCGCCGTTCGCGAGCGCTCGGATCCGGTCGGGCCACTCGGGCGGATACCACTGACCATTCGCCATGTGCCGGAGGCTATCCGCTGCAGGCCGGATGTTCGAGAGGTCGAGTGCATGATGCACGCGTCCTACGGCGCTGAGCCTCCGTGCCGGAGCCCTGGGTGAGGCGGTGTGAGCCCCTGGAAGGCCTACGCCGCCCCGTACGGGGCACGGAGCGGCGTACGGGGCACGGAGCGGCGTACGGGGCACGGAGCGGCGTACGGATGGGGACGGGACCCGGCGCGCGGTGTGGACGGGACCGGCGGGCGGGGACGGCACCCGGCGCGCGGGTGGCGGGGCGCGGCCGATTCTGCACGGCCGGGCACTTCCGACGGCCGGGCACCCGGCCTCCACAGGCCGGGCACTCGACGCCCACGGGCACAGCTCGAGCCGGCCCTGACAGACCGATCCCGACGGGCGGCGGACCCGAACCGGACGACCTACCCGAGAGGCGGCGCCGGCCCCGGACCGGACGACCGCCCCCGACAGCCGCCTGCCTCAGCCCTGGACGAGCTCGACCTGGATCTCGACCTCGACCGGTGCGTCCAGCGGCAGGACGGCGACGCCGACCGCGCTGCGCGCGTGCACGCCCTTGTCGCCGAGCACTTGGCCCAGCAGCTCGCTGGCGCCGTTCAGCACGGCCGGCTGACCCGTGAAGTCGGGCGCGGACGCGACGAAACCGACGACCTTCACGACCCGCGCGATGCGGTCCAGGTCGCCCGCCACCGACTTGACGGCGGCGAGGGCGTTCAGCGCACAGGTGCGCGCCAGGTCCTTGGCGGTCTCGGGCGTCACCTCGGCACCGACCTTGCCGGTCACCGCGAGCTTGCCCTCGACCATCGGGAGCTGGCCCGCGGTGTACACGTACGGCCCGGACTGCACGGCCGGCTGGTACGCGGCGATGGGCGGCACGACCTCCGGAAGGGTCAGGCCGAGTTCGGCGAGCTTCTCCTCGACCGCGCTCATGCCTTCTCCCGCTTCAGGTAGGCCACCAGCTGCTCGGGGTTGGGCCCGGGTACGACCTGGACCAGCTCCCAGCCGTCCTCGCCCCAGGTGTCCAGGATCTGCTTCGTCGCGTGCACGAGAAGGGGCACGGTCGAGTATTCCCACTTGGTCATGGAGCCGACTGTAGCCGCTGGCGCAGGCGGGCCCGCGAATGGTCCACAGGCAGCCGTGGAGTTGTCCACAGAGAGGCAGCCTCCTGCTTCAGTCGCGGCCCGACTGGTTAGGCTCGAGGGCGTGAGCAGGCTTCAGGTGGTCAGCGGCAAGGGCGGGACCGGAAAGACCACGGTCGCCGCGGCACTCGCACTCGCTCTCGCGACCGAGGGCAAGCGCGCCCTCCTCGTCGAGGTCGAGGGCAGACAGGGCATCGCGCAGCTCTTCGAGGCGGAGGCATTGCCGTACGAGGAGCGGAAGATCGCGGTCGCACCGGGCGGCGGGGAGGTGTACGCCCTCGCCATCGATCCCGAACTGGCGCTGCTGGACTACCTCCAGATGTTCTACAAGCTCGGCGGGGCCGGGCGGGCACTGAAGAAGCTCGGCGCGATCGACTTCGCGACGACCATCGCACCGGGTCTGCGGGACGTGCTCCTGACCGGCAAGGCGTGCGAGGCGGTCCGGCGCAAGACCAAGCAGGGCGCGTACGTCTACGACTACGTCGTCATGGACGCGCCGCCCACAGGCCGCATCACCCGCTTCCTCAACGTGAACGACGAGGTGGCGGGCCTGGCGCGGATCGGCCCGATACACAATCAGGCGCAGGCCGTGATGAGGGTCCTCAAGTCGCCCGAGACGGCCGTCCATCTGGTGACGCTGCTGGAGGAGATGCCGGTCCAGGAGACCGCGGACGGCATCGCCGAGCTGCGGGACGCCGACATCCCGGTCGGCCACGTCGTCGTGAACATGATCCGCCCGCACATCCTCGACGAGGAGGCCGTACGGGCCGCCGCGGGCGATCACCGGCCCGCCGTCGCCGAAGCCCTGGCGGCCGCCGGGGTGTCGGGCGGGGCACGGCTGGTCGGCCCGCTGCTGGAGCAGGCCGCCCAGCACGCGCAGCGCGTGGAGCTGGAGCGCGAGCAGCGGCTCGCCCTGTCCGGGCTCGGCCTGCCCATGTACGAACTCGGGCTGCTCGGCGAGGGAGTGGATCTGTCCGGGCTGTACGAACTGGCGACGGAACTGCGGAAGCAAGGGGCGGGCGAATGACTCTGGAAGCGGCTCCGAGGCTGGAGATCGACCCGCTGCTCGACGACCCCGCCACTCGTATCGTCGTGTGCTGCGGTGCGGGCGGAGTCGGCAAGACCACGACCGCGGCCGCCTTGGGGGTACGGGCCGCGGAGCGGGGCAGGAAAGTGGTGGTTCTCACCATCGACCCGGCCCGACGGTTGGCGCAGTCCATGGGCATCGACTTGCTCGACAACACTCCGCGGCGGGTCGAGGGCGTGGACGGGGCGGGCGGGGAACTGCACGCGATGATGCTCGACATGAAGCGCACGTTCGACGAGATCGTCGAGGCGCACGCGGACCCCGAGCGAGCCCGCGCGATTCTGGAGAACCCGTTCTACCAGTCCCTGTCGGCCGGCTTCGCCGGCACGCAGGAGTACATGGCGATGGAGAAGCTGGGCCAGCTGCGGTCCCGCGACGAGTGGGATCTGATCATCGTCGACACGCCCCCCTCGCGGTCCGCACTGGACTTCCTGGACGCACCGAAGCGGCTGGGATCTTTCCTGGACGGGAAGTTCATCAAACTGCTGGTGGCTCCCGCCAAGATGGGCGGGCGTGCGGGGATGAAGTTCCTCAATGTCGGTATGTCGATGATGACCGGGACACTGGGGAAGCTGCTGGGCGGCCAGTTGCTGAAGGACGTACAGACGTTCGTGGCGGCGATGGACACCATGTTCGGCGGTTTCCGTACGCGGGCCGATGCCACGTACCAACTGCTGCAGGCGCCCGGTACGGCGTTCCTGGTGGTCGCGGCGCCCGAACGGGACGCATTGCGGGAGGCTGCGTACTTCGTGGAACGGCTGGCCGCGGAGGACATGCCGTTGGCGGGGCTGGTGCTGAACCGGGTGCACGGCAGCGGTGCCGAACAGCTGTCCGCCGAGCGTGCGCTCGCCGCCGCAGAAAATCTTGACGACGACGGCATTGTGGATCAGTGGGCCGGGAAGGCTGGAGTGCGTGACCGCCGGGGTGTCCCCGACACGGCGGTCACCTCTCCCGAAGTACGTGAAGCCCCCCACGGCACACGCCACACCTCGATGGACGACCCGGTCGACGCGAGCGGTACGCGCACCGACCCGAGCGAAGACCTGAGCGGAGGCCCGGTCGTCGAGCAGAAGATCACGCACGGCAACCCACTCGGAGCCGATCCGGTCGCCCCCCACCGGGTCGGCTCGGATGCACAACGGCTCGAACCCGGTCCTGTCGACGGTGCCGATGCCGGCGCTGCGGAGGATCCCGCCTCCGTGGCACGTCTGACGGCCGGTCTGCTACGGCTGCACGCGGAGCGGATGCAGGTGATCGCGCGCGAACGGCGCACCCGCGACCGCTTCACCGCGCTCCACCCCGA
This sequence comes from Streptomyces sp. NPDC030222, assembly GCF_055573115.1. Lineage (NCBI taxonomy): Bacteria > Bacillati > Actinomycetota > Actinomycetes > Kitasatosporales > Streptomycetaceae > Streptomyces > Streptomyces sp. NPDC030222. The sequence goes on from NZ_JBVICA010000021.1 coordinate 16,232, forward strand.
GGTGGCGGTGGTGGAGGTGGGCGCGCTGGCCGGTGATGTGCACGACCTCGCCGGACTCCGTGCCGTCGGCGACCGGCTCGCGGTCAACGACAACGCCCCGTCCGGGGCCGCCTGAGCGACAGCCTCACCCCGGGGCCGGCCCCTTGCAAGCGCGGCGCCGATGGCGCGACTGACCTCGTGTTCGACCGCCGTGCGGCGGCCGGCCGGTTCGTACACCCGTCGGACTCAGGGGACATCCCTTGACTCCGCCGGTTCGTACGCCTGTCGGGTCTCAGGGGGAGCCCCTAGCCCACGGCCGCGTACTCCTCCTCCGTCAGCACGGGCAGGATGCCCGCGCCCCGCTCGTACTCCGTACGCGCGGTCTCCAGCAGTCGGCGCCAGGAGGTGACGGTGGGGCGCCTGCGCAGCAGTGCGCGGCGCTCCCGCTCGGTCATACCGCCCCAGACGCCGAATTCGACGCGATTGTCGAGCGCGTCCGCCAGACACTCGGTCCGCACCGGGCATCCGGTGCACACCGCCTTGGCCCTGTTCTGCGCTGCCCCTTGTACGAACAGTTCATCCGGATCCGTCGTGCGGCAGGCCGCCTGCGCACTCCAGTCAGCTACCCAGCCCATGCCGGCGCCGTCCTCTCCCGAATCGAGGCTCCCCCACGGCGGCAGCGGCATATTCACCGCTGCCAGTTGAGGACGTTACGGAAGGTGGACACAGCGCAACACCCCCTTCGGGCCCAATCTTGAATGGCCCGAACGGACTATGCGTACGCGGCAGATCACCCAACGGAGTGACGGGAGGACATAACAGAAATCCCGCGGAAAATGGGATATTTCCTCGGAGCCAAACGGGCGTCGAATGACGCATGGGGCTGAATCGGGCGCCACCCCGCCGGATTCGGGAACGGCGGAACGGTGCAGAACTCAGCGAATTCCGCCGGGGGCTTGATACGCGGCCGCACTGCTGTGACAGTTGAGAGCAGCTTAGGCCAAGGCATATACGCGTGTCCGGCGAATGAGAACGTAGCCGCCTCACGTCGCCATGCCGTCGAGCTCATGGACCGAGGCCTCCGAACACGGCGCGGCCGTGGAGCCGCTGGTGCCAGTCGTCGGCGTCCGGTCCAGGTGCGATGACCGCGCCGGACGGCACCGATGCGCCCGGGATCGGATGGGCCTCCGCCCGGCTTTCACATGACCGCCACCACCACGAGCACCACGACCGCGCACCGGTCTACGATGAGGCCTCGCGGCCCGGCCGCCCCTGGATGTCACGGTCTGGTACTCGAACGCTCCGAGGGGCCCCTGCTCCTGCGGAACGCTCAGGGCTACGGATTAGGCTGCCCTCATGGCAAACAAGCGCTCGGGCGGTGGCCTGACCGGCACCCAGCAAGCCGCGAAGTTCCTCGGAGTCAGCGTGCTCGCAGGCGCGGTGCTCGCCGGCATCGCCCTACCGGCGGCCGGTGCCCTGGGTCTGGCCGCCAAGGGGACGGTCGAGGGGTTCGACGAACTCCCCGCCAATCTCAGGACCCCGCCGCTGAGCCAGCGCACCACCATTCTCGACGCGAAGGGCGGCCAGATCGCCACCGTCTACTCGCGCGACCGCAAGGTGGTGAAGCTCAAGGACGTCTCGCCGTACATGCAGAAGGCGATCGTCGCGATCGAGGACGCGCGGTTCTACGAGCACGGCGCGATCGACCTCAAGGGTGTGCTGCGCGCACTCAACCGGAACGCGCAGTCCGGCGGAGTCACCCAGGGCGCCTCGACCCTCACCCAGCAGTACGTGAAGAACGTCTTCGTCGAGGAGGCCGGCGACAACCCCGACAAGGTCGCCGAGGCCACCCAGCAGACGCTCGGCCGGAAGATCCGGGAGCTGAAGTTCGCCATCCAGGTCGAGGAGAACCTCGGCAAGAAGCGGATTCTCGAGAACTACCTCAACATCACGTTCTTCGGCCAGCAGGCATACGGCGTGGAGGCCGCCGCCCAGCGCTACTTCAGCAAGCGCGCCAAGGACCTCACGCTGGAGGAGTCCGCACTCCTGGCCGGCATCGTCCAGTCGCCCAGCCGGTTCGACCCGGTGAACGACACGGAAGAGGCCAAGCTGCGGCGCAACATCGTCCTCCAGCGGATGGCCGACGTGAAGGACATCTCCCAGGAGGAGGCCGACCGCGCCAAGGCGACCCCGATCGGGCTGAAGGTGAGCAAGCCGAGGAACGGCTGCATCACCGCTGTCAGCGGCGCAGGGTTCTTCTGCGACTACGTCCGTGAGGTGTTCCTCTCCGACCCGGTCTTCGGCAAGACGAAGGAGGACCGGGCCAAGCTCTGGAACCAGGGCGGCCTCACGATCCGCACGACCCTCGACCCCCGGGCCCAGGAGTCCGTCCAGCGGTCCATCGCCGACCATGTGAACAAGAAGGACAAGGTCGCCACCGCGGTCACCTTGATCGAACCGGGCAGCGGCAAGATCCTCGGCATGGGCCAGTCCCGCCCGTACGGCTTCGGCGAGAACGAGACCCAGATCAACTACTCGGTCGGGAAGAAGCACGGCGGAGCGAACTTCGGCTTCCCGACCGGTTCGACGTTCAAGCCGTTCGTCGCCGCGGCAGCCCTGGAACAGGGCGTCCCGGCCACCAAGAGCTACGACTCTCCCTACTCGATGCCCTACCCGAGCCCGGTCCAGACCTGCGACAAGTCCTGGATCAACACCGGCGACCGCGTGGAGAACGAGGACGAGAAAGAGGTCGGGCCGTACGCGATGAAGGAGGCGATGGCCAAGTCGGTCAACACCTACTTCGTCCAGATGATCTCCGAGATCGGCCTGTGCCCGGTGAAGGAGATGCTCGACAAGCTCCACGTCCAGCAGGGCGACGGCAAGCGGCTGCCCCAGGTGCCCTCCATCGCCCTGGGCTCGCAGGGCGTCGCACCGCTCACCATGGCCAACGCCTACGCGACCTTCGCCAACCGCGGCACCTACTGCTCCCCGGTCGCCGTCGAGTCCATCAGGACTGCGGACGGCAACAACCTCCCGGTGCCGCGCAGCTCCTGCGAACGCGTGATGTCGGAGCGCACCGCCGACACGATAAACACGCTGCTGCGTGGCGTGATCGACTCCGGTACGGGTGAGGCCGCCGGACTCGACAATCGCGACAGCGCGGGCAAGACCGGTACCACCGACAGCCGGAAGAACGCCTGGTTCGTCGGGTACACCCCGAACATCGCCGGTGCCGTATGGGTCGGCAGCGCCACCCAGCAGATCAAGATGGAAGGCATCACCATCGGCGGCCGTTACTACGCCAAGGTCTACGGCGGCCAGGTCCCGGGCCCGATCTGGAAGGACGCGGTGACCGGCGCGCTGGACGGCAAGCCCGTGATGAGCTTCACCTCCGTCGACATCCCGGAGCCCCAGCGGGAGCAGGACAGGGACGAGGACGGCCGGGACGAGCGGGACCGCCGGGGCAACGACAAGCCGGGCGGCCGTCCCGACAAGCCCTTCCCCGACTTCTCCTTCCCGCCGGACTTCCTCGGTGGCCTCCAGGGCGGGAACGGCGCGCGCCGCCACTAGCCGCACATACGAGGAAGGGCGCCGGGTGCATCGGCACCGGGCGCCCTTCCTCGTATCCGTCCGCGGTACTCGGCGTGCTCATGAGGACCGGGTGCGCGTGCGACCTGCCGTCAGGGGCCGGGCCGCCCGGGCCCGGCGCGGCAGGAGGCCGACCGTACGCGCGGCGGCACCTGCCCCCGCGGGGCTCCGAGGTCGGGGGAACCTGCCGCGCGGCAGTCCCCCAAGGGTCGGCCGCGCCGCAGCCCCGGCCGGTGCGCTGTAACCCGCCCGGTCCGCCGCAGCCCGACCGGCGTAGGGACCATGCGGGCCGGACCGGCCCGCCTCAGCCCGCCAGCAGCTTCCTCACCGCGGCGGCCACCCGGCCGCCCTCGGCGCGGCCCGCCACCTTCGGGTTCACGATCTTCATGACGGCGCCCATCGCCCGCGGGCCCTCGGCACCGGCGGCCCTCGCCTCCTCGACCGCCTCCGCCACGAGCCCGTCCAGCTCCTCGTCCGTCAGCTGCTTCGGCAGGTACGCGTCGAGGATCTCGCCCTCGGCCCGCTCACGGTCGGCCTGCTCGGGGCGACCGCCCTGCTCGAAGGCGTCGGCGGCCTCACGGCGCTTCTTCGCCTCCTTGGCGATCACCTTCTGTACCTCGTCGTCGGAGAGCTCGCGCGCGGTCTTGCCCGCGACCTCCTCCTTGGTGATGGCGGCGAGGGTCAGCCGCAGCGTCGAGGAGCGCAGCTCGTCGCGCCCCTTGATCGCCCCGGTGAGGTCTTCCTGCAGCTTGGACTTGAGCGTGGTCATGGGGCCCAGTGTGTCAGGTGGGTCCACGCCGGTGCCCGCGGATTTCCTGCCGGTAGCGGGTCTGACACGATAAGCACATGCGCGCACGCTACGGAGTACCCCTGGGAATCACTGCGGCCGTCGCGGGCGGCCTCGTGTACGCCGCCGGCTTCGAGGCCCGGTCGTTCCGGCTCCGGCGGGTGACCGTCCCGGTCCTCCCGGCCGGGGTGCGTCCGCTGCGCGTTCTCCAGGTGTCCGACATCCACATGGTCCGAGGCCAGCACAAGAAGCGGCGCTGGCTCCAGGAGCTGGCAGGACTACGGCCCGACTTCGTGGTCAACACCGGCGACAACCTCTCCGACACGGAGGGCGTGCCCGAGCTCCTCGACGCGCTCGGCCCCCTGATGGGATTCCCCGGCGTGTACGTCTTCGGCTCCAACGACTACTACGGTCCGAAACTGCGCAACCCCGCCCGCTACCTGCTGGAGAAAGTCCAGGGCCGGCACGGCCTCAACGGCAACGCTCCGGCGGTGGGCGTCGTCCACAACCCGTGGGAGGACATCCGCGACGCGTTCGACACGGTCGGCTGGGTCGGGCTCAACAACGCCCGCGGCCGGCTCAAGCTCGACGGCCTGGAGATCGCGTTCACCGGACTCGACGACCCGCACATCAAGCGTGACCGCTACTCCCGCGTCGCCGGCGGCCCCGAGCCGGACGCCGACTTCTCGATCGGCGTCGTCCACGCCCCCTACCTGCGCTCCCTCGACGCATTCACCGCCGACGGCTACCCCTTGATCCTCGCGGGTCACACCCACGGCGGCCAGCTCTGCATCCCCTTCTACGGCGCGCTCGTCACCAACTGCGACATCGACACCGACCGTGCCAAGGGCCTCTCCACCCACCGCAACGCCGGCCTGCAGTCCTACCTCCACGTCTCCGCAGGCTGCGGCACCAACCGCTACACCCCGGTCCGCTTCGCCTGCCCTCCCGAAGCCACCCTGCTGACCCTCGTCCCCCGCGACTGACCCACCGCGCCCACCCGCCGAAACCGGATTTCGTCTCCGGCCGCGCGTGGGCTAAAGTAAACGACGTCGCCGCGAGAGCGAACGACATCGGGGTGTAGCGCAGCTTGGCAGCGCGCTTCGTTCGGGACGAAGAGGTCGTGGGTTCAAATCCCGCCACCCCGACAGTGAAGTACCAGGTCAGGGGCCTGATCCGCAGCGCGGGTCGGGCCCCTGAGTGGTTCCGGGGGCCGTTTTGGGAGCCGTTTGGGAGCCAACGTCGAAACCCGGCTCCCCTGGTCGCTCCCCTTCCTCCCCACCATGGCAGCGCCTGGCATGTCACGGAGACCCGTTGATGCGTTCTACCGCGACAGCGGACTCAGGCAGGCTTACGTCCCGGCGTCGTTGTCCGACGGGTCCTGCCGCTTCAGTCGCTTCAACACGCGCGATGTCGCGGGCACGGCAGTCTCAGACCACCAGCGTCGCGCGTGCGGAGCCGCGATCTGCGCAGCCTTCGCCCCGACCAGCAGCGCAGCAGCGATCGCAACCATTCGCAGATCGACACGCGTACCGGTGTTACCGGGTGCACCCCGGTCAGTGGCACCGACCGGCTCGGCTTCGGCGACGGTCACGTCGTCGTCAGGGAACGCCTCGGCGGGCTCGGGCGAAGTCGGTGCATTGGCCATGTCGTTCAGCAGAGCCGCGAGAGTCTCATCGCTCCATGTCGTTGTGGTCCACTGGCGGTAGTAGTGCAGGGACCTGACGTTGCCCCTGTAATGATCCTCTTGGGTGCCGTACTTCTTTCCCTTGTCGGTTAGGGAGTACGCGCCTGGCTCGCCTGTCAGGTAGCCATACCTGTGCAGCAGCACGTTCATCTCCCGCCCGGTTTTGCCGATCTCCCGGCCGAGCACAGTTGCCGATCCACCCACCGCTCCCGCACCTCCCCGCTCGGCCGGGCGCAGACAGGCTCCCGGCATCCCCAAGGCAGGGAAAACTACCCGGTGCCACGGCCTTGTGCAGGGCAATTGCGACATTCGTCAGGCACGGCTCACGCACGACGGTGGGTGCAGCTGGTCGCGCGCCGGTCTTCTGAGATCCGGTAACGCGATCACGATCCGTGGGGCAGGAGTTGCAAGGCAGTGTCCTGGTACAGGACGTACAAGATGCCCTGCGCAGGGCCGCGCGCTCGGCGGTCAGCAGGATGCCGAGCGCGTCGGTGACCACCTTCTCCGGACCACGGTCTCGGGAGCGGCCGGCGCGCTTGCCCCGCCCGCGCCGCCGAGCAGCCGGGTTGGACGTGATGAGGCCCTCGTCGATCGCGTCCTCGAAGACCAGGTGGAGCGTCGAGCGCCAGGTCTTGACGCTGGAGGCCGCATAGAGGGCCTTCTCCTTCTTCTCCCACAGGTCGACGTCCGTGCGCAGGATGCCGGCGAGCGCCTTGTCCTCGGACTCGGGAGGAAGTGCTCCTCGATATGGCGCTTGTAGTTCTGCATGGTGGAGGCGGCCAGGCCCTGAGCCTCGTACCAGCGGTTAGCGTCTCGCCGAAGGTCTCCAGGCCGAGGGCCGGGTCGCGCCAGTCGCCGCGACGGTACTTGTTCTCGGCCTCAGCCGCCGCCCGTCGGGCCTGGCCATTGGTGGCGAATCGGATCGCCTTGCCGTTCTCGTCGACGACCGTGTGGTGCTTGCCGGGCACCACCTTGTACCGGCCGCGCCAGTAGTTTCCGCGCTTCTCCGCGAAACCCAAGTCCCGCTGTCCGCCTCTTCCTTGTCCTCGTCTACGGCAGATTCGATCGGGTCACGCGACAGTTCCGTACTGCTGCAGTCGACGCGGCGGACGGGCCCGCAGGCGGGTCGCCGGAGCAACGACAGGACGGCGAGGTTGCGCGGAGCCGGTCTGCGTACCGGGCACGGAGAACGGCTCGGTCGCCCTTGCGGCTGCCTGCTCAGGCTGGGCCGGCCGCTCCTCGTCGAGGCTGTGGAAGAGCTCGCTGACGCGGCTGCGGCCGAACAGGTGCGACCACGCCTTCATGCAGTCCCAGGTCAGCACCATGGAGATGGCGAACAGTATGACCGCGAGGGTCAGGATGTACGGGAACCAGGGCAGCACCGTCGCGAAGGCGTCGGAGGTGATCGTCACGCCGCCGATGGACTCACCCTTGCGCGCCTCGCCCCGGCTGGCCGGGTCGGCGATGACGATGGTCAGCGCGGTCATGGTGCAGATGACGACCGTGTCGACGAACGGCTCCAGCAGGGCGACGAGGACCCCATTCAGCCTCCTGTGTCAGTCCCACGAGGCTCGGGAGCAGGCACGTCAGCGCAACGTGCAGCATGCCGACCCGCCGGGCGGGCGAGGAGGTGGCGCGGGTCCGTCGCGCGGGTGATCGCAGCCTCGACGGCCGTGATGCGGTCCGCGAGCAGGCCGAGGACGGCGACCGCCCGGGTCAGGGGGTCGTCTGCGGGACCGCCGAGTGCCTGGGTGCGCGTGTAGGCGGCGGTGATCTCCGACCAGCGGACGGCCTGCGAGGCGGTGAGCGTGCCCCGCAGCGACGCGAGCTTGAGGCGGTTGGCCTCGGCTTCGGTGGTGAGGGTCTGGGCCTCGGCGGTGTAGTGGTCGTCGATCACGGCGGCGAGTTCCGTGTCGTTCATGGCGGGCGAGATGCGAGCGACGATCTTGTTCATGTTCCGGTACGAGCCCTGGAGCCGGAAGGGCGGCTCCGTGCGGGCGTCGTCGGCCTGGGCGGCGGAGGCGATGTAGGCCGCGTTGACCGCGAGGACGGTCTCGCGGGCGGTCAGCAGGTGGCGCAGGACGGCGAGGACGCGGTCCAGTTCGGCGGGGGCGTAGGGGTGGGTGAGCCGGTCCCGGCGCGCGGTCGGGTCGTCCGCCGCGAGCCGTACGAGGAGCTCCAGGTCCGCACGCTCCCGGCCGGCGAGCGGGGCGAGGACCGGGTGGGATGTGAGGGCGTTCTCGACGAAGCTCAGCGCGAAGGCGTCCTCCTTGCCGGTGAGCACGTCGCCGAGGTTCCACACGTCGGCCCGGTTGGCGAGCATGTCCGGGACACGGAACCGCTGTCCGGACTCGGTGTAGGGGTTGCCGGCCATGCAGACGGCAAAGCGCTTGCCGCGCAGGTCGTGGCCGCCCAGAGTCCGGGTGGTGTCGCAGAGGGGGATGAACTTCTGCAGGAACTCCGGCGAGCAGTGCTGGATGTCGTCCACGTACAGCAGGACGTTGTTGCCCGCTGTCAGGGCGAAAGCGATCTTCTCCAGTTGCCGACGCGCGGCGGCGTCGGGCGCTTCGGCGGGGTCGAGCGAGGTCGTGTCCTGGCCGAGGGCGGGACCGTCGACCTTGACCAGGAGCAGGCCGAGGCGTTCGGCGACGTACTCGATCAGTGTGGTCTTGCCGTAGCCGGGCGGGGAGAGGAGCAGGAGCAGGCCGTGGGAGTCGGTCCGCTTGGCGTCTCCTGCCGCGCCGAGCTGCTTGGCGAGGTTGTCGCCGATCAGGGGGAGGTAGACCTCGTCGACGAGGCGGTTGCGGACGAAGGACGACATGACGCGCGGACGGTGCTCGTCCACGCGCAGTCGTGCGCGCTCGGCCGTGACGAGCTCCGTCCGGTGCTGCTGATAGGCACGGAAGGCGGGCACGTCCAGTTCTGCGAAGGCCCGCGTCCTGGCCAGGTACTCGTCAAGGCGCAGTTCCAGCCCGCGTCCTTCCACACGCGGGTGGCTGCCGAGCAGCCCGGTGACCGTCGTCGTGGTCGGGGCGCTCACCTCGTAGCGGTCGAGCTGCGGTGCCAGCTCCACGGCGACGGCTTCGGCCAGGATCCCCTCGTCGAGCCGCTCACCGGAGGCCGATGCGTACGAGGTGATCCATGCCTCGACGAGCTGGCGTCGCGCGCCCGGATCGGTGAGAGCGGCGAGGGTCTCGCCGTACGTGGAGGTGCCGACGGCGTGGCGGAATTTGTCCAGCAGTGTGTGCGCCTGGTCGGAGACGGCGAAGCCCGGCGGACCGGAGGCCAGTTCCGCGATCAGGTACTCAGCGGCGGTCTCGTCGCCGATCTCCTCGGCCAGCTCCCGACGGAGTCCGTCCAGGGCCGGTGCCGAGCCGAAGAGATCACGGACCTGCATCAGCGATACCGCGCGCCGGGTCCACTGGTCGCGCGCCTCAGGGGTGGCGGAATGGGCCCAGAACGCCTGGGCGGCCGCGCGCGCCTTCGCCGGGTGACTGAGAAGTCCGGCGCCTTCGTGCAGCCTGAGCAGCGCCTCCAGGATCGCCGCCGCGTCATGGTCGTGGACGCCGCGCTCGTACCCCTCGTCGTAGGCGGTCTCGGCAGCCCGCCGTGCGAGTTCGACGACGTCCGCGCCGGCCAGGCCGTCCGCGCCGTGTTCGGCCAGCAGGCGGGCTGCCAGGTGCTCGGCTCGGTAGACCTCCGGCGACTCGGACGGCAGTGTCCGGTTCCAGTACGGCCGGGTCGCGGCGAAGTCCGGATCGGTGACGGGGGCGCGGTAGTCGGTTCCGGTCAGCGCGAAGGCGAGGGTGTCCTCGTACGGTACGAGGGTGAGTTCCGGGGCCTGCCGGTTGACAGCGAAGTGGTGCCGGCCGAGCCGGATCGTGTCGCCGCCGTCGGAGAACAGATCGGTACGGTCCCGCAGCGCGCGCCCGGCCTCCTGTCGGGCGGCTCCGAGGCGGCCGTCCAGCTCCTCCGCCCGTACCTGGTCGCCGAGCTCCCGCAGTTCCGCCGCAATGCGCCGGACCTTGGCGACCATCGGGTCGGAGGCGAAGTACGTGTGCACCTCGTCGAGGTCGCCCAGGGTGGAGGCGCGCCGGGCGACCGCCTCGAGCACCCGGCCGGCAGACTCGGCGAGACGCTCCGCGCGCCGGGCGCGGGTGTCCTGGAGGGACTGCTTGCGCGCCGTGAAGGCGTCGTAGATCTCGGTGCGCTTGTCGCCGATGTCGGCCAGGAAACCGTCGTGCTCGGCGAAGCGGGACTCCAGGTTCTCCAGTTGGAGCAGCAGTCGGCCGAGCTGGTCGTCGCAGCGCTCCGGGGTGTCCGCCGCCGCCAGAGCGCCGGTGACGGCCTGGCCGAGGAGGGCGAGCTCGGCGGCGAACTCCGCCCGGCCCTCCTGGTCGAGGAGCTCGGCGCGCCGGGAAGCGAGGACGGCACGGGCACGGTTGAGGGAGCCGAGGACGTCGGCGATCCGCTCCAGGATCGACGTGCGTACGGTCGCGTCGCCGATGTCGAGGCCGGCAACGATCTCGCTGAGCGTCCGGAGACCGAGGGTGTGCTCGTCGAGCCGGTCGCCGACGGAGCCCGCCTCGGCGACGGTGGTCAGCTCCCCGGCCTCCATGGCGAGCCTTTCGGCTTCCGTGTGGTGGCCGGTGAAGGCGTCCTCGCGCTGAAGGAACGCCACGGCCCGCTGCGCGGCCGAGGCGATGTCGGCCTCGACATCCCGGGCCAGGGTGTCGATCCCCTCCGTGTCGGCGTACCGCATCTCCTTCAGGGTGACCAGGTGCCCTTGTGCCTGGCGGAGTTCGGTGATGCGCGCGATCCACTCCTCGGCCGTGGCGGGAGCCTCGCCCCGGATGCGCCGGACCAGCCGGGAGATCCGCTGGGCGGACTCGGCCAGCGCCTCGGCGGCCTGCCGGGTGAGTGTCGTCACGGTCTCGAACTCGTCGAGGACCTGCGCGGCGGTGCCCCGCAGCTCGGCCAGCGGGCCGTGCAGGTCGCCGGTCTCCGGGTCGCGCAGCCAGTGGTGGAGGTCGGCCGCGCGTTCGCAGGCGGCGACCAGCGACTCGTACACCGCACCGGCATGCGTCGGTGCGGTGGCCTGTCGGGCGATGGCGAGGCAGTCGGAGATGCCCCGGACGAGGTCCGCGTTGCCGATGCGGGCCAGAGGTCCGTCGCCCGGCCGCGTCACGTGGGTCTCCGCCACGTACGGGGTCTGCCAGATCTGCACCGGGTGCACGCGACCGGGATCCCCGTCCTGGGCCCGCAGCACGACCATCGTTCCGTCGTCGAGCAGCCCGTATCCGCGGCACGAGACCGGGGTGGCAATCTCCTTGCGGATCAGGTTGTACGGGAGGAGAAGGCTTCGGCCGGCCCCCTGGGCGTGGAAGACGAAGAGGATGTCCTCGCCGTTGGGAGAACGGATCGCCCGCTCGAACGTCAGCTCCGCCGAGTCCATGCCAAAGGTCTTCACCGTGCCGGAGGCGAGGCAGTAGCCGCCGGGGAAGACGATGCCCTCGTCCTCGGGCAGCCGCAGGCACGCCTGTCCGATGCCGTCGAGGCGGACCACGGTCCCGGTCAACGTGTTGAAGACGAGGTGCCGTCGGATCTCCTCCTTGTACGGGCGGACGCGCACCAGGATCAGCGCGCCCACTGCCGCGTACGCGACCTCCGCGTCGGCCAGGGACTGGAGGGGCTCGTCGACGGGCTCGCTGTGGACGCCCTCGTCGGTCTCGGCGTCGTTCTCCGTCTTCACCGTCAACGCCCCGCCGACCGTGGAGACGAAGAGGCGGCCGTCGAGCGAGATGTGCGGGTGCCGGCCCAGTACGTGGTCCTCGCGGGTCGTCTCCACCCAGTCGATGTCGTGGGAGGGCGGGAAGACGTGGTCGCGCTCGCCCTGGGCGTCGAGAAAACGCATTTCGCCCGACGGTCCGACGGACCAGCGCAGGACGCGGAGGTCGTCGGCCTGCTCCCCCGTCCGGAAGACCGCGAGGAGACGGCCTTCCAGGCGGCGCAGCCGCAGCAGGCGCGTGCCGCGGAAGTAGCGATGCAGGCCGGTGAACTCCCGTACGAAGTCCGGGTCGTCGAGGAGACCGGGCACGGCGCCCTCGGGCAGCGGGTTCAGTTCCCGGTCGTACAGCGTGAAGACATCGGAAACCGAGGTCTCGGCATTCCCCGCGGACGTCGAGTGGCGGCCGAGGAGCAGGACGTCTTCGCCGACAGCGGCGAGGTCCCGGGCCAGGCCGCTGCGCTCCGCGCGGATGCGTTCGGTACCCGTGAGTGCCAGTGCGCCCGAACCGAACTCCGCTATCCGGGCCTGGTTGAGAGTCTCGGCGCGCCGGGCCAGCTCGCCTGCCTGCGCGACGAGGCGGTCGCGCAGCACCGCGTACGTGTCCTGGTCGATTCCCGCGCTCATCCCGTTCCGCTCCCTTGTTCCGTGATCGTTGCGGGGCCGGTGCCGTCGACCCCCGTGCGTCGGCACCGGCCCCGCGGTGACCGCTGGGCGGTCAGCTCTTGACGGCGCCGTTCAGAACGCCGGTGTCGGTGCCCGCGTCGAGGACACCCGACTTCATGACCTTCGCCAGCAGCGCCGACACGCTCAGGTTCTGCACGTCGGCGCTGGACAGAGAGCCGAGCACCTTGGTCAGGTCCTCCGTGAAGGAGCCGTCTCCGTTCAGCCAGGGACCGGCGAGGGTCTGCGCGGTCTGGCTGTGCTCCATGAAGCCGTCGACGGACTTGCCGAGCGCGATCGACTGCACGAGGCGGTCGAAGAAGACCGACTCCCCGCCGACGATGTTGATGTCGGCGTTCTCCAGGCCGGTGGCGAGCACGGTGGCCTGCGCCTCTGCGACCTGCCGCTGGACGTCGAGCCCTGCCAGGCGGATGTCCTTCTCGGCCTCCAGACGCAGCCGGTACTCCTCGTGGGTACGGGACGCCTCGTCGAACGCGGCCACGGCGATCGCCTTCTGGTTGAGTCCTTCGGCCTCGGCCTTCAGCTTCTCGCCGATGGCAGTGGCCTCGGCGAGCGCCTTGGCCCGTACCCCTTCGGCTTCGGCGCGCAGTCGTGCCTCGGTGGCCTCGGCCTCGGCGCGACCGGCCTTCTCGATCACGTCGGCCTCCTTCTCCCGTACCTGGACCGCCGCAAGGCCCTCCGCGGCGGCTTCGGCCTGGATGCCCTCGGCGAGGCGGATCTTGGCGCGGGCGTCCATGTCGGCGGCCTTGTTGCGGGCCTCGGCAAGGGTCAGTTCCTCGGCGGCGCGGTGCACGGCGGCCTGCTCGGCGGCCTCGGCGGCCTTGATGTCCTTGACCAGTTTCTCCTGCGCCTGAGCCTCCGCAGCGATGACGAGGGCCTGCCGCTCGCGCTCGGCCTCCTCGACAGCGCGGAGCCGCTTGATGGACTCCTCCTGCTCGGCGACCGTGCGGTCCACGGCCACCCGCTCCCGGATGACCTCGGCGATCTCGCGGCGCTCGGCCTCGACCTCCTTGTCGGCGGAGATGCGGGTCAGTTCGGTCTCCCGGTCCCGGGCGATGACTTCGAGCAGCCGGTCCTTCTCGATCCGCTCGTTCTCGATCGCGATGACGCGCTCGCGGTTCTTCTGCGCGACGGCGACCTCGCGAGCCTGGTTCTCGCGCTGGATCCCGAGCTGCTCCTCCGTCTTGAGGAATGCGCTCTGCGCGCGCAGCCGCTCCTCCTCCACCACCCGGGCGGTCTCGGCCTCCTCACGGGCCCGTACGGTGTCGATCTCGCGCCTCTGCTTGATCTCGGCATCGGCCTGGCGCCGCTCCAGCTCGAGGATGGCCTCGCGGGCATCGACGTTCTGCCGGGTGATCTCCTTCTGCTCGTGCTGGCGGAACTCGTTCGTGCGGACGTTCTCGACGGCCGTCAGTTCGGTGATCTTCCGGATGCCCTGGGCGTCGAGGATGTTGCCGGGGTCGAGCTGGGAGAGCGGGGTCTGCTCCAGGTAGTCGATGGCCGCGTCCTCCAGGCTGTAGCCGTTGAGGTCGATGCCGATGAGCTCAATGATCTTGAAGCGCAGCTCCTCGCGCTTGGTGTAGAGGTCGGTGAAGTCCATCTGCTTGCCGACCGTCTTCAGCGCCTCGGAGAACTTGGCGTTGAACAGCTCCTGCAGCGTCTCCTTGTCGCTGGCGCGAGCGGTTCCGATGGCCTGCGCGACCTTGATGACGTCCTCGACCGTCTTGTTGACGCGGACGAAGAACGAGATGCGGATGTCGGCGCGGATGTTGTCCCGGCAGATCAGCCCGTCCCGGCCGGTCCGGCTGATCTCGATCGTCTTCACCGAGATGTCCATGAGCTCGGCCTTGTGCAAAACCGGCAGCACGACCTGTCCGGTGAAGGTGACGTCGACCTTCCGCATCTTGGAGACGATGAGCGCCTTACCCTGTTCCACCTTCCGGAACAGCCGACTGACCACGAACAGCAGAGCGACGAACAGCAGGACAGCGGCGACGGACACGCCGATGCCCACAGTGGTGGCATCCATGAAAAACCCCGTGTCGATGGAAGAGATGGGGAGCCGCCGGCTCAAGCAGCGGCGTCAAGGGCGTTGAGGGGGCGGGCGCCACATCGGCGGCGCGCCGTGGACGAGCTACCGGCCTCGGCCTGCGGGCACGGCGGCGCGACGCTGCCCGCGGGCAGCGGATCGGTCCCGTTCGGGCGGACCTGACAGACCTGTGACGTCCGACGGGGACCACCCGGGATCGTCGGGGAACAGCCGCGCCAACGGCCCGACGAGCCGTCGCGTCCCCAGCCAGGAGAGGAGCGGGGTCACCAGCAGCAGGGCTGTGGAGAGCAGGGGCAAAGGGAAGCCGGGCAGGACGACACGTCCCAGGGGCACCACCGTGCCGCCCACGCTCACCAGCCAGCCGGCCACGACGAACAAGGACGCCGCCACGGAGACCGTCACCCCGTCGAGACGCAGGGCCTCGGTGTCGACGTCGGAGTCGAAGCCGTCGCGTTCCGCCACACCGTACAGAACCAGCAGCCAGAAGCCCGCGACGAGGATCAGGGCGGCAGTGAACAGCACCGCCGGGAAGCCGACGACGGCGTTCAGGAACTCCCCCATCGTTCCCCCTTGATGTCTCGAAGTTTCCGGTTCCAGGCAGCGGTTCGACGCCGGCGGCCTCCCGCGAGACCATCCTGGCGCAGCAGGAGCCGTGTCGGCATTGCCGTGAACCGGCAGTCTTTTACGTCTTCTTGATGCCGGAGACGCCCCCCGAGGAGCGACGTGCCACTCTTGGTCCGCGCGCATCAGGAACTCGTCAAAGGCGCTCTCGTGGCGCAGACGCCGGGGCGTTGCGTCGACGCTCTCAGCGCTCAATCGCCGGACGCCTGCCCCCGGCCCGGCACCTGGGTCCTCGCGGCCTCGGCCTCCGCCTTCGCGCCGCTCACTACGGCGGCGGCCTGCTTCGCGACCTCATCGGCAGCCGCGGCAGCGTCGAGCGAAAGCGACGAGCCTGCCTCGAGCTCCGGTGCCCCGCCCTCGTCCGCCGCGCCGTCGGCAGCGGTAGTGGTTTCTTCCTCTTGCTGTGCGGATCCGGGAAGACCCATCGTCGAGTGATCGCCGAAGGCTTGGGTGACGGCGCGAACTGCCTCGGTCAGCTCCCCCGGGATCACCCAGAACGTGTTGTTGTCGCTCTTCGCGAGATGCGGGAGCGTCTCAAGGTACTTGTAGGCCAGGACCTTCGGGTCGGCATTGTTGCGATGAACGGCCTGGAACACACGCTCCACCGCCTTCGCCTCGCCGTCCGCCCGCAGGATCATGGCCTGCTGCGTGCCCTGCGCTTCCAGGATGTCCTTCTGCTTCGTGCCCTCCGCAGTGAGAATCTTGGCCTGCCGCTCCCCTTCGGCGTGCAGGATGGCCGCTCGCTTGTCACGCTCGGCCCGCATCTGCTTCTCCATCGCCTCCTTGATGGTGGCCGGGGGATCGATGGCCTTGATCTCGACGCGATTGACCCGGATGCCCCACTTGCCGGTGGCATCGTCGAGGACGGTGCGGAGCCGGGCGTTGATCTCCTCACGTGAGGTGAGCGTCTCCTCCAGGTCCATGGAGCCGATGACATTCCGCAGCGTGGTCACGGTGAGTTGATCGATCGCCTGCAGGTAGTCGGCGACCTCGTAGGCCGCCGCCCGCGGGTCGGTGATCTGGTAGTAGAGCACCGTGTCGATGTTCACCACGAGGTTGTCCTCGGTGATCACCGGCTTGGGGTCGGACGAATACACCTGCTCGCGCACGTCGAGTTTGGCGTTGACACGGTCCGCCACCGGCACGACGAAGTTCAGGCCGGGTTGCAGCGTCCGCCGGTACCGGCCGAACCGCTCGATGTTGTAGCGGCGCGCCTGCGGGACGATCCTCACCGTGGCGGCCACGAGGAACGCGACAACGAGCGCCGCCACGAGAATCGGGATGACAACCGGATCCACCATGCCTCCCTTGGGACGTGTTCAGCCGTTCACGGAAGGAGTTCGCGGGGGTAGACAACAGCCGTCGCGCCGTCGATCTCCATCACGTCCACCAGCGCTCCCACAGGGATCACCAGGCTTTCGTCGAGAGCGCGAGCGGACCACTCCTCACCGGAGATCTTGATCAGGCCGCGGGTCGCGGTGACCTCCTGCATGACCTCGGCCCGCTTGCCGATCAGCGCATCGCTGCCCTCACGCGTGAGGGGTGCGCTCGCCATCTGCCGCAACGCGACAGGACGGACGAGGAGGAGACCCGCCGCCGCTGCCACTCCGAACGCCACAAGCTGGCCGAGGAGGCCGATGCCCACGCCGGCGACTACAGCTGCGACCAGGGCAGCGCCCGCCAACAACCCGAAGACGAGCGTCAGGGTGAAAAACTCCGCGACACCAAGCGCCGCGGCGGCGAGCAGCCATACGAACCACGGCATCGAACCAGCCTCCCTCAGGGAGACACCTATCCACCACCTACCCACCTGGCCCCCGGACAGAACGGAGTCGTTCCGCCCGGCCCGCGGTCTGCTGGAGAGGCGACGCCTCCGCGACTGCACTCCGCCGTGCGCGGTCGGACCTCGGCACGCGGCGATGTACGCCACCGCGGCCCGCTCGGTCAGCTCCTGGCCGCCGTCGAAGTCGGCGGAACGGATCGTACGGACGTCCAGCCGGCGGCCGAAGGCGAAGGAGTACGCGCGACCGCCGAAGCCCCACATCGGGCCGACCGCGCACCGGCGGTTCGCCGAGTGGAGCCGGGCCCGGGTCCGGGGAGGGTCCAGCGCCTGATCGTGGACCGCACGGTGCAGTCCCCTCCCCAGGAGACCCCCGGTACTTGAACGCGTTCGAGAGCCTCTGCTGAAGCGTTCTAGGTGCTTGCGGGCGGCCCGCTGGATCCGAATGGCGCGCACCGCTCGGGACGGCTAGTTGAGGCTGTACGTCCCGGTGGGGCGCCATGCCGGGCCGAGCAGGAGGTGGCGGGCTCCGGCGGGGGTGATGCGGATGCCGACGGTGCCGTCGAGGCCGTGGCGCCAGCGGCTGAGGGCGAGTGAGAAGAAGGCGGAGGCACCGTACTTGTTGATCACGCGGATGCGGTACTCGGCGGTGGTCTCGGGTCCGCACAGCCGGGCCCTGGCACGCAGGGCGGTCGTGGTGTCGGCGTCGGGGGCGATGAGGAGGGTGTGGCAGTGGCGTACCCATTCGGCGGGGGGCGAGTCGGAGGGGACGCAGATGCCGATGGCGGGGTCGTCCGGGACGACCCAGGAAGGGGTGCGGACGGGGGCGCCGTCCTGGGTGTAGGTGATGACCCAGAGGCGTCGGACGGAGGCGAGTTCGTCGCTTCGGTACGGCACGGTTCTGTCTCCCTGCCTCCGCCCGGCGCCCCTGGGCCGGCTCAGTGGTGGCCGTGGCGGCTCGCGCTCTCCCGGTATTCCTCGGCCGTCGGCTTGACGATCTGGCTTTCCTCACCGAAGTAGCCCTTGGTCAGCATGACGAGCAGCTTCTCCGAGCGGGGAACCTTGCGTTCGACGCCGTTCTCGTCGACCGTCGGGGGCGGTTCCATCGGCTCGTACTGGTCGTGTGCGGTGAGGGTGTAGAGCTTGGCCCGCGAGAGCGGTTCGTGGATCTCGACGAACTCGCCGTGCGGGAGACGCTTGATGACACCCGTCTCGCGGCCGTGCAGCACCTTGTCCCGGTCGCGGCGCTGGAGGCCGAGGCAGACCCGCTTGGTGATGACGAACGTCAGGACCGGGCCGACGAAGAAGAAGATCCGGACGAACCAGGTGATGGCGTTGATCGACAGATGGAAGTGGGTGGCGAAGATGTCGTTGCCGCCGCCGATGAGCATGACGCCGTAGGCGCAGACGAACGAGGCGCCGAACGCCGTGCGGGTGGGTGCGTTGCGCGGCCGGTCGGCGATGTGGTGCTCGCGCCGGTCCCGGGTGATGAGCGGCTCGATGAAGGGGTAGAAACCGATCGCGCCGAGCATCAGCGGGAAGATCACCAGCGGGATGAAGACGCCGAGGACCAGCGTGTGTCCCCAGAGGTTGATCTCCCAACCGGGCATGACCCGGATGAGTCCTTCGGCGAAGCCCATGTACCAGTCGGGCTGGGCGCCGGTGGACACCTGGTCGGGTCGGTACGGTCCGAGCACCCAGATCGGGTTGATGGAGGCGATGCCGGCGAGCACCGCCACGAAGCCGAAGACGAGGAAGAAGAAGCCTCCGGCCTTGGCCATGTAGATCGGCAGCAGCGGCATGCCGACGACGTTGTCGTTGTTCCGGCCGGGCCCCACGAACTGGGTGTGCTTGTGGTACACGACCAGGATCAGATGGGCGACGATGAGCCCCAGCATGATGCCGGGCAGCAGCAATACGTGGATCGAGTAGAACCGCGCCACGAAGTCCGTTCCGGGGAATTCCCCGCCGAAAAGGTAGAAGGACAGGTACGTGCCGACGATCGGCACGGAAAGGATGGCGCCCTCCATGAAGCGGACGCCGGTGCCGGAGAGCAGGTCGTCCGGGAGCGAGTAACCGGTGAAGCCGACGAACATGCCGAGGATGAACAGCAGGAAGCCGAACATCCAGTTGATTTCCCGCGGCTTACGGAACGCCCCGGTGAAGAACACGCGCATCATATGGACGAACATGCCGGCCAGGAAGATGACGGCGCCCCAGTGATGGATCTGCCGGATGAGCAGTCCGCCGCGGACGTCGAAGCTGATATCGAGCGTCGACGCGAACGCCTCGGACATCAGCACGCCCTGCAGGGGCACGTACGCGCCGTGGTACTCGACCTCGTTCATGCTCGGATGGAAGAACAGGGTCAGGTACACGCCCGTCAGGATGATGATGATGAACGTGTACAGGACGATCTCGCCCAGCATGAAGGACCAGTGGTCCGGAAAGATCTTGCGCATGTTGGCCTTGGCCAGGCTGTAGATGCCGAGCCGGCCGTCCGCCCAGTCGGCCAGCCGCTCACCGGCGGGCGCCTTCTGCCGAGCCATTGCACTCCTGTCCACGCGATCACAGTTCGTACGAAATCGAAGAACGGCCTTTCCCTGCCGTTCCCCTGCCCGGGCAATCAATTATCGGATTGCCGCGCTATCGGACTGGCATCCGTGGTCCGAAATTCCCCGGCCACGGTAGACGACGACGAACATGCCGGCACCTTGGATGCACCCGGATGCAGCATCACATGTGCGCCACCACAATAAACGGCCGACAACCGGCGAAACGGGCCATTCCTCTGTGTGTCGTGGCGGTACGTCAGAAGCTTTCACCGGAACTCCCCGGAGGAACGGCGGGGAGGAACGGCGGGGAAATTCACCCGTTCAGAGCCGGGGCTTGGACCGGATCCCGCCGCGGGAATGAATGAACCGACGGTCCGGCGGGCGGCGACGGCATCGCCCGATCGAGGCCTGCCGCGGACGGCCGCGGAGGCGGAGGCGGAGGCGGAGCCGGGTCAGGGCGGGGCGGCGGCAGGGGATGAGCGGCAACGGCGGAAGCAGGGACAGGGTCCGAGACAGGGGCAGGGGCAGGGGCTGAAGCGACGACGGGAGTGGGAGCGACAAGCCAAACGGAAGAGGTAATTCCGCTCGACCGCGAGGTTTTCCACAGGCCGGGAATGGCTGTGTGCTGCACGGCGCAGAATGGTGGACATGACTGACACCAGCGGAACCACGCCGAAGTGGGAGCAGCGGTTCAGGGCGCCCCGGGTCGGGCTGCCCGACTGGGCGGAGGACGCCCCTGACCGCTCACTCTTCGTCTCCAATGCCACCGGGACGTACGAGCTGTATGCGTGGGACCGGACATCGGGTGTGCAGCGCCAGGCGACCGACCGGGCGAACGGCACCACGGACGGGGTGCTGACGCCGGACGGCGCATGGATCTGGTGGTTCGCGGACAAGGACGGCGACGAGTTCGGTGTGTGGATGCGCCAGCCGTTCGGCGGGGGCGCCGACGAGCCCGCCGTTCCGGGACTGGAGCCCTCGTATCCGGCCGGGCTGGCACTGGGCCGGGACGGCACGGCCGTGATCGGCCGGTCCACCGACGAGGACGGCTCGACGGTCCATGTGGTGCGGCCGGGGCAGGCGCCGGTGGAGATCTACCGGCACCGCGAGTCGGCGGGCGTCGGTGACCTTTCCTACGAAGGGACGCTGGTCGCGATCGAGCACACCGAGCACGGTGACGCCATGCACTCGGCGCTGCGGGTCCTGCACGCCGACTCCGGGGCCACGGTCTCCGAGCTGGACGACTCCAAGGGCGGCCGCAAGGAGCTCGGCCTCGAGGTGCTCGGCTTCGCGCCGGTGGCGGGCGACTCCCGGCTGCTGGTCGGCCACCAGCGGCGCGGGCGCTGGGAGCCGATGGTGTGGGACGTGCTGTCCGGCGACGAGACGGACCTCGCCCTGGACCTGCCCGGGGACGTGACCGCCGAGTGGTACCCGGACGGGTCGGCGCTGCTGATCGTGCACAGCTTCGAGGCGCGCAGCGAGCTGTGGCGGTACGAACTGGCGTCGGGCTCACTGGAGCGGATCGAGACACCGCCCGGATCGGTGTCGGGGGCGACGGCCCGCCCGGACGGGACGGTGGAGTACCTGTGGTCGTCCGCCGCGCAGCCCCCGGAGGTGCGGTCCACGGCGGGCGGCGTGGTCCTCGACCCGCCGGGCGCGAAGGCACCCGGATCGGTGCCGGTGAAGGACGTGTGGGTGGAGGGCCCGGGCGGCAGGGTCCACGCGCTGGTGCAGCGGCCGGAGGGCGAGGGGCCGTTCCCGACCGTCTTCGACATCCACGGCGGTCCCACGTGGCACGACA
Organism: Streptomyces sp. NPDC030222; assembly: GCF_055573115.1. Classification (NCBI taxonomy): domain Bacteria; kingdom Bacillati; phylum Actinomycetota; class Actinomycetes; order Kitasatosporales; family Streptomycetaceae; genus Streptomyces; species Streptomyces sp. NPDC030222. The sequence goes on from NZ_JBVICA010000021.1 coordinate 37,549, forward strand.
GCGACGCGTTCGCCGCCGGGCCGGCCGCATGGATCGACCACGGCTTCGCGGTGGTGCGCGTCAACTACCGGGGTTCGACGGGCTACGGACGCGAGTGGACCGACGCGCTGAAGCACCGGGTCGGTCTGATCGAGCTGGAGGACGTCGCCGCGGTCCGGGAGTGGGCCGTGGCCTCCGGCCTGGCGGACCCGACGAGGCTGGTGCTGGCCGGTGCCTCGTGGGGCGGCTACCTCACGCTGCTCGGCCTCGGCACCCAACCGGGCACGTGGTCGCTGGGCCTCGCGGGCGTGCCCGTCGGTGACTACGTGACGGCCTACCACGACGAGACGGAGCAGCTGAAGGCCCTCGACCGTACGCTCCTCGGCGGCACGCCCGAGGAGGTCCCGGAGCGCTGGGCCGCCTCCTCCCCGCTGACCTATGTGGACGCGGTACGGGTGCCGGTCCACATCTCCGCCGGCGTGAACGACCCCCGCTGCCCGATCCGCCAGGTGGACAACTACGTGAACCGCCTCGCCGCTCGGGGCGCGGTCCACGAGGTCTACCGCTATGACGCGGGCCATGGATCACTTGTCGTGGAGGAACGCATCCGGCAGATACGCCTCGAGCTCGACTTCGTGGCGAGACACCTGACCGGGGCGTCGCACACGGCCGTGCCGGTTGCGTCGGGTGCGGGGGGTGACGTCTGACGCGGGACCGGGTGAGGGCCGGGCTACGGGTGACGGCCAGGCGGTCAGGTGCTCGTGACCGCAACCGGTGACCATGGATCCACGGCCGGGCCCGGTGGTCGCCATGGGCTCAGGGCCGGGCCGCCGCGGGCCACCACGGGGGCGGCCCCGACGCCCGGGCCAGCCGTTCACGCCGGGCCCGGGGGCGGGCCGCGGCGCGGGGGACCGTACCGTGGAGGCGTGTACCGGTTCCTGTTGACGCCCCGCTGGATGGGGATCCATCTCTTCGTGGCCCTGGCCATCCCCTTCTGCGTGTTCATGGGGACCTGGCAGCTCGGGCGGTTCGAGGACCGTGTGGACGCGCACCGGGCGGCCGAGAAGCTGCCCGAGCAGGCGAGCCGTAAGCCCGCGCCCCTCGCGGAGCTGCTGCCGGTGGACAAGGAGACCTCGGGGCGTCCGGCCACGGCGACCGGGCGGTACGCGGAGCAGTTCCTGGTGCCGGACCGGCAGCTGGACGGCAAGCGCGGCTACTACGTGCTGGGCCTGCTGAAGACCGGGGACGGGCAGGCGCTGCCGGTCGTGCGCGGCTGGCTTCCCGGAGCCGCCGGCGCGAAGGGGGCGAAGGTGCCCCCCGTGCCGTCCGGCGAGGTGACGGTGACCGGTGCGTTGCAGGCCTCGGAGACGGCCGGCACCGACGGGGTCCGCACGGGCGGCGGTCTGCCCGAAGGCCAGCTCGGCATCATCAGCGCGGCCTCGCTGGTGAACCTCGTGCCGTACGACGTGTACGACGCGTGGGTGACGCTGGCCGTGGGCGACGCGGGCATGCGGGCGGTGCCCGCGAAGGCGCCGCAGGGCACCGGGCTGGACCTGAAGTCGTTCCAGAACCTCGGCTACACGCTCGAATGGTTCGCGTTCGCCGCGTTCGTGCTGTTCATGTGGGCTCGGTTCGTACGGCGGGAGGCCGAGGCAGCCCGCGATGTGGCGCTCGGGCTCGTGCCCGCACAGGCCGATGCGAAGGCCGAAACAGAGGTCGAGGCCGACGGAGGCTCGGACGCGGAACCCGACACCGCACAGGCTGTGGCGCGGCCCTCGGCCCGGGAACAGGCCCAGGGTTGAACAGGCCGTGCCCGGACTCGGGCCGGGACCCGGCCATGCCGCCTACGACGCCTTGATCGCTCCGGTGTAGTAGATCGTCCCCGCGCACGCGTCGGTGACGGTCGTCACCGCGCTCGGCGACCCCGGTTCCGCGGTGTGGGTGACCTGGACGCTTCCGTCCTGGGTCTGGCCCCCCTCCTTGGCGGCGAGCTGTGGTTCGGTGTTCGCCGGTGCGGTGTTCTCGCCCGCACTGTTGGTACCGGTTCCGGTGCCGGAGGCGCCGTCGGGGGTCGGGCTGGGTTCGGGCGAGGCGCCCGTGGTCGGGCAGGTCTCGGAGGGCACCCAGGCGAACTTCACCTCATACGCCGTGCCGGGTTCCAGGACGAGGCCGGTGGTCTCCTCGGACGGGTCGGGAAGCCCGGTCGCCGGGTCTCCCTGGGTGTGCTCCACCGCGGAGATCCGTGCCGGGTCGGCCGCACCGCCCGCCTGGAACGACACCGTGCCACGGCCTCCGACGACGCAGTCCGCGCCGGAGACGTTGGAGACGCGGAACGCGCCGTACACCGCGCCGTCGGCCCCCGGGGTGCCGGCCTGGGCGGTCGCGCGGAGCTGCGCGGAATCGCAGAGGGCGGGCCCGGCGGGGAACGCCCCGGAGGGCTCGGTCGTGCGACCGCTCACGGCTCCGGGGCTCGCGCCCGCAGTCGGCGTGGCGCTGGCCGAAGGGCTCGCGCTCGGGCCGGTGGGGTGCGGGGAGCCGCTGGCGCGTCCGACTGTCGGACCGCCCGCCTGAATACTCGGCTGCTCGCCTGCGCCGCCCTGTGCCTCTGCGCCGTGTCCGGCGATGGACGGCCGGTCGGTCACGCCGCCGGTCTTGGTGACGTGGACGAGCGCGGGGACGGCGGTGCCGACGAGCAGGGCCGCTGCGACCATCCCGACGGCGGCCTGCCGGCGGCGGGCGCGTCGCGCGGGAACGGCCGTCCGAAGGTGTTCGAGCGCGCTGTCGGACGGGGCCAGGCCCTTGACGGCCCCCTGCATCAGCCGGCGCAGGACGAGTTCGTCCAGCTCGAACGCGTCGCTCGCGTCGGCCTCGACGGCGGCATCCCCTGCGTCGGCCGCCGTGTTCGCCCTGCCCGCCACGCCCGCACCTTCCTCGTGGGCGGCATACGGGGCGTGGACGGCGGTGGCGCCCGGTCGCCGCAGCTCGGCGATGATGTCGACGAGGTCCGTGGTGGGAGCGATGGTGGTCGAGGGTGCAGGCACGTCGGCGGCTGCAGGCGTATCGACGGTCCCGGCAGCCTCGTCAGTCCAGGCGGTCCCGGCAGCCTTGTCAGTCCCGGCGGGCTCGTCAGTCCCGGTGACCGCATCGTCCGCACCTGTCACGGCACCCGCACCAGAGGCGGCGTCCGTGGAGTCCCCAGTGTCCGTGGAATCCTCGGCGACGGCCGCGTCGGAGCCCTCCGCCCCACACCGCTGAGCCCCCGCATCCGCAGACGCCCAGCCCGCATACGCAGCACCAGCAGAGCCGGCGCCCACCGGGTCACCAGTCACCGACGCACCGGTCACCGACGCGTCTCCCGTCGACGTCTCCGCCTCCGCGCCAGCGGCGACGTCCGCACCAGCTGAGACACCCGGACCACCAGCGGCAGCACCGGCACCCAAACCACCGGCACCACCGCCAGCACCACCAGCCGCAGCAGCACCGCCATCCGACCCGGGCGCGTGACCGCCATCGTCACCGCTCCGGATCTCCCGGCCGGGCTGCTCCCCCACCTCGTGCTCGCACTCGCGCTCGGGGCCGTGCTCGTTCATTCCGCCGCCCCCATGGCGACGCGCAGCGCCGCGATACCGCGTGAGCCGTATGCCTTCACCGAGCCCAGCGAGATGCCGAGCGTGTCGGCGACCTGGACTTCGGTCATGTCGGCGAAGTACCGGAGCACCAGCACCTCGCGCTGGCGCCGCTGCAGACCGCGCATGGCCTTGATGAGTGCGTCGCGCTCCAGCTGGTCGTAGGCGCCTTCCTCGGCGCTCGCCATGTCGGGCATGGGCTTGGAGAGCAGCTTGAGCCCGAGGATGCGGCGGCGCAGCGCGGAGCGGGAGAGGTTGACGACGGTCTGGCGGAGGTAGGCAAGGGTCTTCTCGGGGTCGCGGACGCGGTTGCGTGCCGAGTGGACCCGGATGAACGCCTCCTGCACCACGTCCTCGCAGGACGCGGTGTCGTCGAGGAGCAGTGCGGCCAGGCCGAGGAGGGAACGGTAGTGGGCGCGGTACGTTTCGGTGAGGTGGTCGACGGTGGTGCCCGCGGCCATCGTGTCGTCAGCGCCGTCGTGTTGTGAGCGCTGGGGCGGGATACGAGTGGGACGCGTCGCGGGCATGGGCGCGATCACCGGCATGCCGCCGGCCGCGCGGGACCGCCGGAACGGGAGAACGACCGCTCCCCCTGCCGGGCCCGCCGAAATGTCGAGTACCTCTGCCACGCCAGTTGGACACGCTTCCCCCCGTCAGGGTTGTACGCGTAACGCACCGCTTTTGACGGTGCACCAAAAGCCCTCATGCGTACCAGTTCTCCCCCAATGCCCCTTTTTCCGTGGCAGCCTGAAATGGAGTGACAGCAAAGACGCCCCGTCCAAGGCAGCCGGTTGCAGGACCACCGTGGCTGAATCGTGTTACACCGAGCTGTCGCTGATCAAGCGGTCCAGACCAGCGTCTTGCCCACACGGTGTTCACAGATCCTACAAACGCCCGCGGCGCACGGATCCGCCGGGCATGGATACGCCGTTGCCTCCCCCGGGGCGGACGGCAACTCCTCAGGACGAAAGGAACTCGGCCGCGACGAGCTCCGCGATCTGCGCCGTGTTGAGCGCGGCCCCCTTGCGCAAGTTGTCGCCGCAGGCGAAGAGTTCCAGCGTCCTGCGATCGTCCGGGGACCGCCGGACCCGGCCGACCCAGGTCGGGTCGGTGCCCACCACGTCCGCGGGCGTGGGGAAGTCGCCGGCCGCGGGGTGGTCGAAGAGCACCACACCGGGGGCGGTCGCCAGGATCTCGTGCGCCCGCGCGACGGTGACCTCGCGCTCGAAGCGGGCGTGCACGGCGACCGAGTGCGTCGTGATCACCGGGACCCGCACGCAGGTCGCGGTCACCCGCAGCTTGGGCAGGCCGAGGATCTTGCGCGTCTCGGCACGGACCTTCAGCTCCTCAGAGGACCAGCCGTCCTCGGCGGGCGAGCCCACCCACGGCACCACGTTGAGGGCCAGCGGCGCCGGGAACGGCCCGGGGCCGTCGCCGAGGGCCCGGCGTACGTCGCCGGGTGCGGTCCCCAGTTCGGTGCCGGCGACCAGCGACAGCTGCTCGCGCAGGGTCTCCACGCCGGCCCGGCCCGCGCCGCTCGCGGCCTGGTACGAGGAGACGACCAGCTCGTCGAGTCCGAACTCGGCGTGCAGGGCGCCGACCGCGACGATCAGCGTCATCGTGGTGCAGTTCGGGCTGGCGACGATGCCGCGCGGCCGGATGCGCAGGGCGTGCGGATTGACCTCGGGGACGACCAGCGGCACGTCGGGGTCGTTCCGGAAGGCGGCGGAACTGTCCACCACCACGGCGCCCTTGGCGGCCGCGACGGGTGCCCACTGCGCGGAGACCTCGTCGGGGACGTCGAACATCGCGATGTCGACGCCGTCGAAGACCTCTTCGGTGAGCGCCAGCACCTCGGTCTCCTCGCCGCGCACGGTCAGCTTGCGGCCGGCCGAGCGCGGTGAGGAGACCAGACGGATCTCGCCCCAGACGTCCGCGTGCTGGGACAGGATCTGGAGCATCACTCCACCGACCGCTCCGGTCGCCCCGACGACCGCGAGCGTCGGCTTGCGGGTCATCGCCCGGTGCCTCCGTAGACGACGGCCTCGTCGCTGTCGCTGTCCAGGCCGAAGGCGGTGTGGACGGCGCGCACGGCCTCGTTGACGTCGTCGGCGCGGGTCACGACCGAGATGCGGATCTCGGAGGTCGAGATCAGCTCGATGTTGACGCCGGCGTCGGACAGCGCCTCGAAGAAGGAGGCGGTGACACCGGGGTTGGTCTTCATACCGGCGCCGACGAGCGAGATCTTGCCGATCTGGTCGTCGTAGCGCAGTGATTCGAAGCCGATCCCGGCCTTGGCCTTCTCCAGGGCGTCGATGGCCTTGCGGCCCTCGGTCTTGGGGAGGGTGAAGGAGATGTCGGTCAGCCCGGTCGACGCGGCGGAGACGTTCTGGACGACCATGTCGATGTTGATCTCGGCGTCCGCGATGGCCCGGAAGATCGCCGCGGCCTCGCCCGGCTTGTCCGGCACCCCGACGACCGTGATCTTCGCTTCGGAGACGTCGTGGGCGACTCCGGAGATGATGGCGTGCTCCACCTGCTGGTCTCCCTGCGGCTCGTTGCTGACCCAGGTCCCGCGCAGTCCGGAGAAGGACGAACGGACATGGATCGGGATGTTGTATCGGCGTGCGTACTCGACGCACCGGTGCAGCAGCACCTTGGAGCCGGACGCGGCCAGCTCCAGCATGTCCTCGAAGGAGATCCAGTCGATCTTCCGGGCCTTCTTCACGACCCGGGGGTCGGCGGTGAACACGCCGTCCACGTCGGTGTAGATCTCGCAGACCTCGGCGTCCAGTGCCGCGGCGAGGGCGACGGCGGTGGTGTCGGAGCCTCCGCGACCGAGCGTGGTGATGTCCTTCTTGTCCTGGGACACACCCTGGAAGCCCGCGACGATGGCGATGTTGCCCTCGTCGAGGGCGGTGCGGATCCGGCCCGGCGTGACATCGATGATGCGCGCTTTGTTGTGGACCGAGTCGGTGATGACACCTGCCTGGCTGCCGGTGAACGACTGGGCCTCGTGACCCAGGTTTTTGATCGCCATGGCCAGCAGGGCCATGGAGATCCGCTCTCCGGCGGTCAGCAGCATGTCGAACTCACGCCCGGCAGGAATCGGGGAAACCTGCTCGGCGAGATCGATCAGCTCGTCCGTCGTGTCGCCCATCGCGGATACCACGACGACCACCTGGTGGCCGTTCTTCTTGGCATCGACGATCCGCTTGGCGACGCGCTTGATGCCTTCGGCATCGGCTACGGAGGAGCCTCCGTACTTCTGCACGACAAGGCCCACGTGCGCTCCTCGCTCAGTCCGTCTCCTTCCGGGCCCGGCCCGGAAGCCCGCACAGCCGCGGTCGGCCCAGTTTAACGACCGGTTCGAACACGACCCAGGTGTACCGGATGATGAGATACACCTCTCACGTCCTGGCCTCGGGGCCCTGACGGGCCCGTCCGCTCCCTCGCAGCCCTGACGGCCCTGTCGGCCGTCCTCGACTCGCAGCCCTATCGGCCCGTCCGCAGCCCCAGCGGGCCGGCGATCTCCTGGGCCATCACCCGGCCCGCCTCCTCCGCGAGGGCGTCCTCGTCCGTCGGGGAGTCGGTGTCGAGGCCGTCCAGCTCCTGGAGCGGCTGGTCCAGACGGACGTGCGCGACCAGGGACTGGAGGGCACGGAGGGCCGCGGAAGCCGTGGCGCCCCAGTTGGAGAAGTACGAGAACTGCCACCACCACAGTGCCTCGGTGGTGCGGCCCGCGTGGTAGTGGGCCAGTCCGTGCCGGAGGTCGGCGATGACGTCCGCGAGGTCGTCGGAGATCCGGCAGGCGACGGGCGCCTTGCGCGGCTCGTACGGGTCGAACACCTCGGAGTAGACGTCCACCGGGTCGAGGATGCGGGCGAAGCGCTCGCGGAGCTCGTCCACGTCCGGCTCCGGACCGAGATCCGGTTCGTACCGCTCGTCGGGGAGGATGTCCTCGTGGGCGCCCAGCCGGCCGCCGGCCAGCAGCAGCTGGGAGACCTCCAGCAGCAGGAACGGGACGGCACTGTCCGGCTCGTCGCCCCTGGCCACCTCGGTGACGGCCAGGATGAAGGACTCGATCTGATCGGCGATCTGGACCGCGAAGTCGTCCGGCGCATGGCCGGGGAGCGCGGTGTTGAGCGTGGCGTCAGACATCGAGCAGGCCTCCCTCTACGCCGCCGCGGACCGGCGTGCGCGTGTTCCCTGGTCCGTTCCCTCGTCATACATCCAGCAGCCGCCTTCCCTCGAAGGCACGCCCCAGCGTGACCTCGTCGGCGTACTCCAGATCGCCTCCCACGGGAAGCCCACTGGCCAGCCGGGTCACCCTGAGTCCCATCGGCTTGATCATGCGCGCCAGATACGTGGCGGTCGCCTCGCCCTCGAGGTTGGGGTCGGTGGCGAGGATCAGTTCCGTGACGGCTCCGTCGGCGAGCCGGGCGAGGAGCTCGCGGATCCGCAGATCGTCCGGGCCGACGCCCTCGATGGGGCTGATGGCGCCGCCGAGCACGTGGTAACGGCCCCGGAACTCACGGGTCCGCTCGATCGCCACGACGTCCTTGGGTTCCTCGACGACGCAGATGACCGCCGGGTCGCGACGGGCGTCCCGGCAGATCGCGCACTGCTCCTGCTGCGCGACGTTGCCGCACACCGCGCAGAAGCGGACCTTGTCCTTCACTTCGAGCAGCGCGTGCGCCAGCCGCCGCACGTCGGTCGGTTCCGCCTGGAGGATGTGGAAGGCGATCCGCTGCGCGCTCTTGGGACCGACGCCGGGCAGCCTGCCCAGTTCGTCGATCAGGTCCTGAACCACGCCTTCGTACAACGGAACGCCTTTCCGGGATTGCTGTGCTCTTACCGTAGTTGGTGGGCGCGGGGCTCAAGAAGCCCCGCGGCCATGCCTCCTCAGAAGGGCAGGCCCGGCATCCCGCCGAGGCCCTGGGCGAGCGGGCCGAGCTTCTGCTGCTGGAGCGTCTGCGCGTTCTCGTTGGCGGCCTGGACCGCGGCGACGATCAGGTCGGCGAGGGTCTCGGTGTCCTCGGGGTCCACGGCCTTGGGGTCGATGACCAGGCCGCGCAGTTCGCCGGAGCCGGTGACCGTCGCCTTCACCAGGCCGCCGCCCGCCTGTCCGTCCACCTCGGCCTGTGCCAGCTCCTCCTGGGCGCGCGCCAGGTCCTGCTGCATCTTCTGGGCCTGCTGGAGCAGCTGCTGCATGTTGGGCTGGCCACCACCAGGGATCACGATTCACTCCGTGCGGGTCGACTGCGGTTTCCGGCGGTCCGGAACCCGCGACACGGGTCGGGGTGCGGGCCGCACTCCGAGCCTACGTGTTCCACCGTCGGCCCGCGTCGGCAACTCTTTCGAGTGAGTCCGGGCACATTCCTATATCCGATCGGACCCCACTTATGGGCGGAATTCCGGGGATCCCGCCACCGGGACCCTCCATTCGGCGGTAGGAAGGCCATGCGAGAACATACGCATCGGCGCACACGAGCGCACCGCCGGTCACGCCGCACGCCACAAGCGCAGGGTCACTCGGAACGTTACGCAACGTTACTTATATTACGCAGAGTCATGATGAGCAGCGCGGAGGGAGCGCCCGGGTGAGCCAGCCGGACATGGAGGAAGGCGGTGGCGCTCAGCCGTGCGATCTGACCGGGCGGCCGTTTCCGCTCGGCAACTGGGGTGAGCCGGCCGAGCGCCTGGACGAGCTCTACCGCTGGGTCGAGGCAGGAGCGCTGCGCACCGCCGACTGGTACCTCTCCGACCGCCAGTGGAAGCGGCGCGGCGCCCGCGCGCTGCGGGCCGGCACCGCGCTTGGGGCGACCGTCGGGGCGGCGCTCCCCGTACTGGATCTGACCGGGGCGGCGCAGGGGGCCGCGGGCTGGGGGTATCTGGCGCTCCTGCTGGGCGCGGCGTGCGTGGCCTGCGACCGCTGGTTCGGGCTGACCGCCGGGTGGATGCGGGACGTGGCCACGGCACAGGCGGTGCAGCGCCGGCTGCAGACGCTCCAGTTCGACTGGGCCGCGGAGAGCGTGCGGGAGGTGCTGGGCCCGACGGAGGGCACGGCGAGCGAGGCGGCCGAGCGCTGTCTGCTGATCCTGCGGAGGTTCTCGGAGGATGTCACGGAGCTGGTGCGGGCCGAGACCGCGGACTGGATGGTCGCGTTCCGGTCGGGTCCCGCGCCGCTGGTGATGCAGTCGGGCGGTACGAACGGCGCCCGCCCGGAACCGGTCGGCCACCCGGGCCGGCTTCCGCTGCCGCCGGTCACCCGTCCGAACATGCCCCGTCAGCGGCCGCCGGAGACGCCCCGCTGAACACCGCGGGGCAGCGTGGCGGCGAACGCGGCGACGTCCCGGACCACGCGGTCCGGGTGCTCCCAGTGGACGGCGTGGCCCGCGCCCTCGTAGACGACCAGCCGCGAGCCGGGGATCGCGTCGAGGATCACCTGCTGGTCGCTGCGCGGCAGCAGCGGATCGTGGTCGCCCCACACCACGAGGGTGGGTACGAGGATGCCGCCGAGGGTCGCCCGCAGGTCGCTCTCGACCAGGCCGCGCAGGGTCTCCCGCCACACACGGGCGGGGGCTTTCAGGCTCTCCTCGATGACCGTCTCCAGGAAGCCCCCGCCGATCGTGGCGGCGGCCGTGGACCTGCCGGGGAGCCGTTCGGCGAGGCCGCGGTCCACCGGGTCCTCCAGGGTCCGGACCTCCTCCCAGAGGGCGGTGACGGCCGGTTTGTCGGCCAGTGCGGCCGGTGTGCCGAGCAGCACCAGTCCCGCGACCCGGTCGGGGTAGGAGCCCGCGACGATCCGTGCAGGGACCCCGCCCGAGGAACCGCCGACGAGCAGGGCCCGCCCGATCCCCACGGTGTCCAGGAACGCGACGAGGTCGGCCGCGAAGTCCTCGGGCCGGTAGCCCTCGGCCGGTTTGTCCGCGTCGCCGTGTCCGCGCTGCGTCGGGGCGTATCCGTGCAGCGAGGAGGGGAAGCGCCGCAGCATCGGCTCGAACGTCCACCACGAGTCCCCGTACCCGTGCACCAGGACCACGGGGGTGCCGTCGGGGTAGCCGGCCTCGGCGTACGGGAGGGAGAGATCCTCGCGCAACACTGCGGAACGCACGGCGATGGTGGACATGGACGGCCCTCCTCACCCCCAACCGATCGTAACGAGGGGTGGGTGCGGCCGCCGCCGGAAAGCAGGCGGGGACCGGGCGAGGACACCGGGCAGAGACGCCAGGCGGAGCCCGGCGCGGACATCAGCTGAAGATGATCATCGAGCCCTGGGCGAGGCTGCGGGTCGCCGCAGAGTGCAGGCCGAGCCAGACGTGGCGTTCCCGCGCGAAGGGGCTGTCGTCCGGCGGGATGGGGCCGGCCGGCTCCTCGAGCGAGGTGGGGCGGGCCGGCGGGGCCGGGGCGGCCGGGGGGTTGGCCGGGTCGATGCCGACCGACGGGGCGACGAACTCCAGCTCGCGCAGCAGGCCCTGGGAGGAGCCGAGCGGACCGCCGCCGGCGAGGAGCTCCTCGTTGGCGAGGGGGGAGGCGAAGTCGACCGGCACGTAGGCGCCGGCGTGGTCGTAGTGCCAGACGAGGTGCGACTGCTGGGCGGTCGCCTCGAACATCTCCAGCAGCTGCTCGTAGTCGCCGCCCAGCTCGTCGACGGGGGTGACGGCCAGCCCGCAGAGCTGCAGCAGGTAGGCGCGGCGCAGGAAGTGCAGGGCGTCGTAGTCGAAGCCGGCGACGGGCGCGACGTCACCGGACAGGCCGGGCATGTACGCGAAGACCGGTACGGACGGCAGTCCGGCGGCGCCGAGCGCCTTGTCGTACGCCGCGATCTCCTCGGCGAAGGGATTGTCGGGGCTGTGGCACAGCACATCGACGAGGGGGACCAGCCACAGGTCACATGCCACGCAAGGCTCGCTCTCCACTGGTGGTGGTGTCGGGTTCCGGATCGGGTCGTGGGTGTCGTACGACGGTCGGGTCGGACAGCGTAGTGCCCCGGGCACGCTCCGCACAGATGCCGGTCACCGGCCGTGGCGCAGGTCCCAGATCCAGACGCCGCCGATCCACCGGCCCTCCCGGCCGAGCAGCCGCTTCACCGTCTCGCGCAGGGCGTGGTCGTTGTCCTGCGGAGCGAGGACGAGGACACCGGCCCGCCAGTACTCCAGGTCGGAGCGGGCCTGCCGCTGCCATTCGGGGCCGATGCCGGGGATCCGGCCGCTGTAGCGGACCTCCCGCAGCATGTTCGACGTGTGACGGGGTGAGGCTCCGTAGATCCCGATGCGGTCCGGGCCCCACGGGCCGTTGAAGTAGCCGCCGGGGACGGGGAAGCCGAGGCCGGTGGCCGACTGCCAGTGCAGCGCCTCGGCCGCGCCGGGATCTGGCAGCGGTACCGGGACGACCGTCTCGCCCTCCGCCACGTACGAGCGCCAGGTGCCGTCGGCGATGAACGCCGGGACGGACGGCCGGTCGTGCACGGGCATGGGGGTGGGCATGATCGGGATCAGTGCGGCGGCGACCGCCGTGAGCCCGGCGGTCCGGTGCGCGGCCACCGGGGCGGCGTGCAGCCGGTCGACGGCGAGGGCGACCAGGACGCCGAGCGCCGGGGCGCAGATCATCGCCACGCGACCCTCGATCACCGACTCGAACAGCGGCTGGTGGGCGAGCGCACGCCAGGGCCCGGGGAGCACCACGTCGGTGTACGGGATGCGGATCCGCTGCCCCATGGACAGCACGGCGGCGGCGAGCGCGGTGACCGCCACGGCCCGGACCAGCGGCAGCCGCCGCAGCCGCAGGGTGATCGCGAAGGCGAGGGCGATCAGCGGCCAGCCGTAGAAGGCGTTCTGCTCGGTGCGGTTGAGGGCGAGCGGGTCGGCGGTCCTCTCGTCGCCGAAGAGGGAGCGCCCGGAGAACTCCAGGAAGGCGAGCGGGCTGTTCCCGGCTCCTTCGCCGTGCAGCACGCTCGTGTAGCTCTGCGGCCCGGCGAACTGCCAGTACAGGGGGTAGGCGACCAGCGGCAGACAGACCGCGAGCGCGATGCCGAGGCCCTTCAGCAGGGGTGGTGCGGCGCTGCGGACGACCTCGCGGCGGGCCAGGGCGTAGCAGACGCAGAACAGCAGCATGCCGACGGCCGCGAGCAGCAGCACCTCTTCGCCGAGGAAGATCTGGTACGCGGCGAACAGTCCGAGCAGCACGCCGTCGCGGACGGTCCTTCGGCCGGTGCACAGACGCAGGGCGCGGTCCACGATCAGCGGGATCATGAACAGCACCGCGAAGTTCGGGTGGGCGTTGGCGTGCGAGATCATCGGCGGCCCGAACGCGCACAGGGCGGCGCCGAGTCCGGCGGCCCACGGCCGGGACGTGACCCACTTCCGCAGCAGCCGGTACCAGGCGACACCGGTCACGGCCAGGCCGAGCGTGAGGACCAGCGCCCAGGTGACGGTGGGTCCGAGGGCGAGCGTGACGGGGGTGAGCGGCACCGAGAGGCCGAGCATCGGTGTGTTCCCCATGAGGTTCACCCCGTCGGGGAACCCCTGGAGGGTGGTGAACAGCGGGTTCCGCAGGTGGGAGACGTTGTCGGCGGTGACGGCGAAGAACCACTCCCACTGGTTCTGGTCCTGCATCGAGTCCGAGAGGTAGCGGCGGTCGAGGCCCTTCCAGAGGCCGTTGTAGAGCATCACGGACGCGAGGAGGAACAGTCCGGCGACCGTGAGGTCGGCGGAGCGGAGGGCGCGTGTCCGCAGCCGGACGAGGTCGATCAGGACCCTGGCGTAGTCGGCGGGCCGGACCTTGGAGCCGTGCTGGTGTGCCCAGCGCACCGGGACCTCGCGGATCCGCCAGCCGGCCTGCCGGAAGTGGCGCAGCACCTCGACGTCGATGCCCCAGCCGTCGAGCCGTGCGTCGGCGAACGCGGCGCGGGCCTTGTCGCCGTCGAACAGTTTGAATCCGCACTGGGTGTCCCGGATCCCGGCGACTGCGACGGCCCTTATGAGTGCGTTGCCGAGGCGGCCGAGCCATTCGCGCGCTTTGCTCTGGTGGACCTCGATCGTGGCGCCGGGGTGCGCCCGGGAGCCGATGGCGGCGTCGGTGCCGTCCTCGTCGAGGGCGCGGGCGAGGTGGTCCAGTTCCTCGACGGGGGTGGCCAGGTCGGCGTCGGTGAGCAGGACGCGGCGGCCGCGGGAGGCGAGGACGCCGCGCCGCAGGGCGTGGCCCTTGCCGCGGTTGGTGTCGCCGTCCAGGACCCGGATGCGGGGGTCCGCGGCGGCGGCCCCGCGGGCGATGCCGCCGGTGCCGTCGTTGGAGCCGTCGTCGACGACGATCAGTTCCCAGCTGCCGGGCAGCCCGTGGAGGTGGGCGCGGACCGCGTCCAGGGTGGGGCCGAGCCGGTCCTCCTCGTCGTACGCGGGGATCACCACGGACAGGTCGACGGTGCCGGGGCCGGTCTCCGCGCCGGTGTCCAGGGTGGCGGCGGCGCCGGGCGTGCCGTCGGCCGTGGCCCGCGGCCGCGGCATGTGCGTGGTCGGGTCGGCGGCGGTCACTCCGCGTTCCCCGGTTCCGTGCGTTTCTCCAGGGCCTCCAGGCGGTCGGCCCAGGAGAGGGAGTGCGCGTTGTACGCGGCGAGGACCGCGTGCGCCTCGTCGGCGTCGCCGCTGCTCACCGCGTCCACGAGCTGTTCGTGCCCGCCCCACAGCCAGTCGCCGAGGTCGTCGCGTCTGCGCAGGTGCGGTACGGCGAACACCCAGCACTGCACCCGGAGCCGCTGGAGGAAGTCGGCGATGTAGCGGTTCCCGGCGAGGGCGCCGAGTTCGCGCCAGAACCTCAGGTCGTAGGCGATGAGGACGTCGAGTTCGCCGTTCCGGGCGGCCCGTGCGGCCTCCTCGGCACGGCGCCGGACCGAGACCAGGGGACGGTGGAACGAGCCGTCGAGGACGTTCTCGGTGAGGTGCCGGAAGATGCCGTCGGCGATCATCGTCCGGGCCTCGACCATGCCGCGGTAGTCGTCGACGGTGAACTCGTGGACGCGGAAGCCCCGGTGCTGGTCGGAGTCGAGGAGGCCCTGCGCGGCGAGGTCGACGAGGGCTTCGCGGACGGGCGTGGCGGACACCCCGTACTGCTCGGCGATCTGCTTGACGGTGAACTCCCGCCCGGGCGCCAGCCGTCCGGCGAGGATCTCGTCGCGCAGCGCGTCAGCGATCTGCTGTCGCAGGGTGCTGCGGGTCACAGCTCCGCTGGCGGGCATGGCGTGTCTCCTCACGTACGGCTCCGGCCACCTTAGGCGGTGGCCGGAGCGGTACGCGCCGTCCGGCGGCCGAGCTGTTACCCGCGAGTACCGCTAGGCGCAGCACCCGTCGGCGACCGATAGCGCCTCGTCCAGCGCGGCGAGCCCCTCCTTGGCCTGCGCCTCGGTGATGTTGCATGCGGGTACGACGTGCGTGCGGTTCATGTTCACGAAGGGCCACAGGCCGTTCTTCTTGCACGCGGCGGCGAAGGCGGCCATGGGGGCGTTGGCCTCGCCGGCGGGGTTGTAGGGCACCAGCGGTTCGCGGGTCCGGCGGTCCTTGACGAGTTCCAGCGCCCAGAAGACGCCGAGGCCACGGACCTCGCCGACGCTGGGGTGGCGCTCGGCGAGGGCGCGCAGGCCGGGGCCAATGACCGTCTCGCCGAGGCGGGCGGCCTGCTCGACGACGCCCTCCTCCTCCATGACGTCGATCGTGGCGACGGCCGCGGCACAGGCGAGGGGGTGCCCGGAGTAGGTGAGCCCGCCGGGGTAGGGGCGCTTGTCGAAGGTCGCGGCGATCTCGGCGGAGATGGCGACACCGCCGAGCGGCACGTATCCGGAGTTGACGCCCTTGGCGAAGGTCATCAGGTCGGGCACGACGTCGAAGTGCTCGGCGGCGAACCACTTGCCGGTGCGGCCGAAGCCGGACATGACCTCGTCGAGGACCAGGACGATGCCGTGGCGGTCGCAGATCTCCCGTACGCCGGGGAGGTAGCCGGGCGGCGGGACCATGATCCCGGCGGTGCCGGGGACGGTCTCCAGGACGATCGCGGCGATCGTCGCCGGGCCCTCGAAGGCGATGGTGTCCTCCAGGTGCCGGAGCGCGCGCTCGCACTCCTGCTCCTCGTTCTCCGCGTAGAACGGCGAGCGGTAGAGGAACGGCGCCCAGAAGTGGACGACGCCGGCCGAGGCGGTGTCGGAGGGCCAGCGGCGCGGGTCGCCGGTCAGGTTGATCGCGGTGGAGGTGGCGCCGTGGTACGAGCGGTACGCGGAGAGCACCTTGGTGCGGCCCGTGTGCAGCCGGGCCATCCGCACGGCGTTCTCGTTGGCCTCGGCTCCGCCGTTGGTGAAGAAGATCTTGTCGAGGTCGCCGGGGGTGCGCTCGGCTATCAGCCGGGCGGCCTCGGAGCGGGCGTCCACGGCGAACGCGGGCGCGAAGGTGGCGAGCCGGCCGGCCTGCTCCTGGATCGCGGCGACGACCTTCGGGTGCTGGTAGCCGATGTTCGTGAAGACGAGACCGCTGGTGAAGTCGAGGTAGCGGTTGCCGTCGTAGTCCCAGAAGTGGGCACCCTCGGCGCCGGCGACGGCGAGCGGGTCGATCAGGCCCTGCGCGGACCAGGAGTGGAACACGTGAGCGCGGTCGGCGGCCTTGACGGCGGCTCCCGCCTGCGGGTCGGCATGAGGGGTCATGCGGGTCAGGCTAGGTGTCCGCGGAGGGGCCGGGACATCGGCGTGGTGTCTGCCGTATTGGCCGGATCGCGACATTCTGTCGCCCGGACCCCAGGCGTCACATTGACAGCATGCTGTCTTCATGACAGTCTACTGACATAGGGATCGTCAGAGCCCTGCACGGAGCACATCCGCCCGAGGAGGCGTCATGAACCGCACGAGGACCGCCCACCTGGCCGTCTACGACACGTTCGCCGACTGGGAGACCGGTCACACCACCGCCCACCTCGCCCAGGCCGGATACACCGTGCGGACGGTCGGCCCCACCAAGGCCCCCGTCACCACGATGGGCGGCGTGCAGATCCAGCCCGACCTCGCCCTCGCCGACCTCCGCCCCGAGGACAGCGACCTGCTGATCCTCACCGGTGCGCAGTCCTGGGACGCGGGCGACGAGCTGGCCCCCTTCGCCCGCGCGGCCCGCACGTTCCTGGACGCCGGGGTGCCCGTCGCGGCGATCTGCGGGGCCACGGCCGGACTCGCCCGCGAGGGGCTGCTCGACGACCGCCCGCACACCAGCGCCGCGGCCGGATACCTCGCCGCGACCGGCTACCGCGGGGGCGCGTTCTACCGCGAGGCCGACGCCGTCACCGACGGCGACCTGATCACCGCCGGCCCGACCGAACCCGTGGCACTCGCCCGCGAGGTGTTCTCCCGGCTCGGCGTCTACGACGGCAAGGTGCTCGACGCCTGGTACCGGCTGTTCCACGACTCCGACGAGTCGGCGTTCGAGGTCCTCATGGCGGCGGAACACCAGGAGCAGCGGTGACCAGGATCGAACAGGACCTGCTCAGCAGGACGGCGCTCGGCATATTCCGGCTGAACGGCCAGTTCCTCGCCGCATCCGAGGAACTGGCCCGGCCCGCCGGACTCACCGCCGCCTGGTGGCAGGTCCTCGGCGCCGTCCTCGACGAGCCGCAGTCCGTCGCCGGCATCGCCCGGACGATGGGCATCACCCGGCAGAGCGTGCAGCGCGTCGCCGATCTGCTCGCCGCCCGGGGCCTCGCCGAGTACGTGCCGAATCCCGCGCACCGCCGCGCCAAGCTGCTGCGCCCCACCGAGGAGGGCCGCACCGCGATCGGCCGGATCGCCCCGGGGCACGCCGCGCTCGCCCGGCGGCTCACCGCCGAACTGGGCGAGGACGGACTCGCGGAGACCGTACGCGCGCTCGAACACCTCTCGAAGGTCATGGAAGCCCTCACCGCGCCGCCCGCCGGGACCGCGGAGGCCGCCGCGGGGCTCCCCGGCAAGCGGGCCACGGCTGTTACTGAACCGTAGAGCGTTCTCCCGGCCGGTCCGTCCGACCCGCGCACTATTCTCAGTGGGCACCTCCACATCGACCGGAGGGGCGCCGCAACGCACGGGGGAGGGCAGTCGGCCATGGACAGGCTGGAACCGGGTGATCCGCAGCACATCGGCGCGTACCGGCTCCTCGCCCGCCTCGGCGCGGGCGGCATGGGCCAGGTGTTCCTCGCCCGGTCCGGACGAGGACGCACGGTCGCCGTGAAACTGGTCCGTCAGGAACTCGCCGTGCAGGAGGAGTTCCGCAACCGCTTCCGCCAGGAAGTGCAGGCCGCCCGGCAGGTCGGCGGCGACTGGACCGCGCCGGTCCTCGACGCCGACACCGAGGCCGCCGTGCCCTGGGTCGCCACGGGCTATGTCGCCGGCCCGTCCCTGCAGTCCGTCGTCTCCGGCGGGCACGGCCCGCTGCCGGAGCGCTCCGTGCGCATCCTGGCCGCCGGACTCGCCCACGCCCTCGAGGACATCCACGCGGCCGGGCTGATCCACCGCGACCTGAAGCCGTCGAACGTCCTGGTCACCATCGACGGCCCGCGCGTCATCGACTTCGGCATCGCCCGTGCCCTGGAGACGGTCACCGACGGGGGCCTCACCCGGACCGGTGCGCTCGTCGGCTCCCCCGGCTTCATGGCCCCCGAACAGGTCCGCGGCAACCGCATCACCCCGGCCTGCGACATCTTCTGCCTCGGCTCGGTCCTCGCCTACGCGGCCACCGGCCGGCTGCCGTTCGGCTCCGCCGACAACGGGTCGCACGCCCTGATGTACCGGATAGCCGAGGAGGCCCCCGACCTCACCGGCATCCCGGAGAGCCTCCAGGACCTGATCCGCGACTGCCTCCGCAAGGACCCGGCCACCCGGCCGACGCCCGAGCAGATCCTGCGGCGCACCGGTGGCGGCAGGGAACCGGGCGAGCCGTGGCTGCCGGGTGCCCTGGTCGCCCAGCTCGGCTCGCACGCCGTCCGGCTGCTGGAGGTGGAGGACCCCACGGGATCGACACCGCTGCCGCCCGGCACGGCCCCGGCCCCGGTCTCGTCGGCTGCCCCGCCAGTCGGCCCGGCCGCTGCTCCGGGCCCCGTCTCCGCCCCGTCTTCGACGTCGGCCGGGACTCCCGGTGCCCCGGCCCCGGCCCCGGCTCCGGCTCCGACTCCGACTGTGGCGGCCCCGGACAGCGGCGCGGGCGCTGCGCCCGTGCACCTGGGCAAGCCCGGGCCCGCGAAACCCGCTCCTCCTTACCCCGGCGTCGTACCGGGCGGTCCCGGATCGGTGCACACGCTGCCGACGATGGGCGTCGGCCCGGCGGCCGCCGCCCACGTGCCGTCGCCCCCGCCTGGGCCGGCTCCGGCTCCGGCTCCGGCTCCGGCTCCGGCTCCGGCTCCGGCTCCGGGGCAGGCTCCCGGCACCCCGCCGTACGGTTCCCCGCCCGGATACGGCTACCCGCAGGGCGCGTACGGGTACGGCTACCCGCAGGCCGCGCCCGGCGGTTACGGTCACACACCCCCGGCCGGCCCGTCCGCCGCCTACGCGGCGACGCCCGCGTACGGGCCGACGCCGCCCTACGGGCCGACGCCGCAGTACGGCCCCACGCCGGCCCAGGCGCCCCAGCCGCCGCGGCGCAACGGCGCGGCCACCGTCGCACTCGTCGCGGTGGCCCTCGTCGTCGCGGTCGCCGCAGGAGGCTCGGTGTACGCCTTCCTGAACAACGGCAAGGGCGGGAACACCCCGACCGCCTCCGGTACCGACGACCCGAAGTCGTCCACCACCGGCGGCCCCACGCAGCAGGCTCAGACTCCGACGGCCCCGGCCGACACGCCTTCCCCCAGCCCGTCGCAGTCCCAGGACGGAGGCGTACCGCCCGAGTTCATCGGCACCTGGAACAGCTCCATCACCAACGACGACGGCTACAACTCCCGACGTCTCGTCATCACCCAGGGCGGAACCGGCCAGTACGTCCTCACCCTCACCGCGGACGGCCCGCTGGCCGGGGGCAGCACCTACCACTGCGTCTTCACGGCGCCGCTCGCCTCGACGGGCAGCCCCGGGAGCCCGCTGCGGGTCGGCCCGTCCCAGGTCACCGAGGGCCGGCCGAGGTCCTCCTGCACGCCGGGCGCCCCGACCACGCTCACCATCCAGCCCGACGGCACCCTGCGCCGCGTCAACAACTCGACGGGCGAGGCCCTGGAGTACACGAAGGGCGGCTGACGGGGAGCGGCCGCGACAAGGAGCGGCTGACGGGCTGTCGCGCCGCATTCGGCCGCCCGGAGGTGCCCGGGCGGGCGGAGACCTCTCGGGGAGGCCGCGTAAGGGACTGTGCGAGGATCCCTGCGTGCAGCCGATCACCGCGGAAGACCCTGCCTGGATAGGCCCGTACCGCCTCCTCGGTCGTCTGGGGGAAGGCGGAATGGGCCGTGTGTATCTCGCACGCAGCGAGGGCGGACGGACCGTCGCCGTGAAGCTCGTCCTCGAACAGCTCGCCAGGGACCCCGAGTTCAGGCGGCGGTTCGCTCAGGAAGTGTCCGCCGCACAGCGGGTCGGCGGACGGTGGACCGCGCCGGTGCTGGACGCCGACACGGGAGCTGCGATTCCGTGGGTCGCCACCGGCTACATCTCCGGCCCGTCCCTGACGGAGGTCGTCGGCAAGGACCACGGGCCCCTGCCCGACACGTCCGTACGGGCGTTGGGGAGCGGGCTGTCCCGGGCGCTGGAGGCCATCCACTCCGTCGGCCTGGTGCACCGCGACCTCAAGCCGTCGAACATCCTGGTGACGGTCGACGGGCCGCGCGTCATCGACTTCGGCATCGCCCGCGCCCTGGACGCCGCCGCGGCGAGTGACGTCCGGACCCGGACCGGCGCCGTGGTCGGCTCCCCCGGCTTCATGTCGCCCGAGCAGGTGATGGGCGAGACCATCACCCCGGCCTCGGACGTGTTCGCCCTGGGTGCGGTGCTGGCGTACGCGGCGACCGGAAAGACCCCCTTCGGCAAGGGTGACGGCGGGGTCCACACGCTGATGTACCGGATCGTGCGGGAGGAACCGGACCTCACCGGTGTCCCGTCGAGCATCGCCGGACTCGTGCGGGCCTGCCTGATCAAGGATCCTGCGGGCCGGCCGACGGTCGCCGAGCTCATCGACGCCACCAAGGACGCCGACCCCGCCGGTGCCTGGCTGCCCGGCGAACTGCTGGCCCAGCTCGGCCGACGGGCGGCGCAGCTCCTCGACGCGGAGGCGCCCGCCCCGCGCCCGTCGTTCCTGACGGCGCCCACGCCCCCGGAGCTCCAGCCCTACGCCCCCACGGCGGTGGCGCAGTCGCCCGCGCCCTCGCCCGGCCCGCACGGCTATCCGCAGGGCCCGTACGCGCCCGGCCCGATGGCGATGCCCCCGCAGCCGACCGGGCCCGCTCATGTGCCGACGCCGCCACCCGTGCCCGCGCCCGCTCCGCGCAGACTGGCCGGCCCCAAGTTCGGTCTGCTCGTCATCGCCGGTCTCGTCGGCATCGCCGTGGTCGGCAGGGTGGTGCTCGGCCTGCTCCCCCTCGGGGAGGAGAAGAAGGAGGAGGCGAAGCCCAGGGGGGTGATCCCCGAGCTGTATCTGAACGCCTGGGAAGGGGACATGAGTCTGGGCCCGGAGAGCGGCTTCCAGGGCCGGTTCCAGATCGTGCAGGGCAAGAAGGGCGCGCAGGTCGCCACGGTCACGTTCACCTACTCGAACGTGATGTGCACCTCCCGGAGCCCCCTGGTGTCGGCCGACGACAAGAAGCTCGTCCTCGGCAAGGGCACCCCCGTGAAGAGCGTTCCGAGCGGATCCCGGCTCTGCGAGCCGGCCCCGAAGCAGACGCTCACGATGCGGGACGACGGTCAGCTGGACTGGGAGATGTCGGGCGGGAAGTCGACGCTCCGGACGGCCACGTCCGCGACCAACGACGCCGCCGTCCACCCCAAGTACCTCGGCACCTGGAACCTTCTGACCGACTCCCCGGCGTACCGTCTGAAGGTCACGATCAAGCAGGGAGCGGTCGGCTCGGCGGTCGCGACCGCGACGGGCGAGGACAAGTACGCCGGCTGCACATGGACGTCGCTGCTCGCCGGCTCGCACAGCGACCGGCTGCTCCTCGGCCCGTTCGTCCCGGGCAAGGGCAAGGGCAGGTGTCCGGTGAAGAGCACGTTGGTGATGACACCGAACGGCGAGGACTACGCGTACGTCAGCCGTTCGGACGGCCCGAAGGGCGCGACGCAGGAGCAGATGGCTCGCGTCGGCAGCTGAGGGTGAGGGCGGACCGGCCGGTGGGGGCGGCCGGTGGCGGGCGGCCGGTCCGGACCGGACCGGACCGGGCTCAGTTCAGCAGCACCGACAGCGCGCTCCGCAGCAGCAGTGGGTGTACGAAGCGCCCCTCCTCGGACGGAGGACAGCGCCATGCGAGGGGCCACGTCGGTCCGCGCAGGGCGGGTACGGGGATGTAGCAGACCTGGTTCGGCCCGGCGGTCAGGCGGGTGACGGCAGCCGGCCAGGGGCGGTGCGCCGTGCTGCCCGGCGGGACGAGGAAGTAGACGCCACGGCGCCCGTTGGACGCGGCGACGATGGGGCCGGGGTCCCCGACCGTCATCGCCTCCAGGACGTCCGCGAGCCGCCGCCCGACGTCCCCGTCCACCCGGACGGCGTCGAACTGAACGCCTGCCTTACGGAGTTGCAGGCCTGACGTGGGCACCCAGGCTGGTGCGCGGCGGTGACTTTGCGTATTCACAGTGCCAGTGTCAGTGCCCAGAGTTAGCGTTCTCCATGACACTGCGTCGACCTTCGATCACAGTACGAAGGGGACGCTGTTCTGTTGTGACCGGTTGAGTCCGGTTGGATCGGGATGGTGATCGCTTTGGCGCGAGCGGAGAACAAGGAGACCGCCGGATCGGCGACGCGGTTCGTCGCGGAGATCGCGAGGATCATGCGGACGCAGCAGAAGCTGACGCAGGAGGAGTTGGGCAGACAGCTCGGATACACGGGGTCGGCGGTGAGTGCCATGGAGACGGGGGCGCAGCCTGCGAGTGACGACATGCTCGTCAGGCTGGAGAAGGCCATCGGCGCCGGCTTGGGCATCTTCGAGGTGGCGCGGCCGTATGTGCTGATGGACAAGTACCCTGCGCGCTTTCGGGACTTCTCCCGGCTGGAGGCGGGGGCGCTTACGCTTTCGTCCTATGCAACCCTGGTCGTCGACGGGCTGTTCCAGACAGAAGACTACGCAAGGGCGTTGATCAGTGGCAGCTATCCGGCCGTGTCCGAGGCCAAGGTCGAGGAGCTGGTCGAGGCGCGGTTGGCTCGCAAGGCCCTGTTCGACCGTGATCCCCTGCCGATGATCGAGCTGATCCTCGAAGAGTCCGTGCTGCGGCGGCCGTTCGGCAGCCGGGACATCATGCGGGCCCAGCTGAGGTCCCTCGCCGAGGACGCCCGCCGGGTCAACGTCACCGTGCAGGTGCTGCCGCTGGACCGTGGCCTGCGAGGCTCTTACGCAGGTGACCGCGGACCCATGAAACTGGTGGAGACCAAGGAGCACGACCATGTGGTCTACATGGAGATCGAGGACCAGGGCCTCCTGGTCAGCAGACCGGCCGAGGTGAGCCAACTCTCGCACCGGTATGCGAAGATCCGCGCACAGGCCCTGAGTCCTGACGACTCCCTGAGCCTCATTGAGCGGTTGGCAGGAGAAGAGCGATGACCAGCACCCTCCGGTGGTTCAAGTCCAGCTACAGCGACGGCGGCGGCGGCGACTGCGTCGAGGTCGCCTTCAACTGGCACAAGTCGAGCTACAGCGACAGCGGCGGCGGCAACTGCGTCGAGGTCGCCGCATGCCGCCACACCGTGCACGTCCGCGACTCCAAGGACCCCGGCGCCGGCACGCTCGCCGTGGCGCCGGAGTCCTGGGCCGCGTTCGTGTCCTGGGCCGCGTAGGAGAGCCCTACGGCAGGGCGGCCGAGACGATCGTGCCGTCCTTGTGCGCGGTGAAGACCACGTCGCCCTGGACGAGCAGCAGCGGCGGCACGTCGTAGGTCGGGTCGGGCGCGGGCCAGCCTACGGGTGTGGCGGATCGGATGTCCTGGCCGTCCTTCAGCGAGGCCGTCAGCAGTCGCTCCTTGCCGACGAGCAGCAGCCGGTCGCCGACGACGTACGCGTTGCCCACATGGGGAATCGCCTCGCGGTCGAGCGGCGGCATCAGCCAGGTGTCCTCGCCCGTCGCGACGTCCACGGCCCGCAGGCCGGGACCGTCCTGGAACTCCCTCTGGACCAGCAGGAAACCGCCCTTGCCGGCAACGAGCGGCCGGCCGGGCAGTCGGCGCTCCTCCTTCAGGCTGCGCGGGTCCAGGACACGGGTGGTGTCCGGGGCGCCGATGGCTTCGGGCTTGTTGCAGTAGACCCGGCCGTCCGGGCCCGTGAAGTCGCCGCACGGGACGCCCTCGTGGACGACGTCCCCCGTGGCGGGGTCCAGCGCCACGGGGCGGTCGCCGGTGATGAGCAGTCGGCCGGCGGCCAGGGTCATGCTCTGCGGCCAGACGTAGTTCCGCTTCGTCGTCCACAGCATCTTGCCGTCGCTCTCGCGGTAGGCGCGGAACATCATCGTGTTGGAGCCGGTGTTCCCGGTGTCGCCCTGGTACGCGACGTAGACGACGCCCTTGGCCGCGACGGCGAGGGCCGCGAGGTAGCCCTCGGTGCCGGGCCAGCGGGCGACCGGCTTGCCGTCGGAGAGACCGGCGACGACGATCGCGTCGCCTTCCGGCAGGTACACCTTGCCGTGGGAGACGCCCGGTGCGGTGGCGGCGATGTCGGCGGCCTCCGGGTTGTCGTGCTTCCATTTCAGGCTGCCGTCCGCGGTGCTGCGCGCCTCCACCGTGGTCTTGGAGGCGCAGATCAGCAGTCCTTCGGCGATGACGCAGCCGGTCGCGCCCTGGGGCGCCCTGACGTGCCAGGGCTTCCACCCGGCGGGGCGGCCCTCACCCTTCCGGCCGGCGTTCTCGTAGACGAGTGTGCGCGCCCCGTTCGCCGCGTTCACGGCGATGGGCTCGACCGGGTCCTCGGCGGGCGCCGTGGCGGACGGGCGCGGAGTGCCCTTCCCGCCCTTCGGGGTGTCGGGGCGCAGCCACTGGATGCCGAGGACGGCGAGGGGGCCGATGAGGAGCCCGGCGAGGACCGCGAGGGCGATGCGCCGGCCGTTGCGCCGCTCGGCGGGCGGCCGGCCGTCGGCCGGAACGGGCGGAGTCGGCGCGGGCGGTCCCGGGGCGAACGCCTGCGGCGGGTATGCGGACGGGCCCACCGGGGACGCCGGGTACGCGGACGGATTCGCCGCAGACGGCGGGTACGCGGGCGGGCTCACCTGGGCGGGAGTCACGGGGGGCGGTGGCGGGACGGGGGCGGACGCGTACCGCCGTACCTCCTCCCCGTGGGCGCCGATCAGCTGATGGACGGAGGACGGCCACGGGTAGGGGCCGCCCTCGACGCGGGGCACGTCGAGGCGGCGTATCAGTTCGTCGGCCGTGGGGCGGGCGGTCGGGTCGAGGCGCAGACTGGTGGTGACGATCTCCAGCAACTCGTCCGGGACGGCCGTGAGATCGGCCTCTGCCTGGGCGATGCGATGGATGACGGCGACGAGTTCGTCGTCGTCGAACGGTCCTCGGCCGGTCGCGGCGAAGACCAGCAGCGCGGCGAGACAGAACACGTCCGACGCCGGCACGACGCCGTCACCGCCGGTCAGGTGCTCCGGGGACATGAAGCCGGGCGTGCCGATGACGCCGCCGACGGCGGTGAGCGCGGTGCCGTCGAAAGCGCGCGCGATACCGAAGTCGATGACCTTGGGGCCGTCGGCGCCGAGCAGGACGTTCGCCGGCTTGAGGTCGCGGTGCAGGATCCGCGCGCCGTGGACGGCCTTGAGCGCCCGGGCCAGGTCCGCGCCGAGCGCCCGGACGGCGGGCACGGGCAGCGGCCCGCAGCGGGCCACCGCTTCTTGCAGCGAGGGTCCGGCGACGTACTCGGTGGCCAGCCACGGCGGATCGGCATCCGGCGCGGCGTCCAGCAGGGCGGCGGTGTACGGGCTGCGCACCGCGCGGGCCGCGTCCGCCTCGCGGCGGAAACGCACCCGGAAGGCGGGGTCGATGTCGATGTCCGCGCGGATCGTTTTCACGGCCGCGAGCGACTGTGGCGCGTCCTCCCGGCGGGCGAGGCAGACCTCGCCCATGCCCCCGGCGCCGAGCCGGGCGAACGGCAGGTACGGTCCGACGCGGCGCGGGGTGTCCGCTCCGAGCGGTTCGAGCAACTCTTCTTTCCTTCCGGCGGGCCTGTGCGGTGTTCTCGTCCTCAGGGCAGGGCCACGGAGCCGACCGTGCCGTCACCGCGGACGAGGTGGACCACCCCGCCGGCCGTGAGCAGTTCGGGCGCGCTGGCGGCGTCCGGGGTTCGCCCGGACGCCCCTCCGACGGGGACGGTGACGAGCGCACCGCCGTCCGCACGGGCGTAGAGGGTGATGCTGTCGGCGTAGACGCTGGTCGTGGCGACCCGTACGGGCGGGGTGACGGCCGCCGCCCGGCCGTCCGCGGCGGAAACGATCGGGCCGACATCTCCGCGGTCTTCGTCCCCCGGCAGCCAGGTGACGCGCCGGGCTTGCGGGAGGGCGAGAAGCATGGTGCCGACGTCTCCGGTGCCGAGCCGGGCAGCGGTGGCGGACGGTGCGTCGGGCAGCCGGACGCGGCTCTCGGGGGGCAACTCGTAGAAGTCGGCGGTGCGGTACGCCTTCACTTCCCGGCCGTCCGCGTCCGGGCAGAGGATCGTGCCGGCGACGATGCGGGCGCCCCTGCCGCAGCGCACCCGGGACGTGGTCTGCCGTTCCCCGGTCCGCGGTTTCCCGGTCGTGGCCTCCCAGGCCTGGAGCCCCTGCTCGGTGCCGACGAACAGGACGTCGTCGGCGAATGCCAGGACGCCGAGGTCCGTGGCGCCGACCGGTCCGACCGTCCTGGTCCACAAGGGCTTCCCGTCCGCGGCGGAGTGGCCGGAGGCATGGACGCCATCGCTGTCCGACCAGGTGGCGAAGACCTGGCCACCGGCAGTGACGAGACGGTCGACAGGGGGCCCGCCCAGCGGACGGTCCCACCGGACCCGGCCGTCACCGACCGCGCGGGCGCGCAGCCGGCCGTCCTCGGCGGCGATCACCAGATCGCCGGCGATCACGGGCGCGCCGGCGCCCCGCGCGGACTTCGCCGTGGCGCGCCACGCCTCCGTACCGCCGGCCGCGTCGAGGGTCTGCAGGCGGCCGTCGACGAGACGGCAGACGAGAGCGGGTCCGGCGAGCCCGCAGTCGCTCGGCCGCCCGGCGAGCCGTGCGTTCCACGGCTTCCAGCCCGCCGGGCGTGCCGTCGCGTTCTTGTCGAAGGACAGATTGCGGTCGGAGCTGCCGAGTTCGTCGACGAACTCGGCCTGCCGGACGGCGGCGGTGTCGATGCGGGACGCGCCCGCCGCGTCGGAGGGGCGCTCCGGTGACGTGCCCTCCCCGGGCTGGAACGCCCGTACGGCGAGGACACCACCTGCGGCGAGTGCAAGCGCGCACACCGCGGCGATCAGCGTCCTGCGTCGGCGGCGGTCGGGCCGGTGCTGCCCGGGCACGGATGCGGGCGGCGTGCCCGAGGCTGTGGTCGGGAGGCCATGGAGGTCCGGGGCTGTGGTCGGGAGGCCGTGGATGTCCGGAGCGGCGCCATGGAGGTACGGCACGTGGGGGCCGGCGGACCCGGGGTCGGGCGCAGTCGGTACGGGCGGCTGGTACCGCGACTGGTCGGCGAGCACGGCGTCGAGTTCCCGCTCGTACGTGCCGATGAGCCGGTCCACGGGGGCGGGCCAGGCCATGGGGGCGGACGTGCCCTCGCCCAGCCGGCGTTCGAGTTCCCGGGTGTCCGGCCGCGCGGACGGGTCCTTGTGGAGGCAGTCGGCGAGCCGGGCCCGCAGCCACGGGTCGACGGCGTCCAGGCCGCCGAGGTCGGCCTCCTCGTGGGCGATCCGGTAGAGGACGACGGCGAGCGGCCCGTCGCCGAACGGAATACGGCCGGTCGCCACGTAGCAGAGCAGGCTCGCCAGACAGAACACGTCGGACGCCGCGACGACGTTCCGGCTGCCCGATACGTGCTCGGGCGACATGAACCCGGGCGAGCCGACCATCACGCCGGTCTGCGTCATCGTGCTGGCGCCGAAGGCCCGCGCGATGCCGAAGTCGATGACCTTGGCGCCGTGGCCGGTGAGCAGCACGTTCGCGGGTTTCAGGTCGCGGTGCAGCACCTGCGCGTGGTGGATGCTCCGCAGGGCCCGTACGAGATCGAGGCCGAGGGCCCGGACGGCCGCCGGGGGCAGCGGTCCGCATTCCCTGACGGCCTTCTCCAGGGTGGGGCCGGGAACGTACTCGGTGGCGAGCCACGGGGAGACGCCGTCGGCGTCGCCGTCCAGCAGACGGGCTGTGAAACGGCTGTCGACGGACCGGCCGAGGGCGATCTCCCGCCGGAAGCGGCTGCGGAAGCCGGCGTCGTTCGCGAGGTCGGCGCGTACGGTCTTCACGGCGACGACCGCGCGCGTGCGGTCGTCGACACCGAGGAAGACCTCGCCCATGCCGCCCGCGCCGAGCCGCGCCAGGGTCCGGTAGGGGCCGATGAACCGAGGCGATCGGGCGCGCAGTTCACCGAGCACGCTTCGCCGAACCCCCTCGTCGCACGGGCCACCCCCGTGATCGCCCGTCACATCCCAACACACTGACGGGGACCGGACAAGTTCGCCTCGGTGTGCTCCGGGCTCTGGACACGCCGAGTATCCGGGCAGGTCGGAGGCAGTGCCGGCGCCCTGGGAGGACCACCTGTGCCATGAGCCGTCGAGCACGTACCGGCGCGGGTCGTCGAGCGACCGCGTCGAACCGTCGGCGTCGGACACGGGGAGGATGCAGACGCATGAGGCTGCCGCCTGTCGGGTGCGGTACCGGGCCGACGGGCCCGGAAACACTCCGGATGCCCGATTCGGGCCACCCGCGTAGCGTTGAGGCACGTGCGGTGGCGATCGGGCCGCACGGGCCGACGCGCGGCCGCGGCCGCTCGCCCCCACCCCTGTGCCGGCCGGGGCACGAAGGGGCCTGCGGGCGAGCCTCCCGGCGCCGTCGTGGCGTGGCGCCTACGTGCGCACGATCCGGCGCACAATCCGGCGCAGGGGTCCGGCGCACGGGTGACATCGGCAGCGGGAACAGGTGCGCACCACGCCAACGGGGCACAGTCACCGGCACAGTTCTTACGGCCCTCGGAATCGCTTCACCCACGAGGCAGGGAAACCAAGGAGAAAGACGTATGCGACGACGCGTGGCATCCGTGCTCGGCACGACGCTCCTCGCCGCGGGGACGATGGGGGTGGCCGCACCGCAGACGGCCCCGGCCACGACGCCGGGAGGATGCTCGTACGTCGCCGCCTCCCAGCGTCCCGTGCTGAAGTACGGGACCACCGGCCCGGCCGTGCGGCAGGCCCAGTGCCTGAGCAACGTGTGGAACGGGGTGCCGAAGCTCGCCACGGACGGGAAGTTCGGCCGGTACACCCTGGCCAAGATCAAGTGGATCCAGGGCTGCCACGGCCTCGCCAAGGACGGCGTCATCGGCGCCGCCACCTGGAGGGCCCTCTACTACCCGGTCCCGGACTGCTACGACGACTATCCGGCCTGACCTGGCCCGTCCGACGGGGACACGTCCGGGTCCCCTGGCCGCGCCCGGTGAGCGCGCCATGCGGCCAGCGCCTCGGTGCGCGTGCCCGTGGGGTGTTCCGCGTGCCAGGCGCGGAGGAAATGCCGTCGAGAGGCGCCGGGATGCCCTCGAAAGCGTGACCTAGACTCCCCTGCCATGGGGAACGTGACTGCGGCCATCACCGGGGACCTGGCGCCGAGCGGCGTACTGCGCGCCTCGATCAATCTGGGCAATCCGGTGCTGGCCCAGGGCACTCCGGAGGCACCGGCCGGCATCACGGTCGACATCGCGCGCGAGGTGGGCGCGCGGCTGGCCGTGCCGGTGGAACTCGTCTGCTTCGACGCCGCACGGAAGTCGTACGAGGCCATGGCGACCGGGCGGGCCGACATCTGCTTCCTGGCCGTGGAACCCGCCCGTGAGGCCGAAGTCGCCTTCACCGCACCGTACGTCGTGATCGAGGGCGTGTACGCCGTGCCCGACGACTCACCCCTCACCACGGCCGCCGACGTCGACCGCGAGGGCGTGCGCATCGGGGTGAAACGAGGCTCCGCCTACGACCTCTTCCTCACCCGCACCCTCCGGCACGCGACCGTCGTGCGCGGGGCGGAGGGCGTCGACGCGTTCCGCTCAGAGGGCCTGGAGGTCGCGGCCGGCATCCGGCAGCCGATGACGGAGTTCGTCGCGGCGACTCCGGGAATCCGGCTGATCGAGGAACGGTTCATGCAGATCCGCCAGGCGGTGGGCACCACAAGGACCCGGCGTCCGGAGACCGTACGGTTCCTCCACGACATCGTCGAGGAACTGAAGGCCGGCGGATTCGTCGCCGACTCCCTTCGCCGCGCGCACCAGTCCGACGCTCTGGTGGCCCCGCCCGCCCAGGGTGACATGCGGGCGGCCGGCCCGCGGACCGCACGAGTCCGTCCACGGTCGGCCGACGCCGACATCCGGCCGACGGCTGAGCGGCTGAGCGGCTGACGGCTGAGCGGGGGCCGGTCGGCGGCTGCCCGGAGCCGGGCGCCGCCCGACAACCGACCAGGACGGAACCGGCCGGGGACGGACCCCGGCCCGGCCCCGACCGCAGCCCGTCGCGACCGACCGCAGCCCCGGCCGACGGCTGACCGGGAAGGACCCGGCAGCGGCCGGCCGAGGCAGTCCGGCGACGTCTCAGCAGTAGAGGTTCCCTCCCGGCGCCACACCGAGGATCTGCGTGAAGCGCTGGTAGTTGCTCACCCGGCTCTGGACCTGTGCCGGATTCCTGCCGTCGCATTCGAGGGCGCCGTTGATCGAGCGGATGGTGTGACCGAAGCCGGCCTGGTCGACCATGGCCCGGTGGCCGGTCATGGTGCCGGGGCCGTTCTGGGTGTTCCAGTACCAGAGGCCGGTCTTCCAGGCGACGGCCGCCTCGCGCTCCACCCGCCAGGGGTTGTTCAGCAGGTCGATGCCGAGTGCGTCACCGGCGGCCTTGTAGTTGAAGTTCCAGCTGAGCTGGATCGGGCCGCGCCCGTAGTAGGCGGCCTGACCCGCGGGACAGCCGTACCACTGCGAACGGTCGCAGTAGTGCGGGTAGTTGGCGGTGTTCTGCTCGACGACGTGTACCAGGCCGCCCGTCTCGTGGGCGACGTTCGCGAGGAAGGCCGCGGCCTCCTGCTTCCTGACCGTGTCGCTGCCCGTCCTGGCGAAGGCCGGGTACGCGCCCATGGCCGCAGTGAGCCCGCTGTACGTGTAGAAGGGATTCCGGTTCGGGAACATCCGGTCGAACTGGGCCTCGCTGACAACGAAGCCCGAGGGGTCCGGCACCGGCGTGCCACCGCCGCTTCCGCAGGTGCCCTGGTCGGCCCAGACCTCGGCGCGGCCGGGCGTCTCGCCCTGGGTCCACCACTTGGCGCGCCAGTTGTGGCCGTTGTGGGAGGCGGTCATGCCGCCGGTGTACACGGACGAGGAGTTCCATCCGGCGGCGCAGGCGGCTGCGGAGGCGGGGGCGGCGGGCAGGAACACTCCGAGCCCGACGGCGGCCGCGAAGGCGGTGAGCAGGGTCGTGAGGGTACGTCGTGACAACGTTATCGGCCTTCCGTGTGGGGGTCGCGCGAAGCACGCACGGAGTGCACGGACGGAGGAGCGAGCGCGTGCGGTGGCGCAGTGGGGACGGACGAACCTGTGGGGGGGTATCCCGTGGGGGTATCCGCACTGAACCGGAATTGGTCTGCACCTGTCAAGGTCTAGACCAGAATCCGGTCCTCGTCCCGGCCGCCGGCCGCATCGATCCGGCCACCCCGGACAGCGGCACGGAGCCCGGTCCGGGTCACCGGCGGCCTCCGGGACGGCGACGGTGCCGAGCACCTGGAACGTCCACCGGAACGGCGAAGCGCCCCGCCGGCCGTGTCGGCCGACGGGGCGCTACCGCGCACCCGTTCCTACAGGAAGGAGTTGATCTCGATCGTCTCGGTACGGCCCGGGCCGACACCGATGGCGGAGATCGGGGCGCCCGACATCTCCTCCAGCGCCTTCACATAGCCCTGCGCGTTCTTCGGCAGGTCGGAGAAGGTCTTGGCCTTGGTGATGTCCTCGGACCAGCCCGGGAGGTACTCGTACACCGGCTTCGCGTGGTGGAAGTCGGTCTGGCTGTAGGGCAGTTCCTCGACCCGCCGCCCGTCGATCTCGTACGCCACGCAGACCGGGATCTGCTCCCAGCCGGTCAGCACGTCGAGCTTCGTCAGGAAGAAGTCGGTCAGACCGTTGACCCGGGTCGCATAGCGCGCGATGACCGCGTCGAACCAGCCGCAGCGACGGTCACGGCCGGTGGTGACACCGCGCTCGCCGCCGATGCGGCGCAGGGCCTCGCCGTCCTCGTCGAACAGCTCGGTGGGGAACGGACCGGCGCCGACGCGGGTCGTGTACGCCTTGAGGATGCCGATGACCCGGCTGATCTTCGTCGGGCCCACGCCCGCGCCCGTGCAGGCGCCGCCCGCGGTCGGGTTCGAGGAGGTGACGAAGGGGTACGTGCCGTGGTCGACGTCCAGCAGGGTGCCCTGGCCGCCCTCGAAGAGGACGACCTTGCCCTCGTCGAGCGCGTTGTTGAGGATCAGCGTGGTGTCGGCGACGTACGGCTCGATCTTGCCGGCGTAGCCCAGCAGCTCCTCGACGACGCGCCCGGACTCGATCGCCCGGCGGTTGAAGACCTTGGCGAGGAGCTGGTTCTTCTGCTCCAGCGCCGCCTCGACCTTCTGGGTCAGGATCGACTCGTCGTAGAGGTCCTGGACCCGGATGCCCACGCGGTTGATCTTGTCGGCGTAGGCCGGGCCGATGCCGCGGCCGGTCGTGCCGATCTTGCGCTTGCCGAGGAAGCGCTCGGTGACCTTGTCGAGGGTCACGTTGTACGGGGTGATCAGGTGGGCGTTACCACTGATGAGCAGCTTGGACGTGTCGACGCCACGCTCGTTCAGCCCGCTCAGCTCGGAGAGCAGGACCGCCGGGTCGACGACGACACCGTTGCCGATGACCGGGGTACATCCCGGCGAGAGGATTCCGGAAGGGAGGAGGTGCAGCGCATACTTCTGGTCACCGACGACGACGGTGTGACCGGCGTTGTTGCCACCCTGATAGCGCACTACATAATCGACGGATCCACCGAGGAGATCAGTGGCCTTTCCCTTGCCTTCGTCACCCCACTGAGCACCGAGCAGCACAAGTGCGGGCACAGGCGTACACCCCTTCCGGGCGGGGCATGTCCAACGTCAGGGGGCGTACGACGATGTACACCGCAGGGCTGAGCCGTCGGACCGGGTGCCCCGGAATAGACGAAGCCCCTGGCGCAATAGCGCAAGGGGCTCTTGCACAAAGATGCTACCCGAGGAAGGACCGAGGTGTCGGCTCACGACCAGCTCTTGGTGGTCATCGACCCGGTCGCTCGCAGGACTGACGGCGAGTCGGTCCGTATCGCGAAAGATGTGCTGTGTGCAGCCGCCACAGTGAAAGTCTGCCTGCCGGAAGGGCCGGAGGAGTTCGTCCGGGCCCTCGCCCGGCGGGGCAGCAGGCGCCCCGTGGTGATCGGGGACGACCGGGCACTGCTACGGACCGTGACCGCGCTGCACCGCGGGCGTGAGCTGGACGGCGTCGCTCTGTCGCTGGTGCCCGTCGGTACGCACGCGACGCTGGAGCTGGCCGGCGCGCTGGGCGTGCCCACGGGTGCGGTGGCCGCGGCGCGCACGGTCCTGGACGGTGCGGCTCAGCGGCTCGACCTGCTCGCCGACGACAGCGACGGGGTGGTGCTGGGCAAGCTGGTCGTCCCCGGCGACATGCACGCGCCTTCCGTACACACGCCGTCCCTCTGGTCGGCGTGCCGGTCGCTGGTGCGCACGCTGACACGGTCGGCGCCCGCCGCGCCGGCCGGCGGTCCCGCCCGGACGCACCGGCTGCGGGTCGAGGCGGACGGCGTCCTGCTCAGCGACCTCGACCGGCCGGTCGACGACGTCACGGTGCGCGCCCTGGACGGCGTGGCCGAGGTCGTGGTCCGGCCGCACGGCGCGGATCCGGTCCGGGCCAAGGCCCATGCGGTGACCGTCTCCGGCGCCTCGTTCCGCTACCGCGCGGACGCGCTGACGAACGGCCCGGTCCGCACGCGGACGTGGACCGTCCGTCCGGACTCCTGGACGCTGATGCTGCCGGAGTAGGCGACCGGGCACCGCTACCAGGCCAGGTCGCGTCAGACCAGGTCGAGCGCTACCAGGCCAGGTCAGGTCGGGCCAGGCCAGGTCGAGCGCTACCAGGCCAGGCCAGGCCAGGTCAGGTCAGGTCAGGTCAGGTCCGGCGTCGCCCGGTGCTCGCGCCAGCGGTCCAGCATCGCGACCATCTCCTTCTGCAGGAACTCGAAGAACTCGACGGTCTCGGCGACCCGCGCCCCCGCCGGAGTGCCACGGCCGAGTACGTCCGCGCCTTCCCGCAGCGTGTGTTCCCAGCGGCTCAGCATCTGGTCCCGGCGGGCGAAGGTGGTGTACCAGAGTTCCTGGTGCAGCCGGTAGCGGTCGCGCCGGGAGCCCGGGTCGCGTTCGCGTCCGATCATGGAGACCTGGGTGAGGTAGTTGACCGCGCCGGAGACCGCCGCGGGGCTGACCTGGAGGCGCTCCGCGAGCTGCGCGGAGGTCATCGAACCGTCGTCGGACGCGAGCAGCGCGGCGAAGACACGCGACGCCATCCGCTGCATCCCGGCCTCGGTGAGTTCGGCGGCGAACCGCTCGACGAACCGGGCGACGGCCTCGTCGTCACGGCCGTCCGTGCTGCTGTTCTCGCTGGTCATCGGCTCATCGTCTCCCGTGGTCCGCCACCTGTCGTTGATTTTAACGCTTCGTTAACTTCACAAGTTTGTGAAACCAGCGTAGGTTCCGAACCATGACGAAGGCAATCAGCGTCACCGGACTGCACAAGTCGTTCGGCCGGACGCACGCGCTGGACGGTCTCGACCTCACCGTCGGAACGGGAGAGGTCCACGGGTTCCTCGGCCCCAACGGCGCCGGGAAGTCCACCACCATCCGGATCCTGCTCGGTCTGCTCCGAGCCGACTCCGGCGAGGCCCGGATCCTCGGCGGCGACCCCTGGCACGACGCGGTCGAGCTGCACCGCCGGATCGCCTACGTCCCCGGGGACGTCACCCTGTGGCGGAACCTCAGCGGCGGCGAGGTGATCGACCTCTACGGACGGCTGCACGGAGGACTCGACAAGGGCAGGCGCGCGGACCTCGTCGAACGGTTCGAACTGGACCCGACGAAGAAGGGGCGTACGTACTCCAAGGGCAACCGGCAGAAGGTCGCCCTCGTCGCGGCCTTCGCCTCCCGCGCCGACCTGTTCGTCCTCGACGAGCCGACCTCCGGACTGGACCCGCTGATGGAGGAGGTCTTCCAGCAGTGCGTGCGCGAGGAACGCGACCGCGGCCGCACCGTCCTGCTCTCGTCACACATCCTCGGCGAGGTCGAGACCCTCTGCGACCGGGTCAGCATCATCCGCAAGGGACGGACGGTCGAGACCGGTTCGCTCGCCGACCTGCGGCACCTCACCCGTACGAGCCTCACCGCCGAACTGGCCACGGCTCCGGACGGACTGGCCCACCTGCCCGGCGTCCACGACGTCGTCGTCCAGGCGGTCGCCGGGGGGCCGGGCAGCCGGGTGCGCCTCCAGGCCGAGACCGACAAGCTCGACGCCGTGCTGGCATCCCTCACCGCCGCGGGCGTGCGGTCCCTGACCAGCACCCCGCCCACCCTGGAGGAACTCTTCCTCCGTCACTACCAGGACGACCTCCGGGAAGGGGCGGTGGCGCGATGACCTCCGCGGCCACGCCCGCCGTACGCACGGCGGGCGGAACGCACCGGCTCGCGGGCACCGGCGCGCTGCTGCGGCTCGCCCTGCGCCGCGACCGGCTCATGATGCCGATGTGGGTGCTGGTCACCGCGGGCATGGTCGTCAGCGGCAGGGGCACCCTCGCCGCGCTGTACGGCACGGCCGCCGAGCGGGCCGGGCTCGCCCGGTCGATGACGGCGAACGGCTCTCTGCGCTCCCTCTACGGACCGGTGTTCGGCGACTCGGTCGGCGCACTCGTCGCCTGGCGGTTCGGCACCTTCGCGGCCGTGCTCGCCGCGGTCATGAGCCTGATCGTCGTGGTCCGCCACACCCGGGAGGAGGAGGAGACGGGCCGTCAGGAACTGCTCTCCTCCGCGATGGTGGGCCGCCAAGCGCCGCTGACCGCCGCACTGCTGGCGGCGCTGGCCGCGAACGCCGCGGTCGCCCTGCTCGTCACCGCGGGCCTGGCCGGCGAGAACCCGGCCGGAGCGCTCGCCCTGGGGCTCGCCGTCGGAGGCACCGGCATGGTGTTCGCCGGGGTCGCCGCCGTCACCGCGCAGCTCACCGAGAGCGCCCGGCTCGCCAAGGGCCTGGCCGCCACGGTGCTCGGCACGGCGTTCGCGCTGCGCGCGGCCGGCGACGCCGGGACGGCCGACGGCTCGTCGGCCCTGACCTGGCTGTCACCGGTGGGCTGGGCCGAGAACGTCCGCGCCTTCGCCGGTGAACGCCCGCCGGTGCTGCTGCTCATGGCGGCGGCGGTCGCGGCGCTGTGCTCGGCCGCGTACGCCCTCGCCGGGCGGCGCGACCTCGGCATGAGCTTCCTGCCGGCCCGGCCCGGGCCGGCCGAGGGGCGGATCTCCACGGCGTACGGGCTGGCCTGGCGGCTCCAGCGGGGCGGCCTCGGCGGCTGGGCGGCCGGGTTCCTGCTCGCCGGGACCGTCTTCGGCGGGATGGCGGCGGGCGCGGCCGATCTGATCGGCGGCAACGAGAAGGCCCGGGACATCATCGAGCAGATGGGCGGCCGGAGCGGACTCGTCGACGCCTTCCTCGCCACGATGACCGGAATGTTCGGGATGGTCGCCGCGCTGTTCGCGGTGGGCTCGGTGCTGAGGCTGCACGGGGAGGAGACCTCGCAGCGCGCCGAGCCGCTGCTGGCGGGCGCCGTGAGCAGGACGGGCTGGGCCGCCGGGCACCTGCTGGTCGCGTTCGGGGGATCGGTGCTGATCCTCCTCCTGAGCGGGACCGGTCTCGCGATCGGGCACGGCGGCGGTATGCCCGCCCTCCTCGGGGCCTCGCTGGTCCAGGTGCCGGCGGTGTGGACCCTGGCCGCGGTGGCGGTGCTGCTCCACGGGGCCCTCCCCAGGGCGGCCGCGGCGGGCTGGGCGGCCGCCGGGACGTGTCTGGCGCTGGGCTGGGTCGGCCCCGCGCTGAGGGTGCCGCAGCCGGTGATGAACCTCTCACCCTTCGGCCACCTGCCCAAGCTGCCGGGTGCGGAGATGGCGTGGACGCCGGTGCTGGTGCTGACGGCGCTGGCCGCGGCTCTGGTGGCGGGCGGCCTGGCGGCGCTCCGGCGCAGGGACCTCACGGTCTGACGGCCCCGGCCGTCACGGCGCCCCCACCCCGCCTCCCACCCTGAGAAAGAACGCCTGAATGCCCGGCTTCGACGGCATTCAGGCGTTCGGCTTGCCGAGCCGCCCACTCCGTTTCGCCACAGCTCTGTCACATTCTCAACCTCGCGGTGACATCACCCTTTGAACCGCTGTCAGGATGTGACCCTTCAGACCACCCCCTCACAGTCAACGGAGCATGCATTGAGACTTGGGTTCAAGGGTGCCCGTAAGCGGGGCATCGCGGCCCTGCTCGCAGCCGGAACGGCACTCGTTGCGGCCCCCCTCGCCGCGACCCCGGCCCACGCAGCCGGCAGCCCCTCGGGCGTCACCTCCCAGAACGCCTTCCTGATGAACGCGTCGGACGGCTCCCATCTGTGGAGCAAGAACGCCGACACCAAGCGCCAGATGGCCAGCACCACCAAGATCATGACGGCGGTGATCGTCACCCAGGCGCGCGGTCTCGACCTGAACAAGCAGGTCACGATCAAGCAGGCGTACCGTGACTACGTCACGCGGACCGGCGCCAGCACGGCCGACCTCCGCACCGGCGACAAGGTCACCGTCCGTCAGCTCCTCAACGGCCTGATGCTGCCCTCCGGCTGTGACGCCGCGTACGCCCTGGCGGACACCTTCGGCGTCGGCAACTCCATGAACGAGCGCACCAAGTCGTTCGTCGGCATGATGAACAAGAGGGCCGCGGCGCTCGGCATGCGCAACACCTTCTTCGACTCCTTCGACGGCATATCGACGACGGGCAGGAACGTCTCCACCCCTCGCGACATGGCCAAGCTGGGCCGCAACGCCATGACGAACGGGATCTTCACCGGCATCGTCAAGCAGACCGTCCACAAGAGCACGACCCCGAGCGGGAACCGCACGTACACCTGGTACAACACCAACAAGCTGCTCGGCTCCTACAGCGGCGCCAACGGCATAAAGACCGGCACCGGCACCAGCGCCGGCCCCTGCCTGGTCTTCTCCGCGACCCGCAACGGCCGCACCGTCATCGGTGTCGTCCTGAACGACCCGAGCACCTCGTCCCGCTTCACCAACGCGGCGAAGATGCTCGACTGGACCTTCGGCTCGCAGACCGCACAGCAGATGAAGCTGCGCCAGCTTCCGCCCGGCGCAGAGCAGGACTGACGCGTCGGACGCACAGCGCGCGGACACCACGCGCACACCGCGAAGGCCGCCCCGGAGCCCCGCTCCGGGGCGGCCTTCGCCGTTCACGGGGCACGCAGTTCACACAGCCCACAGGACCCACAGTCCACAAGGCCCACCCTCCACAAGGCCTGCGGTCCGGTCCCTCCGCTCACGGGATCTCGACCAGGAGCTCCTCCAGTCCCCGGATCACATAACCGGGCCGCCACTCCGGCTCCGCGGCGAGCCGCAGCCCCGGCGCGGCACGCAGCAAAGCCCCGAACGACGCGGCTAGTTCCATCCTGGCCAGAGGTGCGCCCAGGCAGTAGTGGATCCCCGCCCCGAACGTGATGTGCGGATTGACGGCACGGGCCAGGTCCAGTTCACCGGGCCGCTCGAAGACCGCGGGGTCGCGGTTCGCGGAGCCGAACAGCAGGGCGACCTGCGCCCCGCGCGGCACGGTCGTCCCGCCGATCTCGATGTCGTCCAGCACCCAGCGCGTGAACATCTGGAGCGGGGTGTCGAACCGCATCAGCTCCTCGATCGCCGTCGGCAGCAGGCCCGCAGGGTCGGCACGCAGCACCGCCAGCGCGTCGGGGTGCCGCAGCAGCGTCCACCAGCCCGTCACGGTGGTGTTGACGGTCGCCTCGTGACCGGCGTTGAGCAGCAGCACACAGGTGGAGATCATCTCCTGCTCGCTCAGCCGGTCGCCCTCGTCGTGCGCGGCGATCAGCGCCGAGACCAGGTCCTCCCCCGGGTCCGTGCGGCGTTCCGCGATCAGCTCCCGCAGGTAGGCGGAGAAGGCCAGCGCGGCCCGCACCGCGCGGGCGGCGGTCTCCTCCGACGGGTGCGGCTCGAACATGCCGCAGATGTCCGCCGACCAGGGCCGCAGCAGTCCGCGGTCGGACTCCGGGATCCCGAGCATCTCGGCGATGACGGCCACCGGCAGGGGTTCAGCCACCGCGGTCAGCAGGTCCCCGCCGCCCTCCGCCACCAGTGCGCCGACCAGGTCCCCCGCCAGCTCCTCCAGGTACGGGCGCAGCGCCTCGACCGTGCGCGGGGTGAACGCCTTCGACACCAGCCGCCGGATACGGGTGTGGTCCGGCGGCTCCAGGTCGAGCAGCCCGTGGTCGTTCAGCACGTGGAACGGCTCGTGGGCGGCCGGCGGGGGCGTACGGCCGAACTCCTCGTCGGTGAATCGGTGCCGGTACGTCCGCCCGAGCCGGCGGTCCCTCAGCAGCGCTGACACATCGGCGTGGTGCGGGACGAGCCACTGGTCCGTCGGCTCGTGGTGGTGCACCCGCCCCCGGGCCCGCAGCTCGGCGTACACGGGGTACGGGTCGGCGACGAACGCCGGTGACCAGGGGTCGAAGAGGTCGGTCATGGCCCGACGCTAGCCGGGCCGCAGCGGGGAGACCAGGGTCAGCCCGGGGTTACCAGCCTGGCCTCGTACGCGAACACCGCGGCCTGGGTGCGGTCGCGCAGGCCGAGTTTGACCAGGATGCGGCTCACATGGGTCTTGATCGTCGACTCGGCGACCACCAGCCGGGCGGCGATCTCCCCGTTGGACAGGCCCTGGGCGATCAGCACGAGCACCTCGGTCTCCCGTTCCGTGAGATCGCCGACCTGGCTCTGTGCGGGCGGCTTCGGCGTACCGATGCGGGAGAACTCGGTGATCAGCCTGCGGGTGACCGACGGCGCGAGCAGGGCGTCGCCCGCGGCGACCACCCGCACGCCGTCCGCGAGCTGCCGTGCCGAGGCGTCCTTGAGGAGGAACCCGGAGGCTCCGGCGCGCAGCGCCTGGTACACGTACTCGTCCAGGTCGAAGGTGGTGAGCACGAGGACCTTCGCCTCGGCGTCCGCGGAGACGATCTCCCGGGTGGCGTCGAGGCCGTTCATCTCGGGCATGCGGATGTCCATGAGGACGACGTCGGGCCGGAGCTCGGCGACCCGGGCGACGGCCTCCCTGCCGTTGACCGCCTCGCCGACCACCTCGATGTCGGGCATCGCGCCCAGCAGGACGGAGAATCCCTCGCGGACCATCATCTGGTCGTCCGCGATCAGCACACGGATGGTCATGCGCCGTCCTTGCGGAGGTCGGGGCCGGCTGCGACGGGGATGAACACGGCGACCTCGTACCCGCCGTCGTCCGTCACCCCGGCCGTCATCTCGCCGCCCAGCATGGCGACCCGTTCGCGCATGCCGGTGATGCCGTGCCCGGCGCCGGGCGACGGGCGGACGTCGCCGGTCGGGGCGCCGTTGACGATACGCAGGCCCAGGCCGCCCAGCACATGGCTGATCTCGACACGGGCGCTCGCGCCGGGCGCGTGCCGCAGGGTGTTGCTGAGGGCTTCCTGGATGATCCGGTACGCGGACAGTTCGACGCCCTGCGGCAGCTCGCGCACCGCGCCGGTGACCGTCTTCTCGACGGTCAGGCCGGTGTCGCGGACGTTCGCGAGGAGTCCGTCGAGATCGGCGAGGGTCGGCTGGGGGGCGTCGGGGGCCTCGTGGTCCTCGGCCCGGACCACCCCGAGGACCCGGCGCAGCTCGGTCAGTGCGGCCACCGCGTTCTCCCGGATGACCTCGAAGGACTTGGTGAGCTCCGGCGGCGGGTTCTCGACGCGGTAGGGGGCGGCCTCGGCCTGGATCGCGACCACCGACATGTGGTGCGCGACCACGTCGTGCAGCTCCCGGGCGATGGTGGTGCGCTCCTCCAGCAGCGTGCGCCGGTCGCGTTCGATCGCGGTCACGGTCTGCTGGGCGCTGACCTCGCGCTCCGCCGTGCGGCGGGTGTGCACCAGGGACACGACCAGCAGCGCCAGCGCGGACATCACCGCCATCGGACCGGTGTCGGACCCGTGCCAGTCGGGGCCGAGGGCGTCCATGGCCACACCCAGTCCCAGGGTGAGCGTCCACATCCACAGGGCCGCCCGGGGCCCGGTGCGGGCCGCGACGACCACCAGCACCACCAGGTGCGCGAAGAAGGAGGACGGCACCCACGGGAAGTCGTAGTCGTTCGCCACGGCCGTCACCAGCGGGGTGGCGAGCAGGGACGTCCAGAACGCGAGGACCGGCCGGGTCAGGGCCATGACCACGGGGACCGCGGAGAGGATCCCGATGACGGCCGGCCGCAGGTCGTCGCCCACGTCGGCCGGCGCGGTCGCCAGGAGGAACGCGAACAGCGCGCACCCGAACACCACGGCGTGCCGGAACCAGCCCGCGTGCCCGCGTATCCGGCGCGGGACCAGACGGGCGAGCCGCCCCTTCCCGGTGCCCTTCGGCAGGGGGCGGTAGGCGAACGCGCCGTGGAGGAGTTCCCGGCGCAGTCCGCCGAGGGTGTCCATGGCCAGCCGGAACTCGGGGCTCCGTGAGGTGGTGTGTGTCTCGGTCACGACGCCACGGTAGGGGGCGCGGCGGACGCGGTCGTCACCTGTGATGCGGATCCTTCGGCGTCCGTCGCAAGTACTACCTCACCGGCCCGGCCGGCTCACCAGGCC
Source organism: Streptomyces sp. NPDC030222 (assembly GCF_055573115.1). Classification (NCBI taxonomy): domain Bacteria; kingdom Bacillati; phylum Actinomycetota; class Actinomycetes; order Kitasatosporales; family Streptomycetaceae; genus Streptomyces; species Streptomyces sp. NPDC030222. The sequence goes on from NZ_JBVICA010000021.1 coordinate 79,454, forward strand.
AGCTGGGCGATCTCCTCCGCCACCACCGCGCAGGCGTCCACCGCCGGGTCGATCAGCGGGAAGTGGCCGACGTCCTCCAGCAGCGTCCACCCGACCGTCTCGCCCGCCTTCGCCGCCGCGTCGACGTAGGACTCGGCGACCTCCTGGGGCACGACGATGTCGGTGCGGCCCTGCACCACGGTGGTCGCGATCCCGGTCGGCAGCAGCACGGCGGGGTCGGCGTACGGCAGACGCCCGGCGAGCAGCGACTCGCCGCCCAGCAGCTGGCCGGCCGCGCCCGAGCAGACCCCGAGGTCCTCGGCGAGCCGCAGGTCGGCGATCGGGGCGAGCGCGACGACGCCCCTCAGCTCGGAAGGTTCCGGCAGGTACCAGGGCGCGTCCTTCGGCAGGACGTGCCGCGCCGCCGCCCAGAGGGCGAGATGACCGCCCGCCGAGTGGCCGGTGAGGACGGTACGCCGCAGATCCGCCTGCGGGAGCGCCTCCGCCACCAGCCCGGGCAGTGCGTCCAGCGCGGCGGCCACGTCGTCGAAGGTGTCCGGCCAGCGGCCCGCGATGTGCACGCCCTCGTCCTGCTGCGGGAGGGTGCTGCCGCGCCGGTACTCGACGCTGGCCACGGCGAACCCGCGCCGGGCCAGGAAGTCCGCGAACGGGGAGACGTGCTTCCGGTCGTAGGGGGCACGCCACGCCCCGCCGTGCAGGACGACCACGAGCGGGGCGCTCGGACGGCCGTCCTGCGGCGGATACAGGTCGACGATCTGGTCGGGGTGGTCGCCGTACGCCACGGTGGCGGCCGGCTCGACGACCGGGTGCGCGAAGGCCGACTCGGCCTCCGCCGCGTCGCGTGCGACGGCGTCCCGGGCATCCTTCGGCGCGGGATCGGACATGCCCCAGCCTTTCCCCGGCGGACCGGAATTGGATCTCGCGACGGGACCGTACCACCCTCTCCCCCGCCCCGGTCCGCCCTCGGGATCATTGCTCCGAGAGGATCTCCCCCAGGATCCGCGCCGCCCGTTCCGTGTCGGCGAAGCCGACGTAGAGCGGGGTGAACCCGAAGCGCAGCACGTCCGGCCGGCGGAAGTCGCCGACCACGCCGCGGGCGATGAGACGGCTCATCACCTCACCCGCGTCGTGGCAGCGCAGCGCGACCTGGCTGCCGCGCTCCGCGTGGGCGGCCGGGGTCACGGACGTGACCCGGCCGGGCGGGGCGTAGGCCTCGACGCACTCCAGGAAGAAGTCCGTCAGGGCCAGGCTCTTCACCCGGACGGAGTCGACGGTCACCCCGTCCCAGACCTCGAGGGCCGCGTCCAGCGCCAGCATCGACAGGATGTCCGGCGTGCCGACCCGGCCGCGCACCGCACCGTCCGCGGGACGGTACCCGGGCGTCATGCCGAACGGGTCGGTGTGCGAGTTCCAGCCGGGCAGCGGGGAGTCGAAGGACCCCTGGTGCTCGCCCCGCACGTACAGGTACGCGGGGGAGCCCGGTCCGCCGTTGAGGTACTTGTAGGTGCAGCCGACGGCGAAGTCGACGCCGTGCTCCTCCAGGCCCACCGGCAGGGCTCCGGCGCTGTGGCACAGGTCCCAGACGGCGAGGGCGCCCGCCGCGTGCACCGCGGCGGTGGTGCCCGGCAGGTCGTGGAGCCGGCCCGTGCGGTAGTCGACGTGGTTGACCAGGACCGCCGCGGTGCGCGGGCCCGTCTCCTCGGCGATCCGGGACGGGTCGACGGGCCGCAGGGTGCGGCCCGTCATCCGGGCAGCGGACTCGGCTATGTACCCGTCGGTGGGGAAGGTGGTCGCGTCGACCAGGATCTCGTCCCGGCCGGCGGGGGCGAGCCGCACCGCGCCGACGAGCGCCTTGAAGACGTTCACGCTGGTGGAATCGCCGACGACCACCGTGCCGGGGGCGGCGCCGACGAGCGGGGCGATCCTGTCGCCGATCCGTTCCGGCGCGGTCCACCAGCCGCTCTCGTCCCAGGAGCGGATGCGCAGCTCGCCCCACTGGCGGGTGACGACGTCGGCGACCCGGGCGGGCACGGACGCGGGCAGCGCACCCAGCGAGTTCCCGTCCAGGTACACCACGTCGTCGAGGACGAACTCGGCGCGCTTGTGGGCCAGCTCGTCGTTCTCGTCGCGCTTGGCGGCCAGGAGTGCGAGCTCGGTGTTCTCGGACACGGCGGCGCGGTCGTCGGGCATGGCGGCGCGGTTCTCAGACATGGCTGCGCGCCGTCCACAGCTCGGGGAACACGTTCTTCGCGGCGCGCTTCTCCAGCCACGCGACACCGGCGGAGCCGCCCGTGCCGGTCTTGGAGCCCATGGCGCGGCGGGTCGCGACGAGGTGGTCGTTGCGCCAGCGCCACACCAGCTCGCCGACGTCGGTGAGGGCCTCGCCGAGGCGGACGAGCTCGTCGTCCTGGTCACCGGAGTAGATCGCGGCCCAGACGGCCTCGACGCCGGGGTCGGACTCGTACCTGCGGCCGAGCTCCCGCTCCAGCACGGCGGCCGGCACGGCGTGCCCGCGGCGCGCGAGCAGCCGCAGCACCTCGTCGTAGAGGCTCGGCTCGTGCAGGGCCTTCTCCAGCTCGGCGTGGACGCGGGGGGAGCCCCGGTGCGGTACGAGCATGGACGCGGACTTCTCGCCGAGCAGGAACTCCATCCGCCGGTACATCGCCGACTGGAAGCCGGAGCCCTCGCCGAGCGCGGCGCGGTACGAGTTGAACTGCGCGGGGGTGAGCTGGCCGAGCGGCGTCCACGAGGCGTTCAGGGCCTCCAGCTCGCGCACCGAGCGCTTCAGCGCGGCCACCGCGACGGGCACGTCGTCCCGGCGCAGGGCACGCGACGCGGTCTCCCACTCGTGGACGATGACGGTGAACCACAGCTCCATGACCTGCGTGGTCACCAGGAACACCATTTCTCCGGGGTCGTCGGAGAGGGGGTGCTGGAGGTGGGTGAGGACGTCGGCCTGGACATAGTCCTCGTAGGGGGTCGTGCCGTCGAAGTCGAGGTTCGGGGTCTCCGAACTCGCTCCGGGGGCATCGGGGTACTGCGACATCGCTGTCTCCTCGACTGTCCGGGTAGCGGTCCGCCCCTTCCGTCAGGCAATTCGGCTGTGGAGCCCCGGTCCCCACCGGCATCATAAGCACGGTCACGGAAGGACGGGGCCTGTGATGTACGTCCCGTCCTCGGCGTAGGGCCAGGCATTGGAAACACAGCCGTCCAGGCCCTTGATCTGCTGCTGCATCACGGGCGCCGCCTTGCCGGGACCCGGACAGCCCATATGGGTGCGTATGCCGATCTCATGGCCGATCTCGTGGTTGATGATCAGGTGCCGGTAGTCGGCGGGCGGGCCGTCGAACTGCGGCGAGCCGGTCAGCCAGCGGCGCAGGTTCACCACGACGCCCTCACGGGTCTCGCAGTTCAGCTCGCCGCCCGTGTCCAGGCCCTCCGCGAGGCAGAGCTTGTCGGCGGTGGCGGGGGTGGCGATCCTGATCACGAAGTCGGGTTTCCGGTCGACCCGCTGGAAGGTGCCCCGGCCGTGTGCGGCCCAGCCGCGCGGATGGGCGAGTATCGCCTCGATCTCTTCGGCGACCTGGGGGGCGGAGAGTCCCGTGCCGTCCTCGACCTGGACCTGGTAGCGGCGCAGCTTGCCGCTGCCGACCGGCTCGCCGGCGGTGGGGGAGGCCTGGAAGGTGCCGCGGCCGGACGCGCTCGCGGAGGGGGCCGGCGATCCGCTCGCGGTGGAGGATCCCGGGGCCGGAACGGACGGCTTCCGGGCGGACGGGGGACGCGGGGCCCCCCGGGAGGCGGGGGTGTCGGCGGTGGGCCGCTCGCCCGGCGTCGTATCCCCCGGCGGGGCGTGCGGCTGCTCGTCCCGGTCCGCGGGCGGCTCCGCGACCGCGCGGTCCTTCCGGTCGCGCTCCCCCTGCTGCCAGTCGGCGAGCGCGGCGCCCCCGACGAGCACGGACGTCACGACCATGCCGCCGAGCAACGCGACCCGGCCCCGGCCCGGTTGCCGGGGTTTTCGTCGTCCCTGCCGGCTCGCCCTGTGGGCCCCACGCTTCGTCATGCGTGCGAGCGTACAGGCGTTGGCCAACGCCCATGCGGAGTACGGGTTCAGGCCCCGGACACCGGGCGGGCGACACCGGGCGGGCGACCGACGGACCGTCAGGAACCCTCGGTCGCCGGAAACGTTCGGCCGCGGGGAACGTCCCGATGCGCGGGAACGCTCGGCAGTCCGGGACGCTCGGCCGCCCGGTGTCCGGTGCTCACACGGCGGGGTTCAGCGCAGCGTCTCCGCCGCGGTGGGCGAGGAGTCGCGGAGGAACGTGCTGCAACGCTCGTACTCCTCCTGCTCGCCGATGGCCTGCGCGGCCCGCGCCAGCGCGTACAGCGCGCGCAGGAAACCGCGGTTGGCCTCGTGCTCCCACGGCACCGGGCCATGGCCCTTCCAGCCGTTGCGGCGCAGCGCGTCGAGCCCGCGGTGGTAGCCGGTCCGCGCGTAGGCGTACGACTCGACGGTACGGCCGGCCGCGAACGCGTCGTCGGCGAGCTGGGCCCAGGCGAGCGACGACGTCGGGTACTTCGCGGCGACGTCGGCGGGCGCCGTGCCGTTCGCGAGGAGCTCCCGGGGCTCGGGTTCGTCGGGCAGGCGGGTGGGGGGCGGTCCCCCCAGCAGGTTCTCGTGGATGGACATGATCCCAGTGTCACAGGTCCGGGCGGCTCGTGTGTCCCGGGTGCTCCTCCTCGTGGGCCGGCTCCAGCGGGGGCGAGGTCACCCCGCAGTGCATCGTGCACTCGGGGTGGCACACCGCCGCCTCCTTCGGGACGCGGACGGTCGCCCAGGCGAGCACTGCGCCCGCGAGCAGCAGCCCGGCGCAGATCGGCAGCGCACGCCGGAACGTCTCCTGGAACTCCGTCGCCGAGCGGTACGACTCGGGGCCCATCCCGGCGAGCAGCGGCAGCGCGGCCACCGCGAGGAGCCCTGCCGCGCGGGCCGCCGCGTTGTTGACGCCGCTGGCCAGACCGGCACGGCCGACGTCCACGGAGGCCAGGACGGTCGCGGTGAGCGGCGCGACCAGGGTGGTCATCCCGAGGCCCAGCACCACCATCGCGGGCAGCACGTCGGTCACGTAGGTGGCGTTCTCGCCGGCCCTCAGCATCAGCAGCATCCCCGCCGCGCACACCACGGGTCCCACAGTAAGTGGGATGCGGGGGCCGATCCGCTGGCCCAGCTCGCCGGACTTCCCGGACAGCAGCAGCATCAGCAGGGTGATCGGCAGCAGCGCCACGCCCGCGCCGAGCGCCGAGTAGCCGACGACGACCTGGAGCTGCAGCGCGGCCAGGAAGAAGAAGCCGCTGAACGCCGCGTACACGCAGAGCGTGACCAGATTGACCGCGGTGAACAGCCGGGACTCGAAGATCGACAGGGGCAGCATCGGGTTCGGCTGCCGCTTCTCCACCACCACGAACGCCACACCGGCGACCAGGCCGGCGACGCCCGTCCACGGGTCCACTTCGATGAGGGCGTAGGTGACCAGGGCGAGGGTCAGGGCGCCGAGCACGGCGCCGAGGGCGTCGAAGCGTCCCCGTGCGGCGGGGTCCCGGGACTCGGGCACGTGCCGCAGGGCCACCGGGACGCACACGGCGGCGAGCGGCACGTTCAGCAGGAACACCCAGCGCCAGCCGGGACCGTCCACCAGCCAGCCGCCGAGGAAGGGGCCGATCGCCGCTCCGACGCCGCCGAGCCCCGACCAGACGCCGACCGCGGGGGCGCGGTCGTCCGGCTGGAAGCTCGCCTGGATCAGGGCGAGCGACCCGGGGGTGAGGAGCGCACCGCCGACGCCCTGGAGGGCCCGGGCCGCGATCAGCACCCCGGCAGTGGGCGCGAGGCCGCACAGCAGCGAGGCCGCCGCGAACCACACGACGCCGACGACGAAGACCCGGCGCCGTCCGTAGCGGTCGCCGAGGGCCCCGCCCAGCAGGATCAGCCCGGCGAGGGTGAGCATGTAGGCGTTGACGGTCCACTGCAGGACGGCCAGATCGGCGTCCAGGTCCTCGCCGATGCGGGGCAGGGCGACGTTGACGACGGTGGAGTCCAGCATCGCCATGCCGGATCCGAGGACGGTGGTGAGCAGCACCCGGCGCCCGGTCGCGGTCGAGAGGCGTACCCCGCCGGCGGGGACGGGCTGGCCGGTGGTGCCCATACCGCGATGGTCCCCGCGTTCCGCGGGCCCGGCACCCCCGCGGAGCGGGAGCGCCGGGCCCGGACGGCTGGTGCGGGGACTGCTACTTCAGCTTGGTGCCCGCGGAACGCAGGTCGTGGCAGGCCTCCAGGACACGCTTGGCCATACCGGCCTCGGCGAGCTTGCCCCAGCTGCGCGGGTCGTAGGTGCTCTTCTTGCCGACCTCGCCGTCGACCTTGAGGACACCGTCGTAGTTCGTGAACATGTGGTCCGCGACCGGACGCGTGAAGGCGTACTGGGTGTCGGTGTCGATGTTCATCTTGACGACGCCGTTCTCCAGGGCGGTGGCGATCTCCTCCTTGCTGGAGCCGGAACCGCCGTGGAAGACGAAGTCGAACGGGGCGGCCTTGCCGAACTTGGCGCCGACGCCCGCCTGCAGGTCCTTGAGCAGCTCGGGGCGCAGCACGACGTTGCCCGGCTTGTAGACGCCGTGGACGTTGCCGAAGGACGCGGCGAGCAGGTAGCGGCCCTTCTCGCCCAGGCCCAGGGCCTCGGCGGTGCGGATCGCGTCCTCGACGGTGGTGTACAGCTCGTCGTTGATCTCGTGGGTGACGCCGTCCTCCTCGCCACCGGTCGGGGTGATCTCGACCTCAAGGATGATCTTCGCGGCGGCGGCGCGGGGCAGCAGCTCCTGGGCGATGGCCAGGTTGTCGGCCAGGGTCTCGGCGGAGCCGTCCCACATGTGCGACTGGAACAGCGGGTTGCGGCCGGCCTTGACGCGCTCCTCGGAGACGGCGAGCAGCGGGCGGACGTAGCCGTCCAGCTTGTCCTTCGGGCAGTGGTCGGTGTGCAGCGCGACGTGGACGTCGTACTTCTCGGCGACGATGTGCGCGAACTCGGCGAGCGCGACCGCGCCGGTCACCATGTCCTTCTTGTGCTGGCCGCCCAGGAACTCCGCTCCGCCGGTGGAGATCTGGATGATGCCGTCGCTCTCGGCCTCCGCGAAGCCGCGCAGCGCAGCGTGCAGGGTCTGCGTCGAGGTCACATTGATGGCCGGGTAGGCGAACTTGCCTGCCTTCGCCCGGTCGAGCATCTCGTTGTAGACCTCGGGGGTTGCGATGGGCATACGTCCGCTCCTTGTGATGTGCGGGTGTGCGATTTGTGCTGGCCCTGACCTGGGGTCGACGTCATCGTCGCGCCCTATCTTCCCAGACTCTCCCCTCTTCGCGGCCTGGGGTGGAGCGTTTCACGTGAAACTCTCCACGCGGCGCAATAACCGCTGGCCACCAGGCCTGCAGCCGACGGAAGGTCAGGTTCCGGAAGGCTCCGGACCGGGCCTGACGGTAGCCCGGCCGGGACCCCGGTCCGGCGGCCCGACCGGTAGCCGGACAGGTGGCCCGGACAAGCGGCCGGGACCGGGCCGCTCCGGCACCCGGGTCAGGCCAGACCGAGGTCCTCCTGCGAGTACGCGAAGAGGTACGGAACGCCCGCGCCGTCGGTGATCTTCTCGCCGGCGCCGGTGGCGCGGTCGACGATCGTGGCCACGGCGACGACCTCGCCGCCCGCCTCGCGCACCGCCTCGACGGCGGTCAGCGGGGAGCCCCCGGTGGTCGAGGTGTCCTCGACCACCAGGACCCGGCGGCCCTTGATCTCCGGGCCCTCGATACGGCGCTGCAGCCCGTGGGCCTTCGCCGCCTTGCGGACGACGAACGCGTCAAGGGCGCGGCCGCGGGCCGCGGCGGCGTGCAGCATGGCACCCGCGACCGGGTCGGCGCCCATGGTCAGTCCGCCGACGGCGTCGAAGTTCAGCTCGGCCGTCAGGTCGAGCATCACCTCGCCGACCAGCGGCGCCGCCGTGCCGTCGAGGGTGATCCGCCGCAGGTCGATGTAGTAGTCGGCCTCCTTGCCGGAGGAGAGGGTCACCTTGCCGTGCACCACGGCCTTGTCCTTGATCTGCTGAAGCAGGTCACCACGTGCGTCGCTCATGCTCACGAGCCTAATGCGCGCTCAGCGGCCCAGCCGCCGCCAGGACCAGGTCATCGAGACCTCCAGCGGATCGATGGGGGTCACCAGGCGCGGAGCGGTGTTCAGACCGTTCGGCGGGCCCGACTGCGGCTCGACGCACACCGCCTCGTCCTGCTCGTCGTAGACCACGACCCACTGCTCACGGCTCCGCACGTTCAGCTCCAGCCGGTCCGGCCAGGTGAGCGTCACGTCCACGCCGTCCGGCATGCCGAAGCAGTCGTCCCACGGGCCGGGGGCCGGACCGATGCGCCGGCCGGTCGGCAGGTGGTCCTCACCGCGCTCCTCCTGCCACGCCGGGGTGAAGGCGATCCGTACGTCCCCGTCGCCCGAGCCGTCGTCGAGGCTGCGGCGGAACCAGGGGTGCCAGCCGGCCTGCGCGGGGAACGAGTCCTGGTACGTCTCGATGCCGAGCCGGACCGTGAGCGAGTCCGGCTCCAGCTCGAAGACCTGGGTGACCCTGCCGGGGTGCGGCCAGGGGTCGGCCAGGTCGTAGGTGAAGGAGGCCTCGGCCTTGCCCGCCTGCGCCGTATGCCAGACCCCGTCCCGCGCAAGACCGTGGATGGCGTGCGGCGGGGCGTTCAGCGGCATCCGGTGGACGGCGGCGCCGTCGCGGAACCGGCCGTGCTCCAGCCGCCCGCACCAGGGGACCATGGGGAAGCATCCGTAGTCGTCGCCCTGCCGCAGCAGCTCCGTGCCGCCGACCAGCAGGCTCGCGATCCGGCAGCCGTCCTCCGGACGGACCGTCAACTCCACGTCCGCGGCGGACAGGAGGACCCCGTCGCGCCCGGTGCTCTCGTGTTCGCTACTCACAGCCCGACACTACTTGCGGCGCCGCAGGACGCGCCCGACCACCACTGCGGAGGCCACGGCGAGCGCGGCGGCCGGGGCGATCCAGCGCAGGGTGGTGCCCGCGGTGGCCGCGGAAGGGGCGGGCACCGGTGCGTAGCGGCCGCGCGGCGGGGCGTGGTCGACCTCCTCCGCGCTGCGGCCGATCATCGTGCGGCGGGCGTGCGCGGCCTCGGCGGCGGGCTCTGGTTCCTCCAGCAGCTCGAACTCCTCCTCGGACAGGGGATCCAGCGAGGGCGGCGGGACCTCGGCGTCGAACACCGAACGCCGGCCGTCGGAGTCCGGTACGCCGAGCTCGGCGTCGAGATCGTCACCGATCACGTCGTCGCCGTTCTCGTCGCCGTTCCCCTCGCCGTTCTCGCCGTTCTCGCCGCCGTTGCCGTTGCCCGCGTCCTCGCCCTCGTCGTCGGGGTCGTCCTCGGGGTCGGCGCCGACGTCCGCGGCGGTGTCCCGTACGGCCGGGGCCTCGGCGTCCGCGCGGTCCGACTCGTCGGCGGACTCGTCGGCCGCGGCCTCGGCCTCCTCGGCGTCCTCCGGGGATTCGTCGTCGGCGGAGGTGTCGTCGCCTGAGTACGGTTCCGGGCGGTCAGGGTCCTCGGGATCGGGGCGTCCCCCGGGGCTCCCGTCGTCACCCGCGTCGGCCGTGACCGTACCCGCCGGCCGCGCCGCAGTCGCCGTACCCGCCGCACCGGCCAGCGCCTCGGCGAACCGGTCCAGCAGCCGGCGGGACGCGGCACACACCACCGCGGGGTCCAGCTCCGCGATACGGCCCTCGGGGTGCCCCTCGCCCGTGACTGCCAGGGACGTACCGCTGCCGGCGGGGGTAAGGACGACCGTCAGGGCCAGCTTCACGGAGCCCGTCCCACGGGCCTCCGTGCCCTCGCCCTCGACGGCGAAGCCGTCGTCCCCCTCCGAGACGCGGAGCGCGCCCCGGTACGTGATGGAGTGCCCGCCGATGCGGATCCTCAGACGGCCGCTGCCAGGGGCGCCGCCGGCGTCCTGCTGCAGGCCCGGAACGCATCCGGCGACCCTCGCGGGATCGCGCAGCACCTCGCGCAGCGCCTCTGCGGGAACCGGAAGGTAGACCTCGTGTTCCATGGAACCCGAGCGTACCCATGGACCGTGCCGTGTGACCCCCGAACGCGGAGCCGCACGGGTCTGCCGGGCCTCACGGATGCCACGCGTACCGCGGATGCACCAGTGTCGACGGCGGCGGCCCCGGCAGGGGCGGGGTGCCGAGCGGGCTCAGTCCGGTCCCGGTCCCGATCGGCAGGGGCTCGCGGGGCGAGGCGAGGATGAAGCCCCAGGCCGCGTCCGGACCCCGGTAGGGCAGGGTGCGCAGGCCCGCGGAGCGCAGGGTGGCGTCCACGGTCCAGAAGGCCTGCCGCCGCGCCGACGGGGCACACGCGTGGACGACGAGACGGCCACCGTCGTCGAGGGCCTGGGAGGCGAGGCCGTAGAACTCAGCGGAGTAGAGCTTGGCGCTCGCCGTGGCGCTGGGATCGGGCAGGTCCGAGATCACCACGTCGAAGGCGTGCCGTGGCGCCGTGCGCAACCAGCGGAACGCGTCGGCCGTGACGACGTGCAGCCGCGGATCGCGGTAGACCCGCCCGTTCAGCGCGGCCAGCGCCGGGTCGGTGCGGGCGAGCCGGACGACGGTCTCGTCGAGCTCGACGAGGGTGACGGAGCGGACGCCGGGCCGGTCGAGCACCTCGCGGGCCGCGAGCCCGTCACCGCCGCCGAGGATCAGCACCCGCTCGTGCCGGCCGCGCATCGCGGGCCGCACCAGGGCACGGTGGAACAGGCGCCCGTCCCGGCCGCTGACGCGCAGCCGGCCGTCCATGTACAGGGCGAGCGGCCCGCCGCCGGCCCGGCCGGTGAGGACGACCTCCTGCACCTCCGTCCGGACCGCGACCCGCACCTGCGGCCCGTACACGGCGCGCCGGGCGGCCCGCTCGAAGTCGTCGACGAGGAGCGAGACGCAGACCAGTCCGGTCACGACGGTGAGGTTGACGACGAGGAGCAGCACGCGGAGGCGGGGGGTGAGGTCCCGGCGGAACAGCCACAGCACCAGCGCGCCGCCCGCCGCGGCGTTGACCGCGCCGGTGAGCAGGGCGCCGGACAGCTGGCCGAGCATCGGCAGCAGCAGGAAGGGGAACGCCAGGCCGCCGACGAGCGCGCCCACGTAGTCGGCGGCGAAGAGGTCGGCGACTGCGCCGCCCGCGTCCTGCCGGGAGACCCGCTGGATCAGCGTCATCAGCAGCGGTATCTCGGCACCGATGAGCACCCCGATGGCGAGGGAGAAGGCCACGAGCGCGTACCGTTCGCCGCCGAGCCAGGCGAAGCTCGCGTACAGCACGATCGCCGAGCTGCCGCCGACTACGGCGAGCGCGGCCTCGATCAGGCAGAATCCCACGGCCGCCCGGCAGCGGAGCCGTTTGGCCAGCAGGGAGCCGATGCCCATGGCGAAGACCATGACGGACAGGACCACCGAGGCCTGGGTGACGGAGTCGCCGGTCAAGTAGGAGGCGAGGGCGACCAGTTCGAGCTCGTAGACGAGGCCGCAGGCGGCGCAGAGGAACACGGTGGCGAGGACGAGCAGCCGGCCCGTGCGGGGGCCGACGGGAAGCCGCCGGGCGCTCCCCGGGGGTCCGGGCGGCACCGGGCCACCGGACACGACGGTGCCCTGCGCTTCGATCATGTCGGGAACGCTACGTCACGAGCCCTTGGACCGCTTGTCACCCACACGAGTGCAAGTCGGTGACTTCGGAGTGCCGTTCAGAGCGTGGCGTGGGCGCGCACCCCGACCCTGGTCCTGGTGACCACCAGCTGTCCGTCCTGGGGATAGGCGTGCCAGGTGCGCCACCACACCTGTCCCTCGTACCGCTGTGCGAGCATCGCGGTGAAGGCGTGCGGGCTGCCGGGGAAGGTGCCGGCCAGGCCGTTGGGGTGGTCGGCGACCAGCGCCAGCAGTTCCTGAGCCCGGCCGGCGAAGGACCCCTGGGACAGCGTCTCGACGCGTGCCGCGAACTCGTACTCCCAGGCACCGAAGTGCTTGGCCACGCCCAGCGGCAGCGGGGTGCTGCTGCCGGGCATGCAGGCGACCGTCTCGGAACACGTTCCGGCCTCCTCTTCGAGGAGGACCTGGTGCGAGGCGCCCAGCAGCCTCAACTGGATCCGGGCACCGGAGAGTTCGAGGTCGAGCACGGCGAGGGCCGGCAGGGGTTCCCGGCCCAGGGCCCAGGCGAGATCGGCGGCACGCGTGTCGGAATAGGCGGTCTTGAGGCTCGTGAGCATGGGTGGGCTCCGCAAACACACATAAGGCGGCTTGGCCGGGATCGTCCGGCGGAACGTGTGGGGGAACAGGGGGACCCGGACCGGCTGCTGGGGTCCGCCCGTGAGGAACAACGGCTGTTGTTTTCTCAACAGCGAGGGAATCATGAACTGCGCAGCGCTCACAGCGTTTTTACCCAACTTCGCGCGGTTTCCATCCCCTCGGGGGCCACACGGTTCAACTGTTCAATGGTGGAGCAAATCCGCCGGGCATAGGCCGGAATCAGCTGCCGCCGCCGCAGCCCCCGCCTCCGCCCCCGCCGCACGACGACGAGCTGCCGCAGGAGGAGCCGCCGCAGGAGGAAGATCCGCTGCCGTACGACGAGAAGGAGTCACCGGCCCAGCTGCGGCGACGGCGCCTGCGCGCCCGGTCGGCGCCCCCGGAACCGGCTGCCTTGGATATGGCCAGCACCACGCCCACCACTGCCAGTACCACGATCACGAAGACGACCGCTCCCATGATCCCCACCTGCTTCCCGAATCGGCTCGATTTCTTCCTTCGATCGCTTGTGCCAGGGATCCCCCGGGCCACGCCGGGTCAAAGCACACTTGAGGAAGTCCAGAGCTTTGCGCAGGATGGCCGCCATGAGCGGACGCCTTTCGCAGGAGCCCCGACGACCGCTGCTCGGCAGCCGTCTCGCGGAATTCGGAACGACGATCTTCGCGGAGATGTCCGCACTGGCAGTGCGGACCGGCTCCATCAATCTCGGCCAGGGCTTTCCCGACACCGACGGGCCGGAGGAGATCCGTGAGGCCGCGGTCCGGGCCCTGCGCGACGGGCGCGGCAACCAGTACCCGCCGGGCCCCGGAGTGCCCGAACTGCGCACCGCGATCGCCGACCACCAGCAGCGGCTGTACGGGCTGGTCCACGACCCCGACACGGAGGTCCTGGTCACCGCGGGCGCCACGGAGGCGATCGCCGCGTCCCTGCTGGCGCTGCTGGAGCCCGGCGACGAGGTGATCGCGCTGGAGCCGTACTACGACTCCTACGCCGCGTGCATCGCCATGGCGGGTGCCCGCCGCGTACCCGTCACCCTGCATCCGCGTGACGGCCGCCACGTCCTCGACGTGGACGAACTACGCGACGCGGTCACGGCACGCACCCGGCTGATCCTGCTGAACAGCCCGCACAACCCGACCGGCACCGTCCTGACGCGTGAGGAACTGGCCGCGGTGGCGGACCTGGCCGTCGAACGGAACCTGCTCGTCGTCACCGACGAGGTATACGAGCACCTGGTCTTCGACGGCGCCGAGCACCTGCCGATCGCGACGTTCCCCGGGATGCGGGACCGGACCGTCACCATCGGCTCGGCGGGCAAGACGTTCTCGTTCACCGGCTGGAAGGTCGGCTGGGTGACGTCGACGCCGGAACTGGTCACGGCGGTCCGGTCGGCGAAGCAGTTCCTGACGTATGTGTCGTCGGGGCCATTCCAGTACGCCGTCGCGGAGGCGCTGAACCTGCCCGAGGCGTACTTCGCCGCCTTCCGCGCGGACATGCAGGCCAAGCGTGACCTGCTGAGCGCGGGCCTGACCGAGGCGGGCTTCTCGGTGTTCAGGACCGCGGGCACGTACTTCATCACCACCGACATCCGCCCGCTCGGCGAGTCCGACGGCTTCGCCTTCTGCCGTGCGCTTCCGGAGCGAGCGGGCGTCGTCGCCATCCCCAACGCCGTCTTCTACGACCACCGCGAGGCCGGCGCACCCTTCGTACGGTTCGCCTTCTGCAAGCAGACGGAGGTCCTCCAGGAGGCAGCCAAGCGACTCAAGGCGGCCTTTTAGCGATGCGGGGGTGTCTGCCGGGCTCTCCCCAAGCAAGAAGGTTGGACGTTACCCGAGGCAGCCCGTGGCGGCCCGCCGCAGCATGCCGCGGGCCGCGTCCGCCGTCCACGGATCACCGAGACGCCGATGCGAATGGGCCCTGTGGTCCACCGCGCTGGGCCGCGCCGAACGGATCGACGCGGAGGACGATTTCGTCCTCCTGAAACTGCGCTCCCTCGACGAAACGGCGGCCTCGCCCGCCCGGCCGAGGCCGCCTACGCCGGTGCCGCAGAGGCTGGGACGTTGTCCGCGTACCGACGGTTGCCCTGCCCAGCCGCCGACTGATCGAAGGACCGCCCGTCGTGTCGGCCTCGCCAGCACCTGGAGCGACGGTGCTACTCAGTGTCTTTCGGGTGTCGCGGGGAGGCATAGACGGGGATCACGGTCGAGGTCTCCGGGCTGACCAAGTAGCGGACCCGGCCGCCGCTGGTGATCTCGTACTCCCATTGCTCCAGCTCGGAGCCCTTCCACTCCCTGGTGGCATGCCGACCGCGGAGCTGGTGCTGACGGTTCCAGTCGGCCCGCGACAGCGGGTCCGTGCGAAGGGCTTCCAGGCAGCGGTGCGCGTTCGGCAGCGCCACCCGGCACAACTCTTCCCAACCGGTCGCGGCCTCGGTCGTCCCGTGGATGACGTTCCAGCCGCTCAGCGGAGGGACGCTGACCCGATCGCCCTTCTTCGGGCTCACTCGTGCACCTCGACCGGGCCGAGGTCGACGTCACCGAGCGGACGGAGGGCTTCCCTGAGCTGGTCGGGGTCGGCGTTGATGCGGGCAGTTGCCCGCCACGAGACGATCGCTCGATGCACAGCCTCCCTGGCGCCCAGCTCAGCGGCGTCGGACAGCGCTCCCAGGAGCTCGACAGTGAATTCCCGGACCTCCTCGGCGTCCAGGTGACGCACCCACGGGAACACCTCGGGCAACGCGAGCAGAAGCGACTTGGCACCGTCGTCCTGCTTCATGAGTGCAAGGAACAGCCGGGACGCGGTGGTCAGGTTCTCCTCGGTGCGCTCTGCGTGTATGGCCGTGGTCAGCACCATGTCGGGCGCGTCACGGTGCGTGACACGCAGGCATCCCAGGGCGGCGGCCCTGGCGGCGACAGCCTTCGGGTTCCGCGACAGATCGGTGAACGAGACAGACTCCGATTCGAATGCCAAAGATGCGATGCCCATACTCAGACTGTACTCTGATTGTGCTCTGATTTCTATCGCTCAAGGCGGGGCATCAGCTGAAGGTCCCACTCCTGCCACGGTCCCCACGCCTTCCGACGGTGCTGCGCCAGCAACGAAGCCACCGGGCCCACTGCCCTGGCCCAAGTGCGGGGCCATGAACACGGAGTCGGCTGGATCACCGCGTCAGCTGAGCTCTGAGGTTCGGATCCCGAGGACGGCTCACCCAGAAGCCGCTGCGGCTGCGGCAATCGGCTGCGGCGATAGTGGGGTTCGGGAGCCGGTATGGGGTGGGTGTTGTGGTGCGCGGGTGGGCCGATCAGGCTGGGGCGCGCAATGAGGTAGCCGGGCTGTCGGGCCGGCGTGTACGTGGAGGTGCGGCGTGGAGCGGTTCACCGTTGTCGTCAACGGGGAAGAGCAGTACTCGATCTGGGCCGAAGGGCGCGAACTGCCTCTGGGATGGCGGGACACGGGTGTGGCGGGGACCAGGGAAGAGTGCCTCGCGCACATCGACGAGGTGTGGACGGACCAGCGGCCGCTGAGCGTGCGGTAGGGCTACGCGCCCGGGGGAAGCCAGCCGCGTTGGACCGCTCGGGCGCCGGCTTCGAAGCGGCTTCGGGCTCCCAGGCGCTCCATCAGGACAGTGGCGATGCGGCGGGCCGTGCGGTAGGAGACGCCGAGGCGTTTGGCGATGCCCTCGTCGGTGTGGCCCTCGGCGAGCAGGCGCAGGGCGGCCGCCTCCTGGTGGTCCAGTTCGCCCTCGTCGCGGCGCGGGGCCCGGCCCAGCGGGCGGGCGTTCTGCCACACCGTCTCGAAGAGGGTGCACAAGGCGGTGAGCGTGCCCTGGCCGGTGAGGGCGACCGCGCCCTCACCGCTGTCTTCGCTGTTGACGGGGAGGATCGCGGTCGTACGGTCGACGATGGTCATCCGGAGCGGCAGCACGGCGACCGTGCGGACCTCGCCGCCCAGCTCCGTCAGCCACTTGGCGTGCGCCTCGCCGGCCTGGTGGTTGCGCACGCTGTCCAGATAGATCGTCCGCATGGTGACGCCCCGGCCCAGGAGCCGCTCGTTGAGCGGGCGGGACGCCGCCATGTTCGCCTCCGTCTGCGCCCCGCCGGGGACGAAGGCCATCACCTCGGTCCGGACGTTCTCGGTGAGCACCGCGAGGCGGGCCCGGACCTCGTCGACGTCGGCGAGGTGCTCCACGCTGACCGGCGCCCCGACCGGGCGCAGGTCCTCGTACTCGGAGATCAGCTGCCGCGCCGCCGCCCGGGCGCCCGCGATGCGCTGGCTCTCCAGGGCGAACTCGGCCTGCCGCTGGGCCAGCAGGTAGTCCAGGCCGACCTCCGGGTTGACCGCGCGGGGCGGGGCCGAAGCGCCGGTCGGGCGGTCGGCGGCGTCCTGGGCGTACTGCACCAGCGAGAGTTCGGACAGCCGGTCCCACGCCTCGCGCACGGCCTCCTCCGACATCCCGAGCCGCTCGGCCAGCGCTTCGGCGTCGTCCCGGGGGCGGCTCAGCATCGCCCGGTAGACAGCCTCGGTCGGTTTGTCCAGTCCCAGTGGTTCGAGCATCGGCCCCCGTCCATCCCGTAGCCGCCATTATCCCTGCCACGGCCGACACGGCCCGGGTGGCCGGATTGGGCCAGGGCCCAATCCGGCCACCCGGAAACCCTTCCCGGCCCTGTGATGGATGGTGATGCTGTGGCTGAGCGAAATCACAGGGGGATGTTCGTCATGCTTCGCATACGTATGGTCAAGGCCGCCGCAACCATCGCCATAGGCGCCGCGGCGCTGCTCGCGCCCGCCGCCGCACAGGCCGCCACCACCGCGGTGCCGCAGGCCGTCGAGGCGTCCGCGCCGGTCACGGGCGCCCCGCGGCCGGACATGGGCTGGCAGTGACCGCCGCCACCCCGGGGACGGCGCGGCGCCGGGACAGCGCATGGATCTGAAGCAGCTCACCACCTTCCACCGGGTCGCGACGCTGCTCAGCTTCACCCGCGCCGCGGCCGACCTGAAGTACGCGCAGTCCAGCGTGACCGCCCAGGTCAAGGGCCTGGAGGTGGCGCTGGGTGTGGAGCTCTTCGAGCGTCTGCGGGGGCGGATCCGGCTGACACCGGCCGGTGAGCGGCTCGTACCGTACGCCGAGCAGATCCTGTCCCTGGTCGACGAGGCCCGGGACCGGACAACCGGCCGGGCCGAGCCGTCCGGGGTCCTCACCATCGGCACGATGGAGAGCATCACCTCCTACCGGATGCCCCCGGTCCTCGAATACTTCCACCACCGCTACCCGCGGCTGCAGCTCGCCCTGCGGCCCAGCCTGTGCAGGGACACCTGCGAGGCGCTGCGGCAGGGCAGCTTCGACCTGGGCTTCCTCATGGAGGCCGACACCGAGCACCCGGGGGTCAGGACAGAGGTCCTCGGCCCCGAACCGCTGGTCGCGGTCGCCGCCCCGGACCATGTCCTGGCCGGCGTCCGCGACGTCTCCACCAGCGATCTGCGCACGGTGCCGATCCTGGCGCCGGAGGCCGGCTGCTCGTACGGGGCGATGTTCGAGGCGGAGCTCAACGGCGGCGCCGAGGAGCCCGTGCCACTGCTGCAGTTCGGCAACATCGAGTCGATCAAGCGTGGGATCTCGGCCGGTCTCGGCGTCAGTGTGCTGCCCGCGATGGCGGTGGCCGACGAGGTCGCGGCGAAGTCGCTGACCGTGTTGGACTGGCAGGCGCCGTTCGAGGTGTACACGCAGATCGCCTGGCGGTGCGGGCGTCACCTCACGCGTGAGATGCGGGTGTTCATCGACTGGATGGTCCGGTTCATGGAGCAGGACCGGCCGCTGGTGGCCCACTGACCGCTCACAGGGTGCCCCGGGCCAGGAGCTCCTCCACGATCTGTACGACGTCCAGCGCGCCGCCGACCCTGAGGTTGTCGCTGGCCAGCCACAGCCAGAAGCCGTCGGGGGCGGTGGCCGAGACCCGGATCCGACCCACGTGGAGGCGGTCCGGGTCGCTCAGCGCCGCCGGGGTCGGGCCGGCGCCGTCATGGACCGTGACCTCGGGCAACGCCCTGAGCAGGGCGACCAGTTCGGCACGGTCCACCACGGAACGGCACTGCACCCGCACCGCCGCGCCGTGCCCGCTGACCACCGGGACCCGTACGCAGGTCGCCGTGACCTCGATGCCGGGAAGACCCAGGACCTTGCGGACCTCGTCGACCACCTCCCGCTCCTGGCGGGTCGAGCCGTCCTCGAGCACGTCGCCGATGCCGGGCAGCACGTTGAAGGCCAGCGCGGGCGAGAACTCCGCCGAGACCACGGTGGCCCCCGGGTCCTGCAGGACGGTACGCGAGCCGTCCTGGAGCTCCTCGACGCCGGCGTGCCCGGCGCCCGAGGCCCCCTGGTACGTACTGACGACGATCCGGCGGATCCCCCAGCGGCGCTCCACGTCCCGCACCACGCGGACCAGGGGGACCGTGACGGCGCCGGGCACCGCGATCACCCCGCCGGCCGGACGGCGGCCCAGCTCGCCCGCGTTGAGCTGCGGGACGACCAGAGGAGTGCCCGGAGCCATCCGGAAGGCGGGGGTGCTGTCGATGGCCAGGGCGCCGTGGGCGACAGCGACGGGGACCCAGGCCCTGCTGACCTCCTCGCCGGCGCAGAACAGCGCGGCGTCGACCACGCCGAAGTCGAACCGGGACAGCTCGGTGACGCGGTGGTCCCGGCCGTCGACGGGGATCGTACGGCCGACCGAGCGGGGGGAGGCCAGCAGATGCAGTCGCCGGTACGGGAGGCGGCGGCCCTCGATGAGTTCGAGCAGGGTCCCGCCCACCGCGCCGGTCGCTCCGACGACGGCGATTCGGGGGGCGGTGGGGTCGTCGACCTTGGGCATGGGCTTCTCGGATCCGCGGAGGGCAGGGAAGGACACGGACACCAGACGGCCGTGTGGGCCGTCGGCTCCGGGACATGACCCTGTTCGAGTACGCGCCGGAAGCTCGGCGTGGGGCGGTGTGCGCGATCGGCGCCGGACCGATGATCCACGCATCCGGGGCGGGCGGCAACGGGTGCCCGACGGGCATCTCCGATGGCTCCCATCAGCGGGAACGATCGACCGCGGACCGACGCGAGCGTCATCGGAATGCCTGAACCCGGCCATCGGAACTCCCGGACGGCGGGCGTTGCACCTGCACGTTCGCTTGCCGAAGGCTGTGGCCGGTCCTGATCGACCGGGCGATCGACCGCATCGACCACTGGGGAACGGGGAGTTCATGCAGCAGGCCGTGAAGGTCGTCGGAATCGGAGGGTCCCCCCGACCCGGCGCTACCGCGGAGCTGGGGCTGCGGGTGGTGCTCGCGGAGGCCGCCCGGCTGGGTGCGGAGGTCGCTCTCGTCAGCGGCGCCGACCTGGTGATGCCGCTGTACGACCCGCGCGTGGCGAGCTGCCCGCCGCAGGCGCGCCGGCTGCTCGACAAGGTGGCCTCGGCGGACGGGGTGGTGCTGGCCAGCCCCGCGTACCACGGCACGGTGTCCGGGCTCCTGAAGAACGCCCTGGACTACACCGAGGAGCTCCGGGACGACGCCCGGCCGTACCTCTCGGGCCGGGCCGTCGGCTGCATCTCCGTCGGTCTGGGCTGGCAGGGTGCCGTGACGACGCTCGCCGCGCTCCGGGACATCGTGCACGCCCTGCGCGGCTGGACCACCCCGCTGGGGGTGGCGCTCAACAGCGCGACGGCCGGGTTCGGCGCGGACGGCGCGTGCGACGACCCGCACATCCAGGGGCAGTTGACCACGCTGGCCGGGCAGGTGGTCGAGTTCGCGGAGGCACGCCGGGCCCACCGGGCGCTCCGGGCGCTCACGGCCGAGGCGGTGTCCGCCCGATGAGCGGCACCGACGACGGCCACTGTCCCGACAGCGGCACGGCCACGGCGACGGCCCCCGACCCCGCTTCCGCCCCCGCCCCCACCCCCTGGATCCGCTGCTTCCACCCGAAGCCCACGGCTCGGCACACCCTGGTCTGCTTTCCGCACGCGGGAGGGTCGGCCAGCTACTACTTCGGCCTTTCGGCGGCGCTCGACCCGGACATCGAGATGCTGGTCATCCAGTACCCGGGGCGCGAGAAACGGCTCTTCGAGGAGCCCGCGGGTTCCGTGGCGGCGCTGGCGGACGGCGTGTACGAGGCGCTGCGTCCCCGGCTGCCGCGGCGCCCGGCCTTCTTCGGACACAGCATGGGTGGGCTCATCGGCTTCGAGGTCGCCCGGCGGCTGGAGTCGGCCGGGGGGCCTGTCCCCGACGCCCTCGTCGTGTCGGCCAGTTCGGCGCCTTCGGTGCGTACGGACCGGCTGACCGCCGGCAGCGGCGCGTCCCGCGGCGAGGCCGAGACCGACGAAGCCGTGCTGACCCGCATCATGGGCCTGGGCGGCACCCGTGAGGGGGTGCGCCAGAACCCGGAGCTGTTGCAGCTCGTGCTTCCCGCCATCCGCGCCGACCTGCGCGCCCTGGAGGGCTACCGGCTCGACGACGGTGCCGGGATCGCCTGCCCGGTCACGGTCTTCGTCGCCGACAACGACCCCGACGTGCCGCCCGCCGAGGCCGGTGCGTGGGGCGCCCACACGACAGCGGGCGCCACCGTGCACGTCTTCGAGGGCGATCACTTCTACTTCAGCGGCAACCCGCCGAGGTTCCTCGAACTGCTCCAGGACGCCGTGCGTCACTCTCACCCCGGGACACAACTGGTATGACGGTCATGGGATTCGTGGAGGAAGAGCTCGCCCAGATGTGGGCCGAGATCCTGGACGTCACCGGTGTGACGCTCGCCTCCGGCTGGCGCGCGCTCGGCGGGGGGCCGGAGACGGTACGCACCCTCGCCGACCGGATCGACGAAGAGCTCGGCACGCGCGTCGAGCCCGAGGGGCTGCTCGACGCGGCCACCCTGGAGGGCATGGCCCGCCTGGTACGGGACGCCATGGCGGCCAGGAGCACGACGGCCGGGCCGGCGGCGGCCGGACCGGCGGGCCCGGGGTCCGGGGCGCGCCCGGAGCGGCCGCCACTGTCCTTCGCCCAGCAACGGCTCTGGTTCATGCAGCAGATCGATCCCGACACCACGCTCTACAACGTGCCGACCGTGCTGCGGCTGCACGGCGGCCTCGACCGCGGCCGGCTCGGCCGGGCGCTGACCGCGCTCGTCGCCCGGCACGAGGTGCTGCGTACGAGCTACGAGACGTCGTCCGGGGTACCGCACCAAGTCGTCGCCGTGCCCGGGGAGGTCGCGCTCCCGTACACCGATCTGACCGGCGAGGGCGACCCTGCGGCCGAGGCGGCCCGCATCACCGCCGAGGCGGGTGCCCACGTCTTCGACCTCGCCGTCGGCCCGCCGCTGCGGGCCCACCTGCTGCGGCTCGGCTCCGACGAGCACCACCTGGTGATGACGTTCCATCACATCGCCATCGACGGCTGGTCCGTGGAGATCTTCTTCCGGGAGCTGGGGCAGCTGTACGGCGGCGCGGATACGGGCAACGGGCCCGCGCTGCAGTACGCCGACTACGCCGTCTGGCAGCGTGACCGGCTCCAGGGCGACACACTGGACGCCCTGACCGCCCACTGGCGCGCGGTGCTCGGCGACGACCCGCAGGCCCTCGCCGTTCCCACCGACCGCCCCCGGCCCCGGTACCGCTCCTTCCGGGGCGCGGTCGTCACCCGCGAGCTCGGGCCCGAACTCACCTCCCGACTCCGTGAGTTCGGCCGGAGCGAGCGCGGGACGCTCAACATGACGCTGCTCGCCGGGTTCCAGGCGCTGCTCGCGGGCTGGTCCGGGACCGACGACGTCACGGTGGGCATCCCGGTCGCGGGCCGCACCCGGCCCGAGCTCCAGGAGCTCCTCGGCTGCTTCATCAACATGGTCCCGGTCCGTGTCGGACTCGGCGGCGCTCCGGGCTTCCGCGCGCTGCACGCCCGCACCCGTACCGCGCTGCTCGACGCCTCCGCGCACCAGGAACTGCCCTTCGACAAGCTGGTCGAGGCCCTGGTCTCCCGGCGCAGCCGCGACTTCCTGCCGGTGTTCCGGGTGATGTTCAGCTTCCTCAACGAGCAGTCCGCGCCCCTCTTCGCCGGGCTCGACCACTGCTCCCTCGACCTCACGGGACCGCAGGACACCGCGAAGTACGACCTCAGTCTGTACGCGCAGGAGGGCGGCTCGGGCGTCGCGCTGACCCTCGAATACGACACCGACCTGTTCGGACCCGAGACCCCGGCCGCATTCCTCGCCGCCTACGAGCAGACGCTGCACGACGCAATCACCTTCCCGGACAAGCCGGTTCTGGATCTCGCAGCGGTCCGGTTCCAGGTGTCCGGCTCCGAGAGGAACACTCACCGTGACCGCTGACCCACTGGCCACCACAGAGCCGGGCACCATCGACGCCTGGTTCGGGCGGCAGGCGGCCGAGCGGGGCGACGCGGTCGCCGTGACCGGCACCGACGGCCGGCTGACCTATGCCGAGCTCGACCGCGCCGCCAACCGCCTCGCCCACCACCTGCGCTCCCTCGGCGTCGGCCCCGAAGTGCCGGTCGCCGTCTGCATGGAGCGCACCACCGCCCTGGTGACAGCGCTGCTCGCGGTGCTCAAGGCGGGCGGCGCGTACGTGCCGCTCGACCCGGCGAACCCGGACGAGCGGATCGCCTTCACGCTCGCCGACGCCGGCGCGGGCGTCCTGGTCACCGACCGGGCCGGGCGCGGTCTCGCCGCCGAGCACACCGTTCTGACCGGCCCCGGCGGTACCGACCTGGCCGCGTACCCGGACACCGCGCCCGAGGAGCCGGGCACCGGACCGGCCGGCCTCGCGTACGTCATCTACACCAGCGGTTCGACCGGCACCCCCAAGGGCGTCATGATCGAGCACCGCAATGTGACGGGCCTGCTCACCGGCACCCGGGCCCACTTCGGCTTCGGCCCCGAGGACGTCTGGTCGATGTTCGCCTCCGCCGCCTTCGACGTGTCGGTGTGGGAGATGTGGGGCGCGCTGCTGCACGGCGGCCGGCTCGTCGTCGTGCCGGAGGAGACCCGGCGCTCGCCGCAGGAGCTCCACGCGCTGCTGCACCGCGAGCGGGTGACCGTCCTCAACCAGACCCCGTCCGCCTTCCGGCAGTTGGTGCGGTACGAGGAGGAGCAGGGCCCGACGGGCGGCCCCGCGCCCCTCGACGCGCTGCGACTCGTGGTCTTCGCCGGGGAGGCCCTGCCGCCCGAGACGCTGCGGCCGTGGATCGCCCGGCACGGCGAGGACCGGCCCGAGCTGGTCAACATGTACGGGATCACCGAGACCACCGTGCACTCCACCTACCGCCGGATGACCTCGGCCGACCTCGACGCCGCGGCCGGCAGCATGATCGGCGGCGCCTTCGAGGGCTGGACGACGAAGGTCGCCGCCGCCGACGGCACCGAAACGGCCGACGGCGAGGCGGGCGAGCTGTTCGTCGGCGGCGCCGGGGTGGCCCGGGGCTATCTGGGCCGGCCCGCCCTGACCGCCGAGCGCTTCCTGCCCGACCCGGACGCGGCCGTGCCCGGCTCCCGCCGCTACCGCTCGGGCGACAGCGCCCGGCGCGGCGCGGACGGCGACCACGAGTACCTCGGGCGGCTCGACCACCAGGTGAAGGTGCGCGGCTACCGCATCGAACTCGGCGAGATCGAGAACGCCCTGACCCGCCACCCGGACGTCCGGGACTGCGTCGTGACGGTCGACGAGGACTCGGTCGGCGAGCCGCGCCTGGTCGCGTACTGGGTGTCCGGTGGGGCCGGACTCGCCGACAGCACCACCGAGCTGCGCGAGCACCTGGGGCGCACCCTGCCCGCGTACATGCTGCCGAACGTCTTCGTGGAGCTCGACCGGCTTCCGCTGACCCTCAACGGCAAGGTCGACCGGCGCGCGCTGCCCGCGCCCGAGGCCGTACGTCCCGACCTGGGCGGCGGCTTCGAGGCGGCCGGCACCCCGGTGGAGAAGGCCCTCGTGGACATCTGGGCCGATGCGCTCTCGGTGGACCGCGTCGGCCTCGACGACGACTTCTTCGAACTCGGCGGGCACTCGATGCTCGCGACCCAGGTCGTGGCCCGCTCGAAGGAGCAGTTCGGCGTCGCCGTGACGTTGCGGCTCCTCTTCGACCTGCCCACGGTCCGGGAACTCGCGGGCGCCGTGGAAGAGCTGCTCGCCGCACAGTCCATAACCAACCCGTACGGGGAGAACGCATGACGTACGAAGCGGAACCGCCGCTGCCCGAGCAGTCCGTGGCCATCATCGGAATGAGCGGCCGCTTCCCCGGTGCCGGCGATGTCGACGCTCTGTGGCGCATGGTGGCGGCGGGCGAAGAAGGGCGCACCGACTACTCCGACGAGCAGCTCGCCGAGGCGGGCGTGCCCGAGCGGCTGCTCGCCGACCCGGCCTATGTGAAGTCCGGCTTCCCCGTCGACGGGTTCGACCGGTTCGACGCCGAGTTCTTCGGTGTCACCCGATCCGAGGCCGAACTCATGGACCCGCAGCACCGGCTGCTCCTGGAGACCGCCTGGCAGGCCCTGGAGAGGGCCGGCTACCCCGCGGGCACCTTCGAGGGCCGCACCGGCGTCTTCGCCGGCACCTCGGGCAGCGGCTACCTGCGCGAGCGCGTCGCCGGCCCCGGCTCGGACGGGCAGACCTCCGACGAGATCCAGGTCGCCATCGGCAACGACCCCGGCATGCTCGCGCTGCGCGTCTCCTACAAGCTCGGCCTGACCGGGCCCAGCTTCACCGTGCAGAGCGCCTGCTCCTCCTCGCTGGTGGGCGTGCACCTCGCGGTGCAGTCGCTGCTCGGCCGGGAATCCGACCTCGCCCTCGCCGGCGGTGTCGCGGTGCGCGCGTTCGAGCCCCGCGGCTACCGCTACGAAGAGGGCGCGATCCTTTCGACGGACGGCCACTGCCGCCCGTTCGACGCGGACGCCTCCGGCACCGTCTCGGGCGACGGCGTCGCCCTGGTCGTCCTCAAGCGCCTTGAGGACGCGGTCGCCGACGGCGACCACATCCACGCCGTGATCCGTGGCTCGGCCGTCAACAACGACGGCTCCGCCAAGATCGGCTTCACCGCACCGTCCCCGCACGGCCAGGCCGAGGTCATCGCAGAGGCGCTGGCCGTCGCGGGCGTCGAGCCCGGCACGGTCCAGTACGTCGAGGCGCACGGCACCGCCACCCCGCTCGGCGACCCCATCGAAGTGGAGGCGCTCACCGAGGTGTTCGGTACCGACGCGCCGGCCGGCTCGGTCCACCTGGGCTCGGTGAAGGCCAACATCGGCCACCTCGACGCCGCCGCGGGCGTGGCCGGCCTCATCAAGGCCGCGCTCGCCCTGGAGCACCGCTTCATCCCGCCGACCGCGCACTTCCGTGCCCCCAACCCCCGACTCGCCCTGGACAAGGGGCCGTTCGTGGTCAGCGGCGAAGGCACCCCGTGGCCGCGGACGGCGACCCCGCCGCGCGCCGGGGTGAGCGCCTTCGGTTTCGGCGGCACCAACGCGCACGTGGTCCTCGAGGCCGCGCCCGCCGTGAACGCCGCCGTGACCACGGAGCCCGAGGCGGACGGCGACTGGCAGGTTCTGCCACTGTCGGCCCGTACCCCCGAAGCCCTGGACGCCGCCGCCGAGCGCCTCGCGACCGCGCTCACCGAGAGCGGTGCCGGGCTCGCGGATGCCGCCCACACGCTGCAGTCGGGCCGGGCCGAGTTCGCCCACCGCCGCGCCGTGGTGGCCGACAGCCGGGAGGGCGCCGCCGCCGCGCTGCGCCAGGACCGGCCCGCCGTGGCCGCCGGGCAGGGCGACCAGGCCCCCGGCGTGGTGTTCCTCTTCCCCGGCCAGGGGGCCCAGTACCCGGGCATGGGCGCGGACCTGTACCGCACCGAGCCCGTCTTCCGCGCGGCCCTCGACCGGTGCGCCGAGCTTCTCCGGCCCGAACTGGGCTGGGACGTACGGGACGTGGCATTCGCCGACGACGGCGAGGAGACCCGCGAGCGGCTGCGGCAGACCCTCTACACCCAGCCCACCGTCTTCTCCCTCGACTACGCCACCGCGCAGCTCCTGCTCTCCTGGGGCGTCACGCCGGACGCGATGACCGGGCACAGCCTCGGCGAGTACGTGTCGGCCTGCCTGGCCGGGGTGTTCAGCCTGGAGGACATCGTGCGCGTGGTCGCCCGCCGCGCCCGGCTGATGCAGGACCTCGCGCCCGGCCGGATGCTGTCGGTGCTCCTCGACGAGGAGGCGCTGACGAAGGCGCTGGACGGCCGCGCCACGATCGCCGCGGTCAACGCGCCCGGCTCCTGCGTGGTCGCCGGTACGCCCGAGGAGGTCGCCGAGGCCCGCCGCGTACTGGAGGAACAGGGCGCTTCGGTGCGTGAGCTGGAGACCTCGCACGCCTTCCACACCGCGCTGGTCGAGCCCGCCCTGCCCGCCCTGGAGGAGGTGCTGCGCTCGGTCACGCTGCACGCGCCGAGGATCCCCTTCCTGTCCAACGTCACCGGCACCTGGATCACCGACGAGCAGGCCACCGACCCGGCGTACTGGGTCGCCCACACCCGCCGGCCCGTCCGGTTCTCCGACGGCGTCGCCACCCTCGCCCGGCGCGGCCCCGTCGTGTTCGTCGAGGCCGGTCCCGGCAGCCAGCTGGGCGGGCTCGTCAGGACCCACCCGGAGCCGGGCCCCGTCGTCAGCCTGCTGCGCAAGCCGCGGGCCGGCGCCGAGGTCCCCGCCGAGGGCCGCGCGGTCCGCGAGGGCCTGGCCGAGCTGTGGCGCCACGGTGTCAGCGTCGACTGGCCGGCCCTTCACACCGGCGGCGCGCGCCGCCGGGTCCCGCTGCCCGCCTACCCCTTCCAGGGCCGAAGCTTCCTGCTGCCCAAGCCGACCGTGACCACCGGCGTCCGGACGGACAGCGCCCGGTGGACGTACGCACCGGTGTGGCACCGCGCGCCGCTGGCCACCGCCGCTCCGGAGCGGACCGGGCCGGAGCAGGCCGGGCCGGCCGCCTGGCTGGTCCTGGCCGACGGCCGCGGGCTGACCGGTGACCTGGTCGCCGCCCTGCGCGAGCGCGGCGAGAGCGTCACCGTCGTATGCAAGGCGACGGCGTACGCCCGCACCTCCGAGCACGGCTTCGACGCCGACCCGGCGGACGCCGAGCACCTGGGCCGCATCCTGAAGGAGCTGCGCCAGGAGGGGCCGGTCCCGGACCGGATCGTGCACGCCTGGTCCGTGACCGACCCGGAGAGCACCACCCCCTCGACCGTGCAGGACCGTTACGCCCACGGTCTGGCCACCGGCTTCCACAGCCTGGTCTCGCTGGCGCAGGCGCTCGGCGAGAGCGGCACGGACACCCCCGTGCGCGTCGACGTGCTCACCGACCGGCTGCAGGACGCGCACGGTTCGGCCGTGACCCGCCCCGAGCGGGCCGCCCTGTACGGCGCGGTCACCGTCCTGCCGCAGGAGTACGCCTGGCTGACCTGCCGCAGCATCGACGTGCTGCCCCCGGCGGACACCGCCGCGCGGACCCTGCTGACCGCGCAGCTCACCGCCGAACTGACCGGTCCCGGCGCCGAACCGCTCGTCGCCTACCGGGGCGCCCAGCGGCTGCGCCGCGCGTTCGCACCGGTCGAGCCGGCCGCCGTACCCGCCGGGCGGGCATGGCGGGCCGGCGCCGGTTACCTGGTCACCGGTGCGTCCGGCGAGGCCGGGCTCAGCTTCGCCGAGCAGCTCGCCGAGGCAGGCACCCGCCTGGTGCTCGTCGGGGACCCGGAGTTCCCGGCCGAGAGCGACTGGGACGCGCTGCCCGCGGGGGCCGAGCGCAGCCGCGCCGAGCGGCTCGCCGCGCTGCGCGCCGCCCGGCCCGGTGCCGTCACCTACCGGGCCGCCGACCTGGCCGACCCGGAGCAGGCCCGGCTCCTGGTCGAGGAGGCCCGGACCGTGCTGGGCGCCGTCAACGGCGTACTGCACTGCGCGGACGCCCGGGGCACCGGACTCGTCGCGCTCAAGTCGCGGGACGACTTCGACGCCGTGCTCGGGGCGCGGGTGCGTTCCACGCTGCTCCTCGAAGAGCTGCTCGCCGCCGACGAGCCGGACTTCTTCCTGACCTGCTCGGCCACCACCGGCATCGTCGGCGGCTTCGGTCAGGCCGACAACTGCGCGGCCGCCGCCTTCCTGGACGCCTTCGCCGCCGCCGGATCCGCCGCGGGACGCAACACCGTCACCCTCGACTGGTCGCAGTGGGAGTGGGACGACTGGTTCGAGCAGCAGATGGCCGGGCTGCCCGAGGTGCGCGAGCTGTACGAGCGGCTCCGCCTGACCCAGGGCATCCCCGTCGCCGACGGCCTCGCGCTGGCCCGCGCCGCACTCTTCGCCGGGCTGCCCCAACTGGTCGTGTCCCGAGCGGACTTCCATGACGTCCTGGCCGACCAGGAGGGCCTGACCGCGACCTCGTTCACCGACGCACTGGGCAGCGGCCGCGGCGAGGCCGGCGACTGGGACCCCGCCACCGTGTGGCCGGACGACGAACTGGCCCAGTCAGTGGCCCGGGTGTGGCAGGAGATGCTCGGCGCCTCCCCGATCGGCCCGGACGACGACTTCTACGACCTGGGCGGCAACTCGCTGTTCGCCATCCAGATCGTGGGCCGGCTGCGCCAGGCGCACGGCGACTTCCCGATGAGCGCCGTCTTCGAGGCGCCGACCGTACCCGGGCTCGCGGCGGCGATCCGCGCCCACCAGGCCGAGTCCATCGGTCTGGACGATTTCGAGGCGATGCTGCGCGAAGTCGAAGCCCTCTCCGCCGCCGAGGCCGAGCAGAAGCTGAAGGGTGACAGCTGACCATGGCTGACGAGAACACGCACACCGGCATCGAGGCGGCGCAGGCGCGCAGGCTCCGGGAACGGCTCTCCTCGCTGACCCCCGAGCAGCGCGCGGTCCTCGAGCGCTCCATGCGGGAGCGCGGCGTCAAGGCGCCCACCGGCGTGGACGCGGGGGAGAACGCCGACGCCAGGCGGGCCGCCGCGCCGCGCCGCGCCCGGCGCCCGGAGAGCACCATGGAGTTCAGCCTGTTCTTCTTCTCCGGCGACGGCACCGCCGCCGGACCGGGGAAGTACGACATGCTCATGGAGAGCGCCCGGTTCGCCGACGCCAACGGGTTCGCGGGGATCTGGGTGCCCGAGCGGCACTTCGTGGACTTCGGCGGGCTCTACCCGAACCCGTCGGTCCTGGCCGCGGCCATCGCCGTACAGACCCAGCGGATCCAGATCCGCGCGGGCAGCTGCGTACTGCCGCTGCACCACCCGGTGCGGGTCGCCGAGGAGTGGGCGGTCGTCGACAACCTGTCCGGCGGGCGGGCCGCGATCGCCGCGGCCTCCGGCTGGCACCCCGACGACTTCCTCCTGGCCCCTGGCGACGGGCAGCAGCGCTACCCGCACCGCAAGGAGGACATGTTCGAGGCGATCGAGACGATCCAGCGGCTGTGGGCCGGGGAGAGCGTCGGGCTTCCGCGCGCCGACGGCTCGACGCAGTCCGTACGCACCCTGCCGCGCCCGCTCCAGGCCGAGCTCCCCGTATGGGTGGCGGCGCAGGGCAGCCCCGACACCTTCGTCAAGGCCGGTGAGGCCGGTGCGTACCTGCTGACCGGCCTGGTCGCCCAGCGGCCGGCCGACCTCAAGGACAAGATCGCCGCCTACCGCGAGGCGCTCGTCGGCGCCGGGCACGACCCTGCCCGCGCCAAGGTCACCGCGATGGTGCACACCTTCCTGCACTCCGACGACGACGGCGCCCGGGAGATCGTGCGGGCGCCGCTGACCGGCTACCTCAAGACCTTCCTCGCCCAGCAGGACAGCTTCGGCAGCGATTTCTCCAAGCTCTCCGCGACCGAGCGCGACGTGATGCTGAACGCCACCTTCGAGCGGTACTTCGACACGCTCGCGCTCCTCGGCACGCCCGACAAGTGCGAGTCCCTGATCGAGGACCTGGTCGACATCGGCGTGGACGAGGTGGCTTGCCTGGTCGACTTCGGCCTCGCGCCGGACCAGGTCGTCAAGGGCCTGGAACACCTCACCGAACTCAAGAACCGGTACCGGGCCGCCGAGGCCGACGCCGAAGGAGAGCAGCCGTGACCGAACTCGCCAGCCGGCTGGCCGGCCTCACCCCCGCCCAGCGGGCCCTCCTGGACAAGAAGATGCGGGAGCGCGCCCGGACGCCCGTGACGGCCGGCCCCGTCCCCCGGCGCAAGGGCGGCGACCGGGTGCCGCTCACCGTGGACCAGGAACGCATCTGGCTCATCCACCAGTTCGACGACGAAGACCCGCTCTACAACGTGTACTTCGCCTCGAAGCTGCACGGTGAGCTGGACCGCGACGCGCTCCAGCGCGCCACCGACGCCTTCGTGCAGCGCCACGAGGCCCTGCGCACCACCTTCGAGCAGGACGGCCACGCCCCCGTCCAGGTCGTCCACCCGGCCATGAAGGTGCCGGTCCGCCACGTCGACCTGCGCTCCGTACCGGACGAGGAGCGCGAGGCCGAACTGACGCGCCTCGCCACCGAGGAGATGCGCACCCCCTTCGACCTGGTCGAGGGACCGCTGCTGCGCATCACGATGCTGCGGGTCGCCGACGACGAGCACGTGCTCGTGGGCACGGTCGACCACCTGGTCTGGGACCGCGGCTCGATGGGCATCTTCAACGCCGAGTTCGCCGAGTTCTACACGGCGTTCGCGACCGGTCGGGAGCCCCGGCTCCCCGCCATCGAGGTGCACTACGCGGACTACGCCGAGTGGCAGCCGCGGTGGCTGGCCGAGGAGGTCGAGCGCAAGCACCTGCCGTACTGGAAGAAGCAGCTCGAAGGCGCCGAACTGGTCCTGGAACTGCCCACCGACCGGCCGCGCCCGCCGTTGATGACCTCCAACGGCGCCCGCTACCAGTTCCCGCTCACCCCGGAGCTGACCCAGGCGATCCGCGACCTCGCCAAGCGCGAGGACGTGACGATCAACATCGTGCTGCTCGCCGCCTGGAAGACGCTGCTGCACCGGCTCAGCGGCCAGGAGGACATCGTCGTCGGCACGACCTCCTCCACCCGCGGCAGGCCCGAGATCGAGCCGATGATCGGCTACTTCCTCACCATGCTGCCGCTGCGCACCACGGTCTCGCCCACCATGACCGTGCGCGAGCTGCTCCAGGCGACCCGCTCGACCATGCTGGGCGCCTTCGACCACTTCGACATACCGTTCGGCACCCTCCTGGACGAGCTGGACATCGTCCGCGACCCCAGCCGCACCCCGATCTACCAGGCCTCGTTCATCCTGGTGGACTTCGTCCACGAGGATCCGCCGCCGATGGCCGGGCTGCGCGTCGAGGAGCTGATGCTCGACAACGCCACCGCCAAGGACGACGTGTTCCTCGGCTTCGTCGACGACCCGATGCTCGCCGCCGACCACCTCCACGGCATGTTCGAGTACAACACCGACCTGTTCGACGAGAGCACGATGGCCCGGATGGCCCGCCAGGTCGTGCGCGTCCTGGAGCAGATGACCGAGGACGCCGGACGCGCCCTGGGCGAGCTGTCCCTGATCGACGCCGACGAGGCACACACCCTGCTCGTCGAGTGGAACAGCACCGCGGTCGAGCGCGAGCCCGGCCTGTGCCCGGACGACCTGGTGCGCCGTCAGGCCGCCGCCACCCCGGACGCGGTCGCCGTCTCCTGCGGCGACGAGCAGCTGACGTACGCCGGACTCGTCGAGCGCTCCGGCAGGCTGGCCTCCCACCTGCAGGCCCGGGGCGTCACCCCCGAGACGGTCGTCGGCGTCTGCCTGGACCGCTCGGTGGACCTCGTCGTCGCCCTGCTCGGCGTACTGATGTCGGGCGGCGCCTATCTGCCGCTCGACGCCGCCTACCCGGCGCGGCGCCTCGCCGACATGACCGGCGACGCCGGCACCGCGTTCCTGCTCACCCGCGGCGACCTGCTCGACGCGCTCGCCGAGTGCCCCGGCGAGCGGGTCTGCCTGGACACCGACGCCGAGGTGATCGCCGCCGCGCCCGCCACGCCGGCGAAGCCCGCCTCCGGCGACGACCGGCTCGCGTACGTCATCTACACCTCGGGTTCCACCGGCCGCCCCAAGGGCGTCGAGGTCACCCACCGCAACCTGGTCAACCTGCTCCTCGCGATGGCCCGCGAGACGGGGCTCGCCCCGGGCGACACCCTCGCGGCCGTCACCCCCGTCACCTTCGACATCGCGGGCCTGGAGCTGTACGCCCCGCTGATCAGCGGGGCCCGGACGCACGTCGTCACCAAGGAGCAGGCCGTGGACGGCCGGCGGCTCGCCGAGCTGCTCGCGGAGACCGGCGCCACCGTCATGCAGGCCACCCCCGCCACCTGGCACCTCCTGGTGGAGGCGGGCTGGCACAACGACGGCTCGCTGCGCGTCCTGGTCGGCGGCGAGGCCCTGCCGCCCGCCCTGGCCGAGCAGCTGGTCCGCGAGCCCGGCCGTACGTGGAACGTGTACGGCCCCACCGAGACCACCATCTGGTCCACCTTCCAGCGCCTGGACAGCGGCGCCGAGCAGATCTCCATCGGCCGGCCGCTCGACAACACCCAGGTGTACGTCCTGGACGAACGGCTCGAACCGGTCCCGGTCGGCATGCCCGGCGACCTGTACCTGGGCGGCACCGGCGTCGCCCGCGGCTACCGCGGCCGGCCGGGCCTGACCGCCGAGCGGTTCGTACCCGACCCGTTCGGCGCCCGCCCCGGCGCCCGCCTCTACTTCACCGGCGACAAGGCGCGGCTGCGCGAGGACGGCACGCTCGTCTTCCTCGGCCGCGACGACGGCCAGGTCAAGCTGCGCGGCTTCCGCATCGAGCCGGGCGAGATCGAGGCCCGGCTCGAGGAGCACCCGGCGGTGCGCCGCGCGGTCGCCCTGGTCCGTGAGGACCGCCCCGGCGACAAGCGGCTCACCGGGTACGTCGAGTCCGCCGACGAGTCGCTGACCGCCGAGGAGCTGCGTGAGCACCTGCGCGGCCTCCTGCCCGACTACATGGTCCCCGCCGCGATCGTCCGCCTGGAGACCTTCCCGCTGGGCACCAGCGGCAAGATCGACCGCCGCGCGCTGCCCGCCCCCGCCGTCGAACGCGACGCGGCGGGATACGTGCCGCCGCGCGACGCCGTCGAGCTGGAGGTCGCGCACATCTGGGAGGAGGTCCTCGGGGTCTCCCCGATCGGCCTGCACGACCGGTTCTTCGACCTGGGGGGCCACTCCCTGCTCGTACTGCGCCTGATGGCGGAGATCGAGAAGCGGTTCGGGCGGCAGCTTCCGATGGCGGCGATCTTCCGGGGCGCCACCGTCGAGCGGTTCGCCCGGATGCTGCGCGAGGGGTACCAGGACGAGACCGGGGTGCACCTGGTCGAGCTCGGCTCCGGCGACGGCACGGGCTCCCCGGTGTTCTTCGCCCACCCGGCCGGCAGCGAGGTCGTCTGCTACATGCCGTTCGCCGCGCTCGTGGAGCCCGCCGGGCGCCCGCTGTACGCGCTGGCCTCTCCACCGCCCGTCGACGGCGAGCTGCCGTTCACCGGCTTCGGCGACCGTGCCGCCCAGTACGCGGAGCTGATCCGCGAGACCCAGCCCGAGGGCCCCTACACCGTCGTCGGCTGGTGCTACGGCGGCGCCAACGCCTTCGCCGTCGCGGGCGAGTTGGAGAAGAGCGGCGCCGAGGTGTCGGTGCTCATGATGGACTCGCACGCGCCCGCCGTCGTGCCGGCCGGCTCCGAGCCGGACCCCGCCGAGATCGTCGAGGCCATCGCCGCCAACCTCCAGTGGGACTACGGCGACCGGCTCAAGTCGCTCGCCGAACTCCGGGCCATGGGCGCCGACGAACACCTCGACTACCTGCTCGGCATCGCCCGCGCCTCGGGCTACCTGCCGCCGGACGCCGGCCGCGAGCAGATCCGCGACATCCACGAGCTGTGGGTCGCCAACCTGCGCCTGGTGTGGAACTTCCGGCCGAGCCCGGTCAAGGGCAAGGTCACGCTGCTCCGCGCCGGCGAGGAGGAGTGGGACCTGGCCGCCTCCTGGAACGAGCTGACCGGGCAGCACTTCGACGTCCGCACGGTCGACGGCAACCACTACACGATGATGCGCCACCCCCACATCGAGGGCGTCGCAGCGGTGCTCAACGACCTGCTGAACGGCACCGCACGGAACGGGGAGGGCGACCGTGCTTGACCTGCTGAAGGACCGGACGTACATCCGTTACTGGCTGGCCGTGGTCGCTTCCTTCCTCGGTGACGCCATCACGAAGATCACCCTGATCTACGTCGTGGCCACCGAGACCGACGACCCGGTCCTGTACGTGTCCCTGGTCGTCATCGCGCAGCTGCTGCCCTTCGGGGCGCTCGGCGCGTTCGTGGGACCGCTGGCCGACCGGCTGCCGGCCCGGCTGCTCATGGTCGGCTCGGACCTGGTCCGCGTCGTCCTGGTGCTCGGGATGATCGTCGTACAGGACTCGCCGCTGCTGCTGCTCGTGCTCATCCTGCTCAGCGGCATCGCCAAGGCCTTCTTCGAGACCGCACGCATCACCGCGATCCCGCTGATCGTGCGCGGGCACAGCATCCCGACGGCGGTCGCCCTCTTCCAGTCCACCAACCACACCCTCAACCTGGTGGGCCCGGCGCTCGGCGGACTGCTCATCGCGTTCGGCAGCGTCACGGCGGTCTTCGTGCTGGACGCCGCGACGTTCGTGATCTCGGCGGTGCTGCTCGCCAGCATGGCCGTGCTGCGGGAGGTGCCCGTACGGGGCGCCGACAGCGGCCGCGAGGGGTACTGGTCCTCGCTGCGCACCGGGATCTCCGGTGTGCTCGCCGTGCCGTCGCTGCGGTTCCTGGCCATCGTCATGGTCCCGGTGATGCTGGTCCTCGGCCTGTTCACCACCAACCTCAACTCCCAGCTCCTGAGCGTCTTCGAGCTGCCCGCCTTCGAGTACGGCCTGGCGCAGGCCGGGTTCGGCGCGGGCTGTGTGATCGGCGCGCTCACCGGTCCGCCGCTGGTGCGCCGGTTCTCCGACCGGGGGCTGCTCATCGGCTCGATCGTGCTGTTCGGCGCGTCCCTGCTGCTGCTCGCGCCCACCGGCACGGTGTGGGAAGCCACCGAGCGGGGCGGCCTCGGCCTGACCGTCGTCCTGCTCTGGTGCGTCCTCGCCGGGCTCGGCTCGGGACTGTTCCAGGTGCCGGTCGCCAACACGCTGCTCAGCGACCTGCCCGAGGAGCTGCGTGGCCGCGGCGTCGGCCTGCTCAACGCCCTGATGGTCAACTTCACCGTCCTCGGCGTGGTCGTCGGCGGCATGCTCGCCGGGCTCGTCGGCATCGCGGCCTCCATCGTGGTGGCCGGCGCGGTTCTGGTGGTCGCCGCCCTGGCCCTCCTCGTCCCCGGTCTGCGCGGCGGCTCCGGCGACGAGGCGGGCACCCCGGAACCGGAGGCCGTCGCATGACCACCCTTCCCCTGACCCCCGCCCAGCGGCGGCTGTGGGCCCTCGGTCAGCTCCGGCCCGGCGACCCGTTCTTCAGCATCCCCTTCGCCGTCACCATCGAGGGCCCGCTCGACGGCGACGCCCTGCGGCGCGCCCTGGACGCCCTCGTCCGGCGGCACGACGCGCTGCGGGTGCGCATCGTGCGGTCCCCCGACGCCGGCGGGGAGCCCGTCCAGCGGATCGGGGCCCCCGGTCCGGTCGGCCTCGACCGCGTCGAGGCGACCGAGGAGGAGGCGGCCGCACTCGCGGACGGCTTCGCCCGCACCCCCTTCTGCCTCGACGGCGGGCCGCTGCTGCGGGCCCGGCTGCTCCGCCTCGGCGAGACACGCCACCGGCTCCTCGTCGGCGTCCACCACATCGTCTTCGACGGAGCCTCGCTGGAGCTGTTCACCGCCGAACTCGCCTCCCTGTACGACGCGTTCGCGCGGGGACTGCCCGACCCCCTGCCCCGGCCCACCGTCGGATACGGGGAGTTCCTCGCCGACCGCACCGCGCAGGACGAGGCGGCCGGACCCGAGCGGCTCGCCTACTGGACGCGGCACCTGGCAGGCGCCCCCGAGGTCCTGGAACTGCCGCTCGCCGGGCCCCGCCGGGCCCGCGCCGGGCACGAGGGCGGCCGGGTCACCACCGTCGTACCCACGTCGGTGGTGGAGCCCCTGCGCCGGCTGGCCCGCACCAGGCGCGCCAGCCTGTTCATGGTGCTCAAGGCCGCCGTCGACGTCGTGCTCAGCCAGTACGGCGGCACCGACGTGCTCACCGGCATGGCCGTCTCCGGGCGTGACACCACCGAGAGCGCCGGCATCATCGGCTACCTCACCCGTCCCGTCGTACTGCGCGGACAGCTGGCCGACGACCCGGAGTTCGGCGAGCTGATCGGCCGGGTGCGCGGCGACCTGCTGGACGCCCTCGACCACCCCGACCTGCTCGTCGACGAGGTCATGGACCGGCTCGGGCTCGCCCGCGACCCCAGCTACCACCCGCTCTACCAGGTCATGTACACGCACTCGCCCGCCGCTCCGGTCCACGAGGCGGCCGGTGCCCGGTTCGCCGCCGCCGAACTGCGGCTGCCCACCATGAAGACCGATCTGGCGATCGACACCGTCGAGAGCGCCGAGGGCCTGCTCGCCCTCGCCGACTACCGCACCGACCTCTTCGACGAGGCCACCGTCGAGCTGCTGCTCGCCCGGCTGCGCACCGTCCTGGAGCGGGCGGGCGCCGACCCGCGGGCCCGGGTCTCCGCACTGCTGCGCACCGAGCGCCCGGCGCCCGTGGCGGCATACGAGGACGAGAGCTGTCTGCACCAGCTGGTCGCCGAGCAGATCGCCCGCACCCCCGACGCGGTCGCCGTGGCCGCCGGGGCGCGCACCTGGACGTACCGCGACCTCGACCGCGCGGCGGACCGGATCGCGGCGCGCCTGCGGGCACTCGGGGTCGGTCCCGAGACCCCGGTCGGGGTGTGCGTGCCCAAGTCCTTCGCGCTGGCCGCCGCCCAGCTGGGCGTGGTCAGGGCAGGCGGGATGTGCGTGCCGCTCGACCCGGAGCTGCCCGCCTTCCTGCTGCGGCTCGCCCTCGACGACGCGGGGCTGACGACGGTCCTCGCGGACGCCTGGTCCGGCGCGCTGTTCGACCACACCAGGGTCGACGTGCTGGACCCGGAGGACGAGGGTGACGTTCACGGCGACGAGTCGCCGGTCGCCGTACGCGTCACAGCGCGGGGCGCCGCCTGGCTGCTGCGGACGTCGGGCGTCACCGGCGAGCCGCGCGCGGTCGTCGCCGAGCACCGCAACCTGGTGTCCCGGCTGCGCTGGGCCCACCGCGAGCTGCCCGCGACCACCTTCGACGCGGTCGCCCAGCTGGGGGCGCCGGGCTCGCCGGCCGCCTTCCTGGAGCTGTTCGGCCCGCTGACCCGGGGCGGCCGCGTGGTCGTCCCGACCGCTGGTGACGAAGCCACCGTGCATGCCGCCACCGTGCTCGCGGCCCCCGCCGAGCTGGCGGGGCTGCTCACGAGTGGCGCACCGGCCGCCGTACTGACCGCGGGCGAGCCCCTGTTCCCGTGGACCCTCAGGGCCGCGCGGGCCGCCGGGGCCGGGGACGTGCACCAGCTGTACACCTGCGCCGAGACGGCCGGCCCCGCCCTCGTGGGTCCGGCAGAGGCGCCGGAGGGCGAGGGCTACGGCCCCCTGCCGCTCGGGCTGCCGGCCGACGCCACGGCGTACGTCCTGAACGCGCACGGCGAGCTCGCGGCGCCGGGCGCGGTCGGCGAGCTGCACATCGGCGGCCCGTCCGTCACCCGGGGCTACCTGGACCAGGCGAGCCGCACCGCCGAAAGCTTCCTGCCCGACCCGTTCGGCGGCGAGCCCGGCGCGCGCCTGTTCGCCACCGGCGACCTGGCCCGCCGGCTCCCCGACGGGCGGCTCGTCTTCGCCGGCCGGGCGGCCGACCGCACGCTGGTGCGGGGTGTCCGCGTGGCCGCCCTCGACGCCGAGGCCGCGCTGCTCGCGCACCCCGACGTCGTACGGGCGCAGGTCCTCACCGACCCGGCGGACGGCGCCCTCGCGGCGGCCGTCGCGGCCGCGCCCGGCACGGACCTGACCACCGACGGACTCCGCACGTATCTGCGGGACGTACTGCCCGGCTACCTGCTGCCCGCGCGGCTGCTCGTCACCGACCGGCTTCCGCTGCTGCCCAGCGGCCGCCCCGACCGGGAGCGGACCGCCAAGCTGCTCGCCGAAACGGCAGCCGCACAGGCCGGAGCCGGGCGGTCGGCGGACGAGGCCGACGCGCAGCCGGTGAGCGACGCCGAGCGGACCGTCGCCGGGGCCTGGGAGCAGGTGCTCGGCAGGACCGTGGGAGCGTCGGAGAACTTCTTCGACGCCGGCGGCAACTCGCTGCTCCTGATCCGCCTGCGTGACCGGCTGCGCACCGCACTGGGCCGCGAGATCGACGTGGTGGACCTGTTCCGCCACTCCACCGTCAAGGCCATGGCCGCCTTCCTGGGCGGCGCGCCGGCCACGGACGCCCCGTCGGCCGCCGGGGAGCGCGGTCAGAGCAGGGCCCGGGCCCGCGCCGAGGCCATGCGCGCCCGCGGCCGCGCCCGCCAGACCAGCACACCGATACCGAGGAAGCGATGAACGACCGGCAACAGCGCACGCTCTACCAGTGGTTCGAGGAATCGGCCCTGCGTCACCCCGGCCTGCCCGCACTGGAGATCGGCGACGAGGTACTGACCTACGGCGAGCTGCGCGCCCTCGCGCTCACCCTCGCCGACCGCATCGCCCGCAAGCACGGCTCGCCGCCCACCCGGGTGGCGCTCGCCGCCACCCGCTCGGTCGCCGCGTACGCCGGCTACCTGGCGATCCAGCGGCTCGGCGCGTGCATCGTCCCGCTCAACCCCGACTACCCCGCGCAGCGCAGCCTCGACATCGCCCAGCGGGCCGGCGTCGAGGTAGCCCTCGTGGACACCCGGTCCGCCGAGCTGTTCGCCCGGCTGCCCGAGCGGTACCGGCCCACCGTCCTCGAACTCGACGAGGCCGAGCGGGCGCCCGGCGCGCCGACCGACGTACTCGAGCAGTCGCTCCCGCCGGTCCCCGACGACCCGGACCGCGAGGCGTACCTGCTGTTCACGTCGGGCTCCACCGGCCAGCCCAAGGGTGTGCCGATCCGGCACCGGAACACCTCCGGGTTCCTCGCGCACAACATCGAGCGCTACGAGATCGCGCCGGGCGCCCGGCTCACCCAGACCTTCGGCCTGACCTTCGACGCACACGTCATCGACCTGTTCGGGACCTGGGGCGGCGGCGCCACCCTGGTGGTCCCGCTCGCCGCCGACCTGTACCGGCCGGTCGACTTCATCGTCGAGCGCGAGCTCACCCACTGGTTCTCGGTCCCCTCGGTGATCCGCGAGGCGCAGCGGCTCGGCAATCTGCCGCTGGGCCGCGCCGTCAACCTCAGGCACAGCATGTTCGGCGGCGAGCCGGTCACCGCTCAGCACGCGCAACTCTGGCGGGCGGTCGCCCCGAACACGGTGATCCACAACGTGTACGGCCCCACCGAGCTGACCGTGGTCTGCACCAACCACGCGCTGTACGGGCCGTGTTCGGACTGGCCGGAGTCCTCCGGCGGCACCGTGCCGATCGGCGTCCCCTTCCCGGACATGGAGATGGTGCTGCTCGACGCGGACGGCCTGGCCGCCGACGAGGGCGAGCTGTGCGTGCGCGGCCCGCAGCGCTTCGCGGGCTACCTCGACCCACGCGAGAACGCCGGGCGGTTCGTGTCGTACGAGCCCGACGGCGCCCCGGCCGTGCGCTACGACGGCAGCACCATCCTGACGGACCGCCACTGGTACCGCACCGGTGACCGGGTCCGCCGTGAGAACGGGCTCTACGTGCACGGGGGCAGGCTCGACGAGCAGGTCAAGGTGCGCGGCTTCCGCATCGAACTCGGCGAGGTCGAGGCGGCCGTGCACCGCCACCCGCATGTCATCGACGCCGCGGTGCTCGCCCTGCCGGGCCCGGACGGCGAGACCGAGCTGATCGCCGCCTACGCGGGCCGCGAGGTGGACCCCGAGCGGTTCGACGCCTGGCTGCGCGAGCTGCTGCCGCTGCACATGGTGCCCGCCTCGCTCACCCACCTGCCGGGCGGGCTGCCGCTCAACGACAACGGAAAGACGGACCGCAAGGCACTGGCGCGGATCCTCGACACCACGGAGGGGTCATGACCGACCCGCTGGAGTTCTGGCGGACCGAACTGGCGGGTCTGGAACCGCTGGAGCTGCCCACCGACCGGCCGCGCCCCGCGGCGCGCACCGGCGCCCTGGGCCACCTCACCCGCACCGTCCCGGCCGACACCGCACAGGCGCTGGGCAAGGCGGCCGCCGAGTACGGCACCCCGCTGTCCGCCGTGCTGCTCGCCGCCTACCAGGTACTGCTCGGCCAGTGGGCCCGGCAGCGCGACCTCGCGGTGGGCGTGCCCGGCACGAACGGTGAACTCGCCTTCGTACGGGCCGACCTGACCGGAGACCCGGCCTTCGCCACGCTCGTGGCCCGGGCGGACGCGGCGCTCATCCGGGGCCGGGCCGCCGCACTGCCGTCGGCCCGCCTCGCGGCCGAGCTCGCACCCGGCACCGACGCCGGCCACCACCCTGTCGTCCAGGCACTGTTCACGGACGGCCCCGCCTACGCGGCCGACGGTGTCTGCCCGCCCGACCTGACCCTGAGCCACGAGAGCCAGGGTGCCGAGCGGGCCCTGCGCTTCGACTTCGCCGCCGAGCTGTTCGACACTGCGAGCGCGGAGCGGTTCGCCGCCGACTACCTCACCCTGCTCACCGCGATCGCCGGTGCCCCCGGCCTCCCGCTGAGCGGCCTCGACCCGCTCGACCCCGCCCAGCGCGAGCTGCTGCTCACCGGCTGGGGCCGCGGCCGCCCCGCTTTCCCCGTCGGCCAGGACGTGGCCGGACTGGTCGCCGAGCAGGCCGGGCGGACGCCCGACGCCGTCGCGGTCGTCTTCGGCGCCGAGGAGGTCTCCTACCGGGAGCTCGACGCCCGTGCCGACCGCCTCGCGCACCACCTCCGCGGCCTCGGTGCCGGGCCCGACGTGCCCGTCGCGGTCTGCCTGGAGCGCGGCCCCGAACTGATCACGGCGCTGCTCGCGGTGCTCAGGTCGGGCGCGGCGTATGTGCCGCTCGACCCCCAGCATCCCGTCGACCGGCTGGAGTTCGTGCTCCGGGACACGGCCGCGCCGGTCGTCGTCACCCAGGAGTCGCTGCGCGAGCGGCTCTCCGGTGGCGCCGCCGGGCCGCGCACCCTCGTCGCCCTCGACACGGACCGCGCGGCGATCGCCGCGTCCGCCGTCGTGGAACCGGCCCCGGCCGCCGGGCCCGGGCACCTCGCCTACGTCCTCTACACCTCCGGCTCCACCGGCACCCCCAAGGGCGTCGCCGTCACCCGGGGCGGGTTCCTCAACCTGCTGTGCGGGATGCGGGAGACCTTCCCGGCGCCGGCCAGTGAGCGGGTCCTTTTCACCACCTCGGCGACCTTCGACATCGCGGGCGTCGAGGTGTTCCTGCCGCTGATCACCGGCGGTCGGATCATCGGCGCGGACCAGGACCAGATCCACAATCCGCCCGCCCTCGTCGAGCTCGTCGACCGGCACTCCGTCACCCTCGTACAGGCCACGCCGTCCGCCCTGCGCCCGCTCCTGGACGCCCTCGGCGACCGGCCGCGCGACCTGGAGATCTTCGCCGCCGGCGAGGCGCTGCCCGCCGAACTGGCCGCACGGATGCTGCGCACGGCCACCCGCGTCCTCAACGGCTACGGCCCGACGGAGACCACCGTCTACGCATCCGTCGCCGAGATCACCGACACCACCGGCCCCATCCCCATCGGCCGCCCCACCGCCGGCACCGAGCTGTACGTCGTCGACGACACGGACCGCCCGGTCCCCGTCGGCGTGCCCGGGGAACTGCTCATCGGCGGCGCCGGGGTGGCCCGGGGCTACCTCGGCCGCGACGACCTGACCGCCGAACGCTTCACCGAGAACCCGTTCGCAGCCGGTCGGCTGTACCGCACCGGGGACCTGGTGCGCTGGCTGCCCGACGGCGACCTGGAGTTCCTCGGCCGCCTCGACCACCAGGTCAAGGTGCGCGGCTTCCGCATCGAACTGGGCGAGATCGAGGCCGCGTTGCTCGGCCACGAGGACATCGGCTCCTGCGCCGTCACCGTCCGCGAGGACGTGCCCGGCGAGAAGACGCTGGTGGCGTACGCCGTCCCGGCGCCCGGCCGCCCGGCCCCCGGCATCGGTGCGCTGCGCGACTGGTGCGGGCGCACTCTGCCCGGCTACATGGTGCCCGGCACGTACGTCTTCCTGGACCGGATGCCGTTGACCACCAGCGGCAAGACCGACCGTGGCGCGCTGCCCGCGCCGGACGGCGAACGCACCGGACTGGAAGCCGAGTTCATCGCGCCGCGCACCCCCGCCGAGCGGGCGGTGGCCCGGGTGTGGGCCGAGACGCTGTACGCGGACGAGGTCGGCGCGCGGGACGACTTCTTCGACCTGGGCGGCGACTCGCTGACCGCGACCCGGGTGGCACTGCGGCTCCAGGAGGACTTCGGCCTGGAGATACCGGTGCGGACCCTGTTCACCTACTCGACCGTCGAGTCGCTCGCGGGGGCGCTGGCCGTCGCCCGCCGCACCGGCGCGTTCCCGGCCGGAGGCTGACCGATGACCAGGA
Source organism: Streptomyces sp. NPDC030222 (assembly GCF_055573115.1). Lineage (NCBI taxonomy): Bacteria > Bacillati > Actinomycetota > Actinomycetes > Kitasatosporales > Streptomycetaceae > Streptomyces > Streptomyces sp. NPDC030222. Next base: position 122,559 of record NZ_JBVICA010000021.1, read on the forward strand.
TTCCAACGAGCCCCGACATTCCCGAAACCCCCGACACCCCCGGCAACCCGGTCCTGCTCGTCGTCTACGACGCAGGCAGCCTCGCACCCACCCGGCTCACCGAGGCGGCCCGGCAGGCCGGCTGCGACCTGGTGTTCGTGACGGCGGACACCGAGCACGCCCAGGAAATGATCCCGGCCCTGGAGATGGTCGGCACCGTGGTGAACACCGCGGGCCGCACCGAGGCGGAGACCGAGGCCGCGCTGCGCGCGCTCGCCCCGGCGGGCATCATCACCTTCAGCGAGTTCCAGATCGCCCCCACCGTACGGCTCGCCGAGGCCCTCGGCCTGCGCTACCACCGGCCCGCCGACGTCGACGCCATCACCCACAAGGACCTCCAGCGGCAGCGGTTCGCCGAGGCGGGCGTCGACAGCGTGCGCTTCCGTACCCTGACCGACCCCGCCCAGGCCGACGAGGCGATCGCCTACGTCGGACTGCCCGCCATCATCAAACCGGTGATCGGCGCGTCGAGCCGCAACACGCAGGCCGTCGCCACGCCCGAGGAGTGCCGGACCGCCCTCGCGGCGATCCTCACCGGCTCCGACGGCGGGCCCGCCGAGACGGCCGTGATGTTGGAGGAGCTCCTGGTGGGGCGGCCGACCCCGGCGCCCTGGGGCGACTACATCGCGGTGGACTGCGTCGCCGACGGCGACGACGTACGGCCGGTGTTCGTCACCAGCAAGTTCGCCCTCGCCGAGCCGTTCCGCGAGCGCGGCGGCTACGGCGGCTTCTCCGTCGTACCGGAGGCGGAGGAGCGCGAGGTCCGCGACCTGGCCTGCCGCGCGGTGCGCGCCCTGAACATCCACGGCGTCGCCGACGTCGAGATCAAGCTGACCGCTGACGGCCCCCGGGTCATCGAGGTCAACGGCCGGCTCGGCGCCTGGGTCGACGACCTCGCGGTCCGCTCCGGCACCTCCGACCCGGCGTTCGTCGCGGTCGCCGCCGCCCTCGGCCTCCCGTACGAGACCCCCGAGGTCAAGCGTGGCGGGCCGATCGCCTTCCACTACCTGACCGTGCCGCCCGTCGGCGCCCGTCGGGTGCGCGCCATCCGGGGGGTCTCCGCGCTGCGTCGCCTCGACCGCGTCGACCGGGTCGTCGTGCTCGCCGAGCCGGGCGCGGACGTGGACTGGCGGATCGGCGCGCGCGGCAACACGGCTGCCGTCATCGGTTCCGCCGCGACCCATGAGGAACTGGCCGCGACCGTGGCCGCCATCGAGAGCGTGGACTGGATCGACTATGAGTGAGTCTCCCGTGACGGCGGCCGAGTTCGTCGTCTTCGACCTGGACGGCGTCCTGGTCGACACGCAGGACGCCGAGAACGGCGGGATCGCCCACGTCGGCGAGCTCATGGGCCTGCACCTGGACAAGGAACAACGGGACGAGCTGTTCTCCGGCAAGAAGATGCAGGAGTGCATCGACCTGATGGCGGACCTGGCACGCACCGCCCCGCCGCGGAACGCCATGGTGATCGCCCGCGCCAAGTGCGAGGAACTGATCGGCGACCGCATCGAGCCCATCGACGGCGTCGCGTACGCCCTCGAACAGCTCGCCGCCGACATCGGCGACCGCATGTGCGTGGCCTCCAACAGCCCGCTCGGCATCATCGAGAGCCGCCTGGAGAAGGCCGGGATCCTGCACCACTTCGGCGGCCGGCTCTTCTCCGCGTACGACGTGGGCGCCTGGAAACCCGACCCGACGCTGTTCCGCTGCGCGGCCGAGCGGTGCGGCGTCACGCCCGACGAGTGCGTCGTGGTCGAGGACAGCCCGGTCGGCGTGGACGCCGCCGTGGCCGCCGGGATGCGGGTCCTGCAGTACACCGCCGACCCGGCCACCCCGCCGCACCGGGAGGGCGCCGTCACCTTCCCGTCCATGCGCTCGCTGCCCCGACTGGTCCGCGACGCCCACCTGATGACGCCCGCCGCCACCCCCTTCGCCGCCGCGCCCCTTGGAGGCACCTCATGAACAACCCCCGCAAGATCATGGTCCTGGGTGCCGGTGACATCGGCCGCCGCGTCTTCCACGACTTGGCGCACAGCCCGAACGACCGTCACGTCCAGCTGGTCGGCCGCGACGAGGAGACGGTGCTCAAGGCCGCCAACCTGACCCGCTTCTGCAGCGTCCAGCGTGGCTGCGCCACCGGTGTCAGCCACGCGCTGACCGACATCACCGACGTGGCGCGCACCGCCGAGCGGATAGCCGCCTTCGGCCCCGACATCATCTTCCTGGCCGTCAGCTACCAGTCCTGGTGGGTCATCTCCACGCTCCGGCAGGACGCCTTCCAGCGGGTGTACGCCGCCAACTACGGCCCGTGGCTGCCCATGCACCTCGTCCCGGTGATGAAGGCCATGGAGGCCGTCCGCCTCTCCGGCACCCAGGCCCTGGTCGTCAACGCCGCCTACCCCGACGCCGTGCACCCCGCGCTCTCCGCGATCGGCCTCTCCCCGGACATCGGGATCGGCAACGTCGCCAACAACGTCCCCGGGATCACCGCCGTCGCCGCCGACGAACTGGGCCGCAGCACCGCCGACGTGGAGGTGCGCCTGGTCGCCCACCACTACGTCTCGCACCGCCTCTCCCGCACCGGCAACAGCGGCCCCGCCGGCATGGGCCTCGGCATCCGCCTCGACGGCCGCGACATCACCGCCGACCTGGATGTGGCGGCGCTCTTGGGCCGCCTCCCCGGCGAGTACCGCCGCACCGGCGGCCTGCCCGGCCAGACGATGACCGCGTCCTCCGCGCTCAGCGTCCTCGAGCCGCTCGCCGACCAGCGCGACGCGGTGGTCCACGCGCCCGGCGCGGACGGGGCGCTCGGCGGCTACCCGGTGGCGATCGAGAACGGCAAGTTCCGCGCGCTGCTCCCCGACGGCATGACGGCGGAGGAGGCGCACGCCATCAACCTCTCAGGCCAGCTGCACGACGGGATCAGCGAGATCCGCGCGGACGGCACCGTCGTCTTCGAACCCTCCGCCATGGCGATCATGAAGAGGGAACTCGGTTACGACTGCGCCGAGATGAAGCTGTCGGAGGCCGAGGACCGCGCCCGGGAGATCGCCGAGCGCTTCGCCGCGTACCGCGACCGCACCACGGGGTGACACCGGCGTCCGGTCCGGAACGCCGCCCGCCACCCGGGCCGCCCGAATCCCCGGATGGCGGGTGGCGGATGGCGGATGGCGGACGTACCGACCCTGCTCGGGTACGCGGGGGCGGTGGCCGCGTACGAAGAGCGGGAAGAACACGGAAAGGAACCAGGATGAGGCTGTTGCTGCTGGGCGGAACGGACTTCGCGGGGCGGGCGGCCGCCGAGGCCGGTCTCGCCAGGGGTTGGGACGTTACCGTCTTCCACCGGGGCGTGCACCCGGCCCCGCCCGGTGTGCGCGTCCTGCACGGCGACCGCACGGAGGAGGATGGCCTGGCCGCCCTGGCGACAGGGGAGTGGGACGCAGTCGTCGACACCTGGTCGGGTGCCCCGACCGCGGTGCGCGACACGGCCGGCCTGCTGGCGGGGCGCGCCGGACGCTACGCCTTCGTCTCCAGCCGCTCGGTCTACGCGTGGCCGGCGCCGGCGGGTCTGGACGAGTTCGGCCCGCTGGTCGACGGCGACCCGGACGCGGAGCCGACCGACTTCGCGTCCGACAAGCGGGGCGCGGAACTGGCCGTGCTGCGCGCCTTCGGCCCGGACCGCGCCCTGCTGGTACGCCCGGGCCTGATCCTGGGCCCTCGCGAGAACGCGGGCCGCCTGCCGTGGTGGCTGTCCCGCATCGCCAGGGGCGGCGCGATCCCCGCCCCTGGCCCTCGGGACACCACCCTCCAGTACATCGACGTACGCGACTTGGCGACGTGGCTCCTGGACGCCTTGGAGGCGGCCCTGCACGGCCCCTACAACCTCGTCTCGCAGCCGGGCCACACCACCATCGGCGAACTCCTGGACACCTGCGTACGCGTCACGGGCTCCGCCGCCGAACTCCGCTGGACGCCCCCCGACGCGATCGCCGCCGCCGGCCTCTCCCCCTGGACCGACCTCCCCGTCTGGGCCCCGCCCGGCACGGACTTCCACGCCGCGATCCACGCGGGCGACACCTCCCGAGCCCATGCCACGGGCCTCCGCTGCCGTCCGGCCACCGAAACGATCACCGACACCTGGATCTGGCAGCGGTCCGTCCCGGAAGGCGAACTGAAGCTCGCGGACGGCTTGACCCAGGAGGCGGAAACCCGGCTCCTGAAGGGGTGACCGCAGGTCTTCGGAACACGGACGGGGCGGTGAGGATCGTGCCCGGGCACGACCGCTCCCGACCACAGCGCCGCCGAGGGCACCGTCACACCGGGAGCCCTTCGTCAGCCGGAGTTCGCCTCGGGCTCCGGACGCGGGGGTTCGTCGAGGTCGAGAGTGAAGGTGCGGCCGTCGGCCTCCTCGCGAAGGATCGCCAGATCGGGGGCGGAGTTCTCGTCGGCGGGGAAGTCGATGCAGACGTCGGAGGTGACCTTCGCGTGACGACCGAGGGCGAGAGCGGAGTCGATCTGCATGGATCCGATGGCGCTGGAGTGCTCTTCGCTCCGCGGAGTCGTGATCACCTTTCCGTCGGCTCCGAACAGGACCGTGTACCCCTTGGGGAACTCGGTGTGCACGATCGCGTCGACGCTCATGGACGGCTCCTTCCCGTGTGTGGTCGGGCGGCGGACAGCGCCCTGTCACCGAGGCCGCCGATACCACTGTCACGGCAGAGCCCGGCCGGAGCGGCGGTGTGGTGGCCGCCGCCCTGGCCGGGCTCTCGTGTCCGTGGGGCCCGTGGGGACGGGTCAGGACTCGTCGTCCTCGGGGCCCTCTTCGTCCTCGATGTCCTTCTCCAGGCCCAGCTGCTCGACGAGCCACTTGTCGAACTCGATCGAGGCGCGCACCCAGCTGACCGTCGACGACACGAAGTGCTCCAGGCTGACGCCGGTGCCGATCAGCATCTGCGCCTCGCCGATCAGGCGGACGGTGCCGTCGTCCTGCGTGTGCGTGTAGAGCTTGGGCCACAGAGTGCGGCGGTTCCAGTCGTCGATGGTCTCAAGGAGCCGGGACTTCTCCTCGATCGCGTGCGGCCGGTCGTAGAAGGTCCGCACCGAGAAGACCTGCTGCTCCTCCTCGCCGCGGAACATGAAGTACGTCCGGAATTCCTCCCACGGCGCGGCGAGGTCGCCCTCGTCGTCCACGACGTACTTCAGCTCCATCTGGTCGAGCAGCTGCTTGACCAGGTCCTGGTCGGGAACGACGGGACCGGCCGGTCCGGTCGGCTGCGGCTCGGGCTGCGCCCCGAAGTTAGGAATCGAGGACGGGTCGATGCTCACCGTGGATTTCCCTTCATAAGGTTCCCCTCATCCTCCCCTATCCAGGACCACGGATGGCAACCCCCGGCGCCCGCGATCCGCTCGAAGCGGACACGCGGACACCGATGGCCCAACATCAGCCGGCCGCCCCCACCAACAGGCCGTCGCCGAAGACGTCGACACGGACCGTGTCGCCGTCCTTGATCTCGCCGGCGAGGATCTCCCGGGCCAGCCGGTCGCCGATGGCGGTCTGCACCAGCCGGCGCAGCGGCCGGGCGCCGTACGCGGGGTCCATGCCCTCGTCGGCGAGCCACGCCAGGGCGGCCGGGGTGACTTCCAGGGTGAGCCGGCGCTCTGCCAGGCGCCGGGCGAGGCGGGCGATCTGCAGCTCGGCGACGCGGGACAGTTCGTCCTTGTCGAGGGACGAGAACACCACGAGGTCGTCGAGACGGTTCAGGAACTCCGGCTTGAAGGTGGCCCGGACCACCTCCAGCACCCGCCGCTTCTTCTCCTCGTCCCCGGTCAGCGGGTCGACGAGGTACTGGCTGCCGAGGTTCGAGGTCAGGATCAGGATGGTGTTGCGGAAGTCCACCGTGCGGCCCTGCCCGTCGGTGAGCCGGCCGTCGTCGAGGACCTGGAGCAGGACGTCGAAGACCTCGGGGTGGGCCTTCTCGACCTCGTCCAGCAGGACCACGCTGTAGGGGCGGCGGCGCACCGCCTCGGTCAGCTGGCCGCCCTCCTCGTAGCCGACGTAGCCGGGCGGGGCGCCGACGAGCCGGGCGACGGAGTGCTTCTCGCCGTACTCGCTCATGTCGATGCGGACCATGGCCCGCTCGTCGTCGAAGAGGAAGTCCGCGAGGGCCTTGGCGAGCTCGGTCTTGCCGACGCCGGTCGGGCCGAGGAACAGGAACGAGCCGGTGGGCCGGTCCGGGTCGGCGACGCCTGCCCGGGTGCGGCGCACCGCGTCGGACACCGCCCGTACCGCCTCGGACTGGCCGATCAGCCGCTTGCCGAGCTCGTCCTCCATGCGCAGCAGCTTCTGGGTCTCGCCCTCCAGCAGCCGCCCGGCCGGGATGCCGGTCCAGGAGCCGACGACGTCGGCGATGTCGTCCGGGCCGACCTCCTCCTTGACCATGGTGTCCTTCGCGGCCTCCTGCTCGGCCTCGGTGGCCGCCGCCAGCTCCCGCTCTACGGCGGGGATCTCGCCGTAGAGCAGCTTGGAGGCGGTGTCGAAGTCGCCGTCGCGCTGGGCGCGCTCGGCACGGCCGCGCAGTTCGTCGAGCTGTTCCTTCAGCTCGCCGACGCGGTTGAGGGACTGCTTCTCCTTCTCCCAGCGGGCGGTGAGTCCGCGCAGCTCCTCCTCCTTGTCGGCGAGGTCGCGGCGGAGCTTGTCCAGGCGCTGCCGGGAGGCCTCGTCGGTCTCCTTGGACAGGGCCAGCTCCTCCATCCTCAGCCGGTCCACGACCCGCTGGAGTTCGTCGATCTCGACGGGCGAGGAGTCGATCTCCATACGGAGCCGGGACGCGGCCTCGTCGACCAGGTCGATCGCCTTGTCCGGCAGGAACCGGGAGGTGATGTACCGGTCGGAGAGGGTCGCGGCGGCGACCAGCGCCGAGTCGTTGATCTGGACCTTGTGGTGGGCCTCGTACCGGCCCTTGAGTCCGCGCAGGATGGCGACGGTGTCCTCGACGGACGGCTCGGCGACCAGGACCTGCTGGAAGCGGCGCTCCAGCGCCGGGTCCTTCTCGATCCGCTCGCGGTACTCGTCGAGGGTGGTTGCGCCGACCATGCGCAGTTCACCGCGGGCCAGCATCGGCTTCAGCATGTTGCCGGCGTCCATGGCGGAGTCGCCGCCGGCACCGGCGCCGACGACGGTGTGCAGCTCGTCGATGAAGGTGATGATCCGCCCGTCGCTGTCCTTGATCTCGGCCAGGACGGTCTTCAGCCGCTCCTCGAACTCGCCGCGGTACTTGGCGCCCGCGACCATCGCACCGAGGTCCAGCGCGACCAGACGCTTGTCGCGCAGCGACTCGGGCACGTCGCCCTTGACGATGCGCTGGGCGAGCCCCTCGACGACGGCGGTCTTGCCGACGCCGGGCTCACCGATCAGCACCGGGTTGTTCTTGGTGCGCCGCGACAGCACCTGGACGACACGGCGGATCTCCTGGTCCCGGCCGATGACCGGGTCGAGGCGCCCCTCGCGGGCGGCCGCCGTGAAATCGGTGCCGAACTTCTCCAGGGCCTTGTACTGGCCCTCCGGGTCGGGTGTGGTCACCCTGCGCCCTCCCCTGGTCCTCTCGAACGCCTCCAGCAGTCTCGCAGCGCTCGCGCCCTGCCCGGTGAGCAGCTCACCGGCCGCGCCGCCCTTGGCGGCGACGGCGACGAGCAGGTGCTCCGTGGAGAGGAAGTCGTCGCCCAGCTCCTTGGCCCGCTGCCCCGCGTCGGCGACGACGGCGAGCATCTCGCGGTTCGGCTGCGGCGGCGCCACGGTCGAGCCGGTGACGGCGGGCAGCCCGGCGAGCAGGCGTTCCGCGCCGGAACGTACCGCGGCCTGGTCGGCTTCGACGGCGGCCAGCAGGTCGGTGATGTTCTCGTTGTCCCGGCCCTCCAGCAGCGCCAGCAGCAGGTGCGCGGGGGTCAGGTCCGGGTGCCCGGCGGTCACGGCACGGCTGGTGGCCGCGTTGATCGCGTCCCGGCTCCGGTTGGTCAGCTCGGCGTCCACGTGCGCTCTCTCCTCCTCACGTCCTCATGGACGGATATGCGTTCCTCGGCCGCGCCCCAGCCCTCCGGCCACCACGGCCCAGCTACGACTCCGTACGGCCATGACTCCGTACGGCCATGACTCGTTCAGCGTGCACAAAGTTGAGTCTATTCCACTCAAGGGTGGTTCCGGGCCCGATACGCGGCCTTCAGGGTTTCCACACCCAGCGCGTCGGTACGTTCGGGGGATCCCCCCAGCCTGTGGACGACGACCCACTCACCGGTCTCGGGCAGCGCACCGGCGAACACCGACGCGTCCCGGGTCGCGCCGTTGTGCCACAGCAGCGGCGTCTCCGCCGTGCCCGCGCGCTGCCAGGAGGGCGCCGGGTCCCCGAGCCTCCGCTCCAGCAGCAGCCCGCGGAGCAGCGCGGCCGCGGCCGTGGGCGTGGCCCACAGGCCCCCCGCCGGGAGGATCGGGCCGGACATGGTCCACCGGGCGCGCTCCCGGCCGAGGAGGCTCCTGGCGCCCAGCAGCCGCTGCGCCGGCGGGCGCGCGGTCACCTCGGCGACTCCGAGCGGCTCCAGGACGTGTTCCCGCAGCAGCTCCTCGTACGGGCGCCCGCCGGCGGCCACGAGGGCCGCGCCGAGCACGGCGTACCCGTAGTTCGAGTACTCCTCCGCCTCGCCCGGCGACCGCACGGCGGTCCGGTCGAGGCGGTCCAGCAGTCCGGCGAGCGCCGCCTCGTCGAACGCGCGGTACGGGTCCGCGCCGCGCAGCTCCAGGGGCGGCAGCCGGGGCAGGCCGGAGGTGTGCGCGGCGAGGTGCCGCAGCGTGATCCCCGACCCCGCGGGGACCGTCAGGTGGACGTCCACGGGGTCGTCGGCGTGCAGCGCGCCGGCCTCGGCGAGGCGCATCATCAGGGTGCCGGTGAGCACCTTGGTCAGCGAACCGATCTCGACGTACGCGTGCGGGTCGTGGCCGTGGTCGGCGCGGGGCGCGACGGAGTCCCCGGCGGAGCCGCGGAGCACGCAGACGGGCACGCTGCGGGGAAAAACGATCTCTCTCACATCCGGCCAACGCGCCGCCCGCCCGCACAGTGCCCGGTGTCGGCCGCGCACGGCCCGCAACTACGCTGCCGGTCATGGCCCACGACGTCCGCAACCCCGGTCCCGAGTTCGTCGCCTTCTGGCGGGAGTACCACATCTGCACGCTGACGACGCAGCGTCCGGACGGCAGTCCGCACGTCGTCCCTGTCGGCTCCACCTACGACCCCGAGCAGGGCATCGCCCGGGTCATCACCAACAAGAACAGCCGCAAGGTCGCCAATGTCCTCGCCGCCGGGCCCGGCGGCGCCCGGGTGGCGCTCTGCCAGGTCGACAAGGGCCGCTGGGCGACGCTGGAGGGCCGTGCGGTGGTCCGGACCGAGGCGGAGGTGGTCGCCGACGCGGTGAACCGGTACGCCGAGCGCTACGACCGGATGCCGGCGCCCAACCCCGACCGGGTCGTCCTGGAGATCACCCTGACCCGGGCGCTGGGCCGGCCCTGAGAAGGCCGGCCGCCGGACCGGACGCCGCTCCGGGGCCGGAATCGCCCCCGGGCGGCCCCGGCCCGGAACAGCACAGCGGCGCCATCGTGTTCAGGTCCACGATGGCGCCGCTGTGTGGGGGAAGCACCTGCGCGATTTACAACGACGGGGGAATCGCGTCAGGCACTGCGGGGGGTGGTGGTGCTGGTATCGGGCTCGGCCAGCTGGGTGTCCCGCTGGTCGAGGTTGACGAACACCATGCCGTAGCGAACGGCACAGCGAACAGGCTGCGGAGCTCCCCGTGGCCGACGGAGGCACCGGTAGGCGCGGACGTCCTCATCCTCTTCCCTGACGACGACCACGGGTTCTCCGAAGAGAGTGACCATCAACGAATCGCCACGATGAGGAATGGCCGTGACGAGATCGATGAAATGCCACCCCGAGCGGTAGGCCGTTGCCATCTCCCGGCGGAAGACCCGGTCGTCCGGTGGAACCGTCATGCGCCGACGGGGGCCACGGTCCATGACGGCTCGCCCGCCACGGACGCCGACGCGAAGGTCCAGGACGGCTCGCCCGGCAGGGCGGTCGTCACGGCCGGCTCGCTGGTCCAGGACGGCTCATCCGCGACGACGGAGACGGAAAGGGCCGCTACGGCAAGACCGAGAGCTGCTGCCGAGCGAAGCAGAATCTTTGACATGGGCGGCTTCGACCTCACTTGATGGTTTCCTCTCCCCCGCGGTCTAGACGATGACTCACTCTGAGCCCTTCCACCACCGGGGCAATGCATCATGTTCCTGAAATGCAGGAGCCTGGGGGGTGTTCAAATGGAGACAAACAGCGACATACCACTGCACCCCCACAGTCGGGCGGAACTGTGCGAGGTCGGATCGCTGCTCTACACGCGAGCCCTGCGTGCCGGCCGGATCGCCCGGAGCGACGCGGACGCGGCACCGTGTCTCGTCGATCTGGCACTGCTGCACCCGGATCCGGACGATCCGGAATGGCTGCGACCGGTTCCGCCCTCCGCGGCCCTCGCGCAGCTGCTCAATCCGCTGGAGAAGGAGATACAGGAGCGCCGCCGGCTCACGCTCAGGCTCACCGAAACATTTGAGCCATTCCTCTCCCTCGGCGCCGAAGCGGGACCCAGCGCACAGGGCATCACCGTCCTCGAAGGCATCAGCCGGATCAACGCGGTGCTCGACATGGCGACCGCCCAGTGCTCCGAGGAACTCCTCACCGTGCAGCCCGGCGGCGTCCGTTCACCGCTCGCGCTCACCCAGGCGCTGCCCCGCGTACGGTCGCTGCTCAGCCGCGGGGTGCGGATGCGGTACCTCTACCAGCACACGGCCCGCTACGGCACCGGACTCTTCGCCTTCCTCGACCAGGTCAGGCCGGGCCGGGTGGAGGTCCGTACGCTCGAGGAACTCATCGAGCGAATGATCATCTTCGACCGTCGGATCGCCATCATCCCGGCCCGCAGCGACCGCCAGGTCGCCCTCGAACTCCACCACCCCGGCCTGGTCGACTATCTCGCCTCCGTCTTCGACCAGTTCTGGCGTTGCGCGACCCCGCTGGAGAAGGAGATCCCCTACGGCAACACCCCGGACGGGATCACCGGCGTCCAGCGCTCCATCGCCCGGCTCCTCGTCGAAGGCCACGTCGACGAGGCCATCGCCCGCCGGCTCGGGATGAGCGTCCGCACCTGCCGGGCCCACATCGCCAAGCTCGGCAGCGCGCTGGGCAGCGGCAGCCGCGCACAACTCGGCTATCTGATCGCCCGGTCGGGGATCCTCGACCAGGACGACTGACCCACCGTGACGAACCCCCACCAAGGAAGGACCATGCACCCCGACCCCCTGGCCGAAACCCCCCTCGTCGTCCTCGACGGACCGGCCGGCACCCTCGACGTGTCCGGCACGTCCCTGCCGCATGTCACCCTCGTCCGCGCCCCCGGCACCGAGCCCGACACCCACACCCCCATCGGCACCCGCGACCCCGCCCGGCTGACCCTCACCGTCGACGGCTCCACGGCGCGCATCACCCCCGCCAAGGGCCGGCTGTCCCGCAGGTCCTACCGCGTCGACGTCGAACTCGCCGGCACCGCCTACCGGCTGGTGCCCTGTTCCCTGGTCGAGAGCCGCCTGCTGCGCGACGGCCGCCGCCTCGCCACCCTCACGTCCGACGGCGACGGCAGGGTCGACGCCGAATGGCAGGACGGAGCGAAGGTCCTCGCCGCCGACGTCGCCATCGGGCACGCCCTCGCGGCCGCGTTCGGCACCGGCGCCCAGCCCCTGTGGCTGACCGCCCTCGACATCGCGGCGGAAGCCATCACCTGAACCCGGCCGGAAGAACCTGCGGGACGAACGCCACCACGGAAGAACCTGCGGGACGAACGCCACCGGGCGAAGCCACCGGACGAACCCGTCGGACGAACTGCCGCACGAACCCTGCCCGACGAGCCCCACCGGAACCCCGTCGGACGAACTGCCACACGAACCCTGCCGGACGAACCCGACAACAGAACGGCAGAACGACCCGGCAGAACGACGGGACGAAGGGACGGCCGGGACCGGGACCGCCTGCCCCTTCTCCCTCGCATCAACACCGGCGCACCGCGGACGTACCTCTCGACCGTCCGACACCACGCGCGGCGCGCCGATCGCCCAGGAGACGGAACTCGTCGCCGACATCCCGGCGCTCTTCGAGAAGATCCGGTGCCACACGACCGACCTCGCGGACCTCCTGGGGGAGCCGGAACCCGCCGGGGACGCGCCCAGCGAGGTCGAGCGGCAGGTCCTGCTGTCCATGTGCCAGGTCGGCGAGGACGAGACCGGCGCCCGTGACCTCGGCATGTCCGTACGCAACTACCGCCGCCACGTCGCCGACCTGCTGCGCCTGCTGGACGCGACCAGCCGCCCCCACGCGGCCCCGCTGGCGCGCGAGCGCGGCTGGATCCGACACGCGGCCGACTCCGACACGCGGCCGGCTCCGGCACGCGGTCCACCGAGCGACGGCCCTGCCGGTCCGCCGGCGGGTCACGTCACCGCTGCGCCCTCCAGGTCGCGGACGACCCGGCGCACCGCCGACCCGACGGGCTCGGCCCGGCCGAGGAGTTCGTCGAGGCGGGAAGCGGCCGCGCGGCGACGGGCGGCCGGTATGAAGCCGAGCTGGCGGCCGGCGTGGGCGATCCCGGTGAACAGCGCGGCACGCTCCGCCGGGCCCTCCGCCGTGGCCAGCACCCTGGCCCGTACGTCCTTGACGGCGGCCGTACCGGACTCGGTGAGCGCCACCCGCGCGTACCGGAAGAGACCGAAGACGCGGGACGTGCTCCGTTCGATCAGCCCGTCCTGCTCCAGCGTCCGCAGCACGTCCTCGATCGACGCTCGGCCGTCCCTGCGGACCCAGTGGGTCCACCGCCGGCCCGGGTCGGTCCCGATCGTGGTCCACAGCCGACGGGACGCCTCGTCCGACGGGGCCTCACCCGTGCTGTGGACCCTGCCGTCCCGGTCCTCCAGCCGGCCCTCGGCGAGCAGTCCGGCGAGCAGCGCGCCGCGCACCGAGGGCGCGAGCGTCTGCCGCACGGGAAGCCGGCTCTTCTCGATGTCGTAGGCGAGCAGGACCATGTCCCCTGCCAAGGTCACGACGGTTGCCACGCATGTTCCCTTCACCGTTCCGGTTTTTCCGGAAGTCTGCCCCGCGAGCATGCCCGGTGCGGCCTCTTCGCCTGGCGGGAGCCCCCTGCGGTTCATCACCATGCGCAGGTGGTGCAGCAGTTGGTGGTCCCGGGGGCCGGGCGCCGCGGCGATCAGGGCGGCGAGGGCGTCCGCGTGGGCGTCCGGCAGCCGGCGCACCTCCGGCACCGGGGTGCCCGCCTCCCGGTGCCGGGCAGACCGGCCGCGGAGGCGCTGCCCGCCGTGGCGGTGAGACCGGCGACGGCGAGCATCGGACAGACCGCGGCAGACGTGAATCCCTTGCGCATGATTTCCCCCCGGCATCTGCGTCCCTGATTTCCTTCTGCGTTTTCCGCTGAGAAAGTCAATGCCGGCGCGGCGGAAGCGGCTGAAGCGAAACCGGTGACGGCTCGATGCACGGGCGAGGCAGCATGCTGACGGCGGGAACGGCGAAGGGCCGGAGAGCCGTTGGCGCTCTCCGGCCCTTCGCCGTTACGGGTGATGCTGTTGGTGCGGTGATGCCCGTGGTGCTTCACATGACCGCGTGCGCGGTGCCGATGGGGCGGGCCGGGGCGCTTACGGGCGGGGGCGCTTACGGGCCTGGGCGCTTACGGGCGGGGGACTTGCCCGGGACGCCGCCGCACGGCGGGACCTGCCCGGGGACGCCGGGGACGGGCCAGGGGTGCCGACGGAGGGGCCCACGACACCGGCAGGCGGGCCAACGACACCGGCAGGCGGGCCCACGACACCGGCAGGCGGGCCCACGACGCCGGTGTGCGAGCCCAGGCGCCGGGGCCGTCAGTCCTGCCGCTTGGGCCGCCAGACGACCAGCGCGCTGGTCTGCTGCATGTCCTGGTACGGCACCAGGTCGCGCCGGTACGAGGCGTGCACCTGTGCCTCGCGCTGCTGCATCGCCGCCGCCGCGCCCTCCACGGCCGCCGACAGTTCGGCGACGCGCTGCTGGAGCGCGGCGACCTGGTTCTCCAGTTCGATGATGCGCTTGATTCCGGCCAGGTTGATGCCCTCGTCCTGGGACAACTGCTGCACCTGGCGGAGCAGTTCGATGTCCCGGGCCGAGTAGCGCCGGCCGCGGCCCGCCGTGCGGTCGGGTGAGACCAGGCCGAGACGGTCGTACTGCCGGAGCGTCTGCGGGTGCAGACCCGACAGCTGGGCGGCCACCGAGATGACGTAGACCGGGGTCTCGTCAGTGAGTTCGTAGGCCCTGCCGTATGCCGGCTGTCGACGGCGGCCGTCCATCTCATGCTCCCTTCGCGGCCTGGAACAGTTCTGCTCTGGGGTCCTCGTCGGCGGTGGCCTTGCGGTAGGCCTCCAGCGCGTCGCGGGCCTCCGTACTCAGGTCCTTGGGCACCTGCACCTCGACGGTGACCAGCAGGTCGCCGCGCGTGCCGTCCTTGCGGACCGCACCCTTCCCACGCGCCCGCATCGTGCGGCCGTTGGGCGTGCCGGCCGGGAGCTTCAGCGTGACCGGCGGCCCGCCGAGGGTCGGCACCTTCACCTCGCCGCCGAGCGCGGCCTCCGTGAAGGAGACCGGCACGGTGACGGTGAGGTTGTCGTCCTTGCGGCCGAACACCGGATGCGAGCCGACGTGCACGACGACGTACAGGTCGCCCGCCGGTCCGCCGCGCTCGCCGGGGGCGCCCTTGCCGCGCAGCCGGATCTTCTGGCCATTGCTCACCCCGGCCGGGATGCGCACCTGCATGGTCCGGGCGGAGCGGGCGCGCCCGCTGCCCTTGCAGACTTCGCAGGGGTCCTGGGCGATGAGCCCGCGGCCCTTGCAGTCCACGCACGGGTCGGTGAGCGAGAATCCGCCACCGCTGCCGCGCGACACCTGGCCGGTGCCGACACAGGTGGGGCAGACCCGGGGAGTGCCGTTCTTGTCGCCGGTGCCCGAGCAGGCCTTGCACGGGGACTGGCTGGACAGCCGGATCGGGACCGTGGCCCCGTCGACCGCCTCGGTGAAGCTGAGCGTCACCTCGGACTCGATGTCCTGCCCGCGCCGCGGCTGGGTGCGCGTACCGGCGGTACCGCGGTTGAACAGCCCGCCGAACACGTCGCCGAGACCGCCGCCGCCGAATCCGCCGCCGCCCCCGCCGCCCTGGGCGCCTCCGAAGAGGTCGCCCAGGTCGAAGTTGAACGATCCGCCTGCCCCGCCGGGGCCGGCCCGGAAGCCGCCGTTGCCGAACAGAGCACGCGCCTCGTCGTACTCCTTGCGCTTCTTGGGGTCGCCGAGGACGTCGTTCGCCTCGGAGATCTCCTTGAAGCGCGCCTCGGCCCCGGCGTCCCCCTTGTTGGCGTCCGGGTGGAACTCGCGGGCGAGCTTCCGGTACGCCTTCTTGATCTCGGCCTCGGTGGCGTCCTTGGGGACACCGAGAACCTTGTAGTAGTCCTTCTCGACGAAGTCCTTCGTGCTCATCCCCGGTGTCCCTCCTCTCGACCCGTCACTGAATCGGCGTCAGCCCTCGTCCGGGCCACCGCTCTCCTCGTCGGCCGGCCGGTCGTCCTTCGGCTGGGCCCCGGGCTGGGGCTCGGCCACCGCGACCCGCGCGGGGCGGATGGTGCGCTCCCCGATGCGGTACCCCGGCTGAAGGATCGCGACGCACGTCGTCTCGGTGACGTCCGGCGCGTACGAGTGCATCAGGGCCTCGTGGATCGTCGGGTCGAAGGGCTCGCCCTCCTTGCCGAACTGCTGGAGGCCCATCTTCGCCGCGACCGTCTCCAGCGACTCGGCGACGGACTTGAACCCGCCGACCAGCTCGCCGTGCTCCCGGGCGCGGCCGATGTCGTCGAGGACGGGCAGCAGCTCGGTCAGCAGGTTCGCGACGGCGATCTCCTTGACCGTGACACGGTCCCGCTCCACCCGACGGCGGTAGTTCTGGTACTCCGCCTGGAGCCGCTGGAGGTCCACGGTGCGCTCGTTGAGGGCGCTGCGGGCCTGGTCCAGCTGTGCCGTGACGGCCACGGTCTGCAGATCGTCCCCGGCCGGGGCCGCCGGGCCCGGCTCCTGGGCGGAGCCGGACTCGGGGCCTTGCGCCGCTTCACCGGGAGTGGCGCCGGAGGGGACGTCGGGCTGCTCCTCGAAGCCCGGGGTCTCCTCCGTCATGCGGCGCCGCCCTTCGGCTTCTCGTCGTCGACGATCTCGGCGTCGACGACGTCGTCGTCGGCACGGGCCTCACCGGCGCCCGCCTGGGCACCGGCAGGGGCGCCCTGGGCGTCGGCGTACATGGCCTGGCCGAGCTTCTGGGAGACCGCGGCGAGCTTCTCGGTCGCGGTGCGGATCTCGGCCGTGTCCTCGCCCTTGAGCTT
>NZ_JBVICA010000022.1:0-13390 GCF_055573115.1 Streptomyces sp. NPDC030222
GGACCGGCCAACGTGTTTCTCATCCGCTGCGCGAGGCCGTGCACCGCCACGGTGTGCAACGTCACCGTTCGAATCCTCGATGTGCGGGGTGCCTCCCGACGAAGCGGTGAACATCTGCTGCCGGTTCTGGTGGACAAAGCCGTTGGCTTCGTTCACTTCGAGCAGCAGCGTTTGTCTGCCGGTTTGAGCAGCAGTTGGCGATCTTGAGGCTCATGAATGTTCACGAGCACTTTTCGGATACATCTCACTCATTTGAGTGATGAACTTCTTCATCTCTCGCCGTACTGCCGATACCCGGTGGTCTTTAGATTGGGTAATGAGTTAAGCTAAGGACCATGCCTGACCTCTCGCATGGCGCCGACGCCGACGCCGTGAACTCCCTCCGCTCGGCCGTCATGCGGCTGGGCCGGCGCCTGAAGCACCAGCGCGTCGACGAATCGCTGAGCCCCACCGAGATGTCGGTGCTCGGCACCCTGGCCCGTTGCGGCTCGGCCACCCCCGGTGAGCTGGCCCGCAAGGAGCATGTGCAGCCGCCGTCGATGACCCGCATCGTCGCGCTGCTCGAGTCGAAGGGGCTGGTCCGGCTGGAGCCCCACCCCGACGACCGCCGTCAGAAGGTCGTCACCCAGACGGAGCAAGCCGAGGCGATGCTCGAGGAGAGCCGCCGCAAGCGAAACGCCTGGCTGGCCCAGCTCGCCGAAAGGCTCGACGAGGAGGACTGGGCGAAACTGCGCGAAGCGGCACCCGTACTGGAGAAGCTCGCGCACCTGTAACCGATCGCGAGGAGGCGAACCCCTTTGAGTACGGGACCCGGAGCAGTCTCCGCCCCCGGACCGAAACCCACCCCCGACACCACCGAGGCGAGGGGGACGTTCTCCTCCCTCGCCATACGCAACTACCGGCTGTTCTTCACCGGCGCCATCGTCTCCAACACCGGAACGTGGATGGCCCGAATCACCCAGGACTGGCTGGTGCTCACCCTCACCGGCTCCTCCGCCGCAGTCGGCATCACCACGGCACTGCAGTTCCTGCCGATGCTGCTGCTCGGCCTCTACGGCGGAGTCATCGCGGACCGCTACCCCAAGCGCCTCATCCTGCTCTTCACCCAGGCGGCGCTCGGAGTCTGCGGACTGACCCTCGCCACGCTGACCCTCTCCGGCCACGTCCAGGTCTGGCACGTCTACCTGGTGGCGTTCCTGCTCGGCCTGGTCACCGTCGTCGACAACCCGGCCCGGCAGGCCTTCGTCTCCGAGATGGTCGGCCCGCGGCAGCTCGCCAACGCCGTCAGCCTCAACTCCGCGAACTTCCAGTCCGCCCGGCTCGTCGGCCCCGCCGTCGCCGGTGTGCTGATCGCGGGCGTCGGCAGCGGCTGGGCGTTCCTCCTCAACGGACTGACCTTCCTCGCGCCGCTGACCTCCCTGCTGCTGATGCGGGCCGACGAGCTGCACCCGGTCCGGCGCGCCCCGCGCGGCAAGGGGAACCTCCGGGAAGGACTGCACCACGTCGCCTCCCGCCCCGAGCTGATCTGGCCGATCGTCCTGGTCGGCTTCATCGGGACGTTCGGCTTCAACTTCCCGATCTGGCTCACCGCCTTCGCGCACGACGTCTTCCGCGTCGGCCCCGGCAGCTACGGGCTGCTGAACACGCTGATGGCGGTCGGCTCCCTGGTGGGCGCACTCCTCGCCGCCCGCCGAGGCACCTCCCGGCTGCGGATGCTCGTCGCCGCGGCCGCGGCCTTCGGCATCCTGGAGATCGCGGCGGCCCTCGCACCGACCTTCTGGATCTTCGCGCTGCTGCTGGTGCCGGTCGGCATGCTCGGCCTGACCACCAACGTCACCGCGAACTCGTTCGTGCAGACCGCCGCCGCCCCCGAGATGCGCGGCCGGGTGATGAGCCTCTACATGATGGTGTTCGTCGGCGGCACCCCGCTGGGCGCGCCGATCGTCGGCTGGGTAACCGACACCTACGGCGCCCGGGCCGGTTTCGTGAGCGGCGGCGCCGTCTCCCTGGCCGCCGCGCTCGGCGTCGGCCTGGTCCTGCTCCGCGCCGGAGGCCTCCGCCTCAGGCTGGACCTCCGGCCGGGACGGCCCCACGTGCGGCTGATCCCGCGACAGCAGCCGGAGCTGGTACGGGCGGGCTGAACGGAGCGGGACACGACCGCCCGGTCGGCGAAAAGGCCGACCCGGCGGCCGGTCCCGCTGCCACACTCGCCGCCATGAGACTCTTCGCCGCCGTCCTCCCGCCACCACCCGTCATGGACGAGCTCGCGTCCGTCGTGACCCGCATACGGGCCATGCCCGGAGCCGACCGGCTGCGATGGACCGGGCGGCCCGGATGGCACTTCACGCTCGCGTTCATGGGCGAGGTCGACGACGCCCTGCTCCCCGAGCTGCACGAGCGCCTCCGGCGGGCGGCCGGTCACTCCGAGCCGTTCCGGCTGCGTCTGCACGGTGGCGGCCGCTTCGCCGGGCGGGTCCTGTGGACGGGGGCGGCGGGCGGCATCGAGCAGATGCGGCTCCTCGCCGACCGTGCGGAGGCGGCCGCGCGCCGGGCCGGCGTGCCGATGGACCAGCACCGCCGTTACACCCCGCACCTCACGGTGGCCCGCACCCGCACCGACGCCGATCTGCGGCCGTACGTCGAGGAGCTGTCCGCCTTCGAGGGCTCGCAGTGGACCGTGGACGAGCTGGTGCTGGTCCGCAGCAACCTCCCCACCAGCGGTGTTCCCGGTGAGGAGCCCCGTTACGAGACCGTGGATGCCTGGCCGCTGGGCCACTGATTTACGCTCGGATACGTGGACCCCAAGACCAGGAACCGGATCATGGCCGGTGTGCTCGTACTGATGTTCGTCGTCGTCGCCGTGGCATCCGCGGTCGGCTGACGCGCCGGCCGCGACGCGCGTGCACGTGCGGCGGCGTGGTGCCGTCATCGGCGCGGGGCGGCTCGCCGTCCGGGGGTGCGGGCGGTTCGCGGGGCCGCCCGGGAAGCTGATCCCGGGTCAGGATGCCGTTCAGGCCGCGCGGTTGTTACATCTGAGCGCTCCGGAACGAGTGGACAGCGCCCTTTCCGTTGCACGACGATAAGGGGATCTGTACAGGCCGGAGGCGCTGCAGGTGCCGGGGGCGGACACGGGGGATCAAGTCTCTCTTCCTGACCTTTGCATGCGCGGTGCGTCAGAGGCCCCTCGTACTCGCGGCCGGTAGTACCCACTACGACGCCGCGGTCCTGAAAGGGAACAGGGAACCTTGGTGAATCACCCGACCGATCCGTATGCGTCGAACGGCGGGCAGGAACAGCCACCCCCACCGTCGTCCCCGCCGCAGCAGCCTCCCGCGCAAGATCAGCAGCCCGAGGCCACCCCGGCCCCGGCCCCGTTCGTGCCCCAGCAGCCTGGTGCGCCCGGCCCGCAGCCCCCGGGCTACGGGCCCGGCGTGTCTCCGCAGCAGCCGTCGGCGTACGGTCAGCAGCCGGGTGTGCCTCCTCAGGGGGCGCCGGGGTATGGCCAGCAGCCGGGCGTGCCCCCGCAGCAGCCGCCTGCGTACGGTCAGCAGCCGGGTGTGCCGCCGCAGCAGCCGTCGGCGTACGGCCAGCAGCCGGGCGTGCCCCCGCAGCAGCCGCCCCCGTTCATGTCGCAGCAGCCCGGCCCCGGCGTCCCTCCGCAGCAGTTACCGGCATACGGTCAGCAGCCTGGTGTACCGCCTCAGGCGGCTCCGCAGGCCGCCGCTCCCGGCCACCCCGGATACGGTTGGCAGCAGCCCGGGGGAACCCCGACACCTCCCCCCTTCGTGCCGCAGCCGCCCGGCGCGCCTGCGCATCAGCCTCCGCCGTACGGTCAGCAGCCCGGCAGCGCCTTCCCTCCGCAGCAGCCCGCGTTCGCGCCGCAGCAGCCGCCCCCGTTCGTGCCGCAGCAGCCCGGTCAGCAGTCGACGCCGCCCCCGCAGCAGCAGCCGGACCTCCTCGGCGGCGGGGTGCCGCCGACGCCCATACCGGGCCAGCCGCCGGCGTACGCCCCGATGGCGGAGTACGTGCCCGGCGCCCCGTCCGCTCCCGGCCACCCCCACCCAGCTCCCCAGCAGGTGAGCCGCAAGGCCGACACGACGACGCTGACGACCCTGCTGCTCTACGTGCCGAGCTTCCTCGGCAGCCTCCTGGTGATCTGGCTGCTCTCCCAGCTGATGCCGGCCGGCGTCGGTACGGTCTTCATCCTCGCGTGGCTGGCGTCCGGCGCACTCGTCTTCTACCGCCCCGCCGAGAGGTTCTATGTGAGGTTCGTGCTCAAGTGGCGTGAACCCACCGGAGCGGAGCTCGCCGCGCTCCGCCCGCTGTGGGACCGCGTGACGCAGAGCGCGGGCATCCCCGCCGGGACCTACGACCTGTGGATCGAGGACACGGAAGGCATCAACGCCGCCGCGGCTGCCGGTCACATGGTGGGTGTCACCCAGTGGTCGCTGAACAAGCTCCCGCCGGAGAAGCTGACGGCGGTCCTCGCCCACGAACTCGGCCATCATCTCGGCGGACACGCATGGGCCGGCCTGCTCGGACTCTGGTACTCCCTGCCGGGCAGGATCGCCATGGCGATCGTCAAGCTGGTCCTCCGCATCGGGTACGTCTTCCCGCTCCTCGGCTGCCTCGTCGGTCTTTTCTACCTGGCCTTCGTGATCGCGGTGGCGATGACGTTCCCGCCGGTCCTGGTGATGCTGGTGACGCCGTACCTCCTGGCGTGGACGGGACGTGCGTCCGAGCTCCGTGCCGACCGGATGGCCGCCCAGCTCGGCTACGGCCGCGATCTGCACGTGGTGTTCAGCGTCTGGCAGGCCGAGGGCGACGACCTCGCGCGGGCACAACTGCGCTTCATCGACCGCTTGCTGGCCTCGCATCCCCCGCTGCACCAGCGCATCCGCGAACTCGAGAAGTTCGCCGCGACGGGAGCGTGAAGGACGATGCCCGATCCGGAGGTCCGCTCATGACCGTCCAACCGACCGAATCGCACGCCGAGCCCGACCCACTCGTCCGGCTGTTCGATCCCGGACAGCGGCTGGGCTGGGAGTTCCGGGACGCCGAGGCCTACCGCCACGCGTTCACCGAGGCGCCGCCCGTGCCCGTCGCCGTGCCCGACACCCTGCTGAACACGTCCCGGGCCGCCCAGCTGAACGCGGAGGACCGTAAGAAGACCGCGCTGAAGGCGGGCGGCGGCGCCGCGGCGGTCTTCGTCCTGCTGGCGTTCTTCATCGGGGCCGGCGGCGTGGTGCTGGCAGTCGCCACCGCCGCCGCGGCGGGCCTGGTGTACAGCATGTCCGGAAGCACGGCGACCTCCGCCAGGCAGCACGTGGAAAAGGCACGCCACGACCTGGACCAGCGGTACCAGTACGAGGCCGCCGAGTGGACGCAGCGCAAGGCCCACTTCGAGTACGCCGAGGACCAGCGGATCCGTGGTCTCGACCTCTGGGGCGCTCTGCCGGTCGAGTCCGGGACCCGGCGCCTCGACATCTTCGGTGGCAGCCAGCGCAGCCGGGAGGGCTTCCTCACCGTCTTCGGCGCGTCGACCCTGCGCGAGCGCCCGCTCATCGTCCTGGACCTGACCCAGGCGCAGATCTGCCGGGAACTGTCGGTCCTCACGTCGCAGATGGGCGCACCCGTCGACGTACAGCTGCTGCCGAGCCAGCAGTCGCAGAGCGACGTACTCGACCGGCTGGAACCGGCCGCGCTCGTCGACGCGCTCGTCGAGGCGGCCTACGGGGACGGAGCGGACGCCACCCGGGCGGGCCGCAGCATGGACACCCGCATCCTGAACCGGCTCTGCGGTGCCCTCGGCGACGACGTGAGCCCGGCGCGGCTCGCCGCGGGACTGCGGGTCCTCCTCGGGGAGTTCGACGACGGCGACTGCCTGACCCGGGCCGAGCGGAACCACATCGCCGACGAGCTGCTCACCGACAAGAACAAGGACCAGGCGCGCGAGAGCCTGATGCGCCTGGAGTCGTTCCTCGAGCCGCTGGCGTCCCTGGGGAGTGAGCGTGCGGGCCGCGGCCCCGGCTATCTGACGTGCCTGAGCCTCGACCGTACGACGGGCAGCGCCAGCACCGAGCTCCTCATCGACCTCGCCATCCTCAGTGTGTCCCGCCGTCTCTCCACCCTGGAGGAACAGGCGCCGGCCGTCGTCGTGGCCCTGGGCGAGCACGAGGTGCAGCGCCGCCATCTGGAGCAGCTGGCGAGCGTCTGCGAATGGCGCGGCGCGCAGCTGACGATCATGCACGCGCATCTCCGGGAGACCGCACGCGACATGATCGGCGGCGGCGCCGTCGGCTTCATGAGGCTCGGCAACCACCAGGAGGCGGGCATCGCCGCCGACTTCCTCGGCCGCGGGTACAGCTTCAAGCTGCACTCCCTGACCGACACCCGGGGCGAGAGCGTCAACACCTCGGTGGCCCACACCAGGGGGACCTCCACCTCCACCTCGCACACGACCGGCTTCTCCCGCTCCAGGGGGAGCAACTGGGGCAGCAGCTCCTCCAGCACCTATTCCGACGGGGCGATCTTCTTCCCGACGAGCACCACCAGCGGTTCGAGCCATGGCGGCAGCTACACGGAGACGGAGAGCAGCAGCACCACCAAGACGCACGGTACGAACGAGTCGACGACGAAGACCGAGGGCACGAGCGTCAGCACGAGCGACGGCACGACGACCCAGCGGGTGTACGAGTACGCGCTGGAGCCGACGCAGCTCCAGGGACTCCGGGAGTTCAGCCTGGTGTTCGTGGAGCGCGGCCCGGACGGTTCGGTCGCCATGCGGACCGCCGTCTGCAACCCGAACATCGTCAACCTCGAGCGGGTCACCAACGAGCGGATGGCCGAACTCCCGCTGCCTCCGACGGCCGTCCAGCACCCCCAGCCGGCGGCCGTCCCGGCCCAGCAGGTCCCCTCCCTGCCCCCGGAGACACCGGCCCACCCCGTGGCGGGCCACTACCCCCCGGCGGCCCCGAACCCGTACGGCACCTACGGCGCGTACGGCGCCGCCCCGGCCCAACAACCCCAACAACCCGGCTGGTCCTGGCCCGCGCACCCCGGCGCCCAGCCCCAGCCCCCCGGAGCCTGGCCACCCCAGGCCCCGCCCGCCCAGCCCCCACAACAGGGCTGGCCGCCCCAGCCATAGGGCGCGGAACGCAAGGAGGCCGCCACCGTGAGGTGGCGGCCTCTTCCCCGTACCGTCTCCAGCGCATCTGTCGGGTCCCGACGGCCCCACGGCCGGTGCGATTACTCCTCCATGCCGTCAGTGGAGATCCGGCTCCTACGATCTCCCAAGCTACGGTACGACTCGTACAGTTTCAGGATGTTTTCCTTCCCCTCCTTGAGTTCGTACCTCGTGCCGCCGTCGCCGGGATAGGGATGACGATGGTCGTAGCCGCCGGGGAGGATGTCGCGCGGAATGCTCTCCGGGAATGCCGCGCAGAACATGATGAGCCTGTCCCTGGTCGACTGGGAGTCAGGGTTCTTGCGACGCTTGAGATGCTTGCAGGAGTCGCACAGGGCAGCACGTCGACGCATGAGTTCACTCCGTCGGATTCTTGAGGTGCTTATCGATTATCTGGCCGATTGCTGTCGCGAACGGTCGGGGGATGTCTGCCACCTTATACTCTGCGAAACACTCGGCGACCATCTCGTGGGGATCCTGGGATCCGTACTCGGAAACCAGGGGCTCGATTGCGGCTGCTGTCTCGTCGTCGTGAGGTTCGATGCCCGAATCGTACGGTCGGCCGATCGCGTCCGACACGGCATTCTCGAGTTCCTCGCGTGCGACGGGCGAATCGAAGATACGCTGAGCGCAATGATGCCCGAACTCGTGGTGAAAAATGCCGGTGACCGAACCGCCACCCGGGACCGAGAAGTTCGTCTCCTCGTCTCTCTTTCCATCTTCGACCAGAAGGTCGTAATCCAGGAATTCGCCCGAGTCGAGATAGATGCCGAGAGGTTCGTTCATGCCTGCCTCGGTGATGGCATAGGCCAGCATGTCCTCCCCTGTTGGGGCCACGGACTGGACGGTCTTCAGGTCCTGGAAGACGTCGGGATATTCGGCGGACAACCCCTCCATGGCATTGTTGATCTCCCGAGCGGACTCCGGAGATATGGGGAAGGTGGTGTAATCGACGGACACGCCGTAGGCGTCTCCGATGGCCTTTCCCTCGGCCTCGGCTTCGGCTAGGGACGTTGTTTCGGGTGTCTCGTGGGAATCGGTTCCCGTATCGCCGGAGAATTTCCGTCCCGCGACCGGGCCGTCATGCGGGTCTTCCGGCTGCGCCCGGCTCACCTCCGGCTCCCCGCCCTCCTCCGGATTCTGGTGCCCCTCCGGCTCCCCGGCCGTGCTCGTGTCGGTTTCGTCCGCTGTTTCCGGCGAGGCAAGCGCCTCGGCCGTCGCGTCCTCGACAGTCGCCCCGGGGACTTCCGTATCGTCGGCGTCCGTGTCCTCCTCGGCCGTCTCCGACTCGGTCTCCTGTGCCTTGGCATCCTCCGGGAGTTCGCCGGGGTCGCCGGGTGCCGGGGCGTCGTCCGCAGCCTCGGTGGTCTCGTCCGTGAGCTCGCCGGAGCCCTCTGGTACCTGTGACCCGTCCGTGGACTTCGGCGGCTCCGGCTCGGTCGGTTCCGCAGCCTCGGTGGTCTCCGGCTCGGTCGATTCCGTGGAGTCCTCCGACCCGGCGGGCTCGACGGGTTCCGCCGACTCGCCAGCGGTGTCCTCGACTTCCGCCTCCTCGCGCCCGTCCGCCGAATCGACGGATGCCTCAAACTCGTACGCCTCCTCCGGCTCCCGCGGCTGCTCGGGTCCCTCCGGCTGGTCCGGTGCCTCCGCTCCGTGGACGTTCTCCGGCACGCCCGGTTCCTCCGGGTCCCCGGGCCTGTCAAGGCCCTCTACGCTCTCCGGATCAAGCGGGCCGCCCGCATCCTCGGGGCCCTCCGGCTCGTCCGGTTCCTCCGGCTCGTCCGGTTCCTCCGGCTCCCCGGAGTCGCCGTCCACGTCCTCCGGAGCATCGTCCGTCCCGGCGGCCTCCATCGGCTCCGCCGGTTCGCCGACTTCGCCGCCCTTCTGCGGTGACTCCGGCACCTCCGGGGCCAACTCCACCGGCTGTGGTACTTCCGCGGTCTCGCCCGCGTACAGCTCGCTCATCTAACGGCCCCCGAGGAATGGAACGTCTCCGTCGTCACGGCTTGCGGATCGTGCGTTCGAAGCACGTCAACGCCTTGGCGAACCGCTTCGCCCACTGCTCCGACGGGTCCGCGCAGCCGACGATCCGCTCGACCGTGGAAGGGGTGCGGCGGCCGTGGTAGTACTGGCGGGTCCTCGTCCCGGGCAGGGCCTTCCAGCGGGGTTCGCCCACCGGGCAGGGGTCGTCCCCGTCCAGTTGGGCGGACATCATGCGGGCCACGTGTTCGGCCAGTTCGGCTGGGGCGGCGACCGCGGTGGGGCGGTCGGCGACCGCACGGTCCACGGCCTGGCCGATGGAGCATTCGACCAGTCGCCGGTCCCGCTCCCAGTAGGGCGCGAGGGACGCCCGCATCTCCGGGCCCGGGAGAGGGGTGCGCCAGCCCAGCAGGTGTGCCGCGACGGACGTCTCCGCCCACAGGGCGATGCGCAACTCGTCGACGTCGAGGAGCCGTTGGGCGCCGCGCAGCCGGCGGAGGGTGCACGGTGCATCCGCACAGCCCGCGGCGCAGGCGGGGCTGCGGGGTGCCACCAGGGGCGCGGGGGAGGCGGTTTCGACCGGGCCGGTGTTCTCGCGGCCGGTGCCGTCCGCCATGCGTACGAGCAGCGGGTAGTCCATGCCGTCGGTGAACACGGCCGCCTCGCCGGGGGAGAGGGTGACGAGATACTCCGACTGGGCCTCGGTGATGTTCATGGTGGCGCCGACGGCCTCCCGGTCGTCGCGCGCGGGCAACCGGTGCACCACCTTGGCCGCGGTGTTCTTGATGACGTCCGGGACCAGTTTGCTGGGGATCTGCTCGGCGATCACCAGACCCTCCCCGTACGCGCGGATCTCGGCGAGGAGCCCCGCGAACATCTCCACCGCGTGGGCGCCCGCGCCGCCCTCCTCGCTGCGCCGCAGCAGACGGTGGGCTTCCTCGAAGACGCTGAGGTGGCGGAGCGGGAAGGCGAGCTTCCCGGTGTGGCGCTGCTCCAGCCGCAGGTACTCCACGAGCCGGATCAGCACCGTGCCCATGAGGAACGCCTTGTCCTTGTCGTCACCGACGTCCTCGATCTCGAAGACGACGTTCCTGCGCAGGAGTTCTCCGAAGTCGACGGGGTGGCCGCCCTCGAAGAACCGTCCCGTCGTGCCGAGCCGCAGGCTGGCGATGCGGATCTTGATGAAGCCGCGGACGTTGTCGGTGATCTCCTTGCTGTAGCCGATGTCGGCGACCACCTGCTCGGCGGTCTCCTGGAGGTCCTCGAGCGTGGGGTAGCGCGGGGAGGTCCCGGGGATCCTCGGCTCGCTCAGCGTGAGGTCCCACCCCAGGTCCTCGTAGCACCGTGTGAGTGCCGCGCTGAGCACCTGCGGAAAGGGCTCCTGGGGGTCGAACGAGGCGAGGAAGAGGGCGCGCACCATGTCGAGGTGGGTCTGCAGCGGGAAGCGCAGGCCGTCCCCGTACGAGGAGGGCTCCAGCGGGTTGAGTCCGGCCGGGAGGGCGTCCGCGTCTCCGGGCCGGATGACGATCACGTCGTCGTCGGGGAGCCGGGAGGCCATGAAGCGGTACTCGGCCTTGGCGGGTTCGACGACGAGCCAGGGGAGCCGCGCACCCGTCGCCGCCTCCAGGAGGCCGCGTACCGTCTGCGACTTGCCGCCGCCCGTCGCCCCGCAGACGAAGGTGTGCCGGTTGAGGCTGGACCGGGACAGCCGCAGGTCGCCGACGGGCATGCGGTTGCGGTCGAGCACGGACCCGAGCCGCACCGTGTCGGAACCGCTCGCCGCGCGGTTCTCCGGAGTCACGTCGAACTCGGGTCGCATGGCGAAGCGCACGCCGGGTATCTCCTGTGCCGGCGGCCGGACCAGCGCCGAGAGCATCTCCGAACCGGCGACGAACGGCGACGCGGCGGATTCGCGGACACCGCTGTCGGCCGTGAGCATCCGGTCCAGCGGCCCGCAAGGGCCGGTGGGAGCAAGGGAGTAGGGGAGACCCTTCAGGTCGGCCGATGCGCAGACGAGGGCTGCGACGCGGGCCGCCCGGTCCGGGGAGTCCGCCCCCGCGAGCAGGCGGATGCGCCAGAGTCCGGTGGACACCGACCGGGCCAGTTCGCGGTGCCGGCGCTCCAGCCGGGCGGCCTCGATCGCGTGCTCCGGTGAGCCCTCCGCCTTGGCCTGCACCCTGCGACGCCGGTCGGCGATCTCCCCCGTCAGGTCCTCGGCCTCCTCGCCGGGAACCGGCTCGGCGAGCACCATCCAGACGAACGGCCCCTGCCACACGCTCAGCAGGGCGTCCTCCAGGGAGGGGCGCACCGCCCACGCCCGGTCGTGGGGGTCCTCGTCCACCAGCAGGCCGTCGGTGACGGCACCGATGGGTGTCCAGCACGGCATGGCGGCCATCCCCTGCGCCGCCGATCCCGGGGCGAGCCGCTGGGCCCGCGCTCCGGCCGGCAGGCTCAACAGGGTCGCGCCGCCCTGTTCCTGGGCGGTGTGGCCGCTCAACAGGGCGCTGCCGCCGATGATGACATCGATGGGGTGCCGTGCCGCGGCCCGCCGCCAGCCGAGCAGGATCGCCCCGCCGCAGCCCGTCGGATCGCTTCCGCCGGACTGGTACGCCGAGACGAGCGCGGCGAACCGCTGCTCCCGCAGCTCGTCGCCGGTGTTCCGGTCCGCCGGGGTGTCGCGGACCGGGGTCCGCGGCACCTCGGTGAGCAGGCAGGACTCGATCCGGTTGAGGACCTGCCAGGCCGCCGTCGCCATCGTCGCGTCTCCGTCGGTCGTGTTCCCCGGTCGGGTGTCCCCGCCGGGGCGGTCGTCTCCGCGCCGTGTCCCGGTGCGCCTCCAGGGCAGGAGCGGGCGGGCGTCCTCCCGCGTCCTCCGGCTTCCGCACGAGTCAGGGCCGGGCGTCGCCGGCTCGGTGCGCGTGCCACCGGACTGCGATCGTCCCAGACGATCATATGGACACAACATGCCGGAAAGTACGGCCGGTTGGCGACGAAGGAGCAATGTCCTTGCTTCGAGCGGGCTCGAAGGCGTTGGCTGAGGACTCATGAAGTACACGCAGCTGGGACGTACAGGGCTCAAGGTCAGCCGCATCGTGCTGGGGACGATGAACTTCGGTCCGCAGACGGACGAACCGACCAGTCACGCCATCATGGACGCCGCACTCGACGCCGGCCTGAACCTCTTCGACACGGCCAACGTCTATGGGTGGGGCGAGAACAAGGGGCGCACCGAGGAGATCATCGGCAACTGGTTCGCCCAGGACGGAGGCCGTCGCGACAAGGTCGTGCTGGCGACCAAGGTCTACGCGAACATGGGCACGGACCCGGACTCGGTCTGGCCGAATCACGACAAGCTGTCGGCGCTGAACATCCGTCGTGCCGTGGACGCCTCACTGAAGCGGCTCCGGACCGACCACATCGATGTGTACCAGTTCCACCACGTCGACCGCCGCACGCCGTTCGAGGAGATCTGGCAGGCCGTCGACGTCCTGATCCAGCAGGGCAAGATCCTCTACGCGGGGTCGTCCAACTTCCCCGGCTACAAGATCGCGCAGGCGAACGAGACCGCCGCGCGCCGCGGCATGCTCGGGCTGGTCAGCGAGCAGTGCCTGTACAACCTCGCGGAGCGCCGTGCCGAGATGGAGGTCATTCCCGCAGCCCGGGAGTACGGGCTCGGGGTGATCCCCTGGTCTCCGCTGCACGGGGGTCTGCTGGGAGGGGTGATCAAGAAGGAGGCCGGGGGTGGACGACGTGCGTCGGGCCGGTCCGCCGACGCGCTGGCCGACACCACCGTCCGCGCGCAGGTGCAGGCGTACGAGGACCTGCTCGGCAAGCACGGTCTGGAGCCCGGTGAGGCGGCGCTGGCCTGGCTGCTCACCCGTCCGGGAGTGACGGGTCCGATCGTCGGTCCGCGTACGCCGGAGCAATTGGAGAGCGCGCTCCGCGCGGTGGACCTGGAACTGACGGACGAGGTCACGTCCTCGCTCGACGAGATCTTCCCCGGCCCCGGGCCCTCGCCGGAGGCCTTCGCCTGGTGAGGTGAGCCGGACCCGGCCGCGCGGCGCCGTTCCTCGCGGGGCCGTTCCTCGTGGGCCGCCGTCCACCCGGAAGGCCGTCGGACAGCGCGGGGGGACGGCCCCCGAACAAGAGGGGGGGAAAAGGGCAGGCGCAAGAGGGGAAGCGTGGGTCGAAGGGGGTCCTGCTGTGGTGTGGGTCAAACAAAAG
>NZ_JBVICA010000022.1:13400-136202 GCF_055573115.1 Streptomyces sp. NPDC030222
TTTCTTCCGGGGCTTTCCCTTTTTGTCCTCCTTCCCCCCAGAAGACTCTCAACACCCCCACCCTCCCCCCCCCCCCCCGGTGCCCCCCCCCCGCGCGCGTACCGGGGCGTCAGGCGTTGGCGCAGAGGTTCCCGGCTGCGGGGTTGAGCAGCGAGACGGCGCCCACGCTGTTGCCGCAGAGGTTGAGCGGGAGGTGGATCGGGACCTGGATGACGTTGCCGGACAGGACGCCCGGCGACGAGGCGGCGACGCCCGACGCGCCGGCGTCGGCGACGGCGGTGCCGGCTCCGGCGATGGTGCCTGCGGCGACGAGGGCGGTGGCGGCGAAGGCGGTACGAATGCGCATGTCTCTCCAGTTCGATGACTGCTCGAGGGCGGTTGTGGACGACAGGGCGACAGGACGTCGCGCCCTCGATAACAGCGGCAGCCGCGAGGAGTTACGGGGCATTCGTCCGATCAGTGGCGCGTCGGGTGACGGTCACGCTCTGTGCTCGTTCCGATCGCCACGTGCGAGAACTGCGGACGCTGCGCATGCCGGCCGTGATGGTTCTTCGTGTGGCGGCGATGCTGTCGGAGACCTGCTGGGGAAGTCGGCGGTCGGTGAACGGACATGCCTCTCGGGCCCGTATTCCTCGACATGAAGTCCATGTCGACGCAAGGGCGTTCATGACATGCGGTGATCAAGGGCATTCGCAGCGCAACGAATTTGACCGAAGTTCAGGGAAATTGCAGCCCGCTGAATATTTCGGTTGTATTACGACATCCTTAAAAGGGACTAGACCAATTGCCTTGCGTGCGTTCAACTGCCCATCTGTGCAGTTAAGTTGACTGATCATCAAACGGTGATCGCCGGTAACGGAACCGCATCTACCGGCATGGCCCAATTTGCCCCGACTCCTCCTTTGAGCGCCTCTGGCAGGCTGCCGCGCACCCAATCCCCTGACCAAGGAAATGAGGTGCATCATGTCGGGACGAAGAAGGCTGACAACCCGTCGGCAGACGTCTCGCCGGTATATATGGGTCACCGCCGCGGTAGTCGCGGGGGTGCTCGGCGGGGGCGTCGTCGCCTTCGACGCCGTGCAGTCCGGGAACGATGACCGGCCGGCGATCACGCAGGCCGCAGGCGCACCGACGGCGGCCCCCGAGCCCGCCGCCGCGCCGACCCGTGACGAGGAACCCGAGCCGATCAAGGCGAAGCCGAAGAACGAGCCGCAGCGCGGCATGGTGTACGACGGCCTCAGCACCGCTTCCAAGGGCGACAAGTGCGCCGGTGTGTACCGCACCGACAGCGGCCTGTGCACGCACGGGCCCGACGCGCCCCCGAAGGGCGTGGACATCAAGAAGGACACGCCTCCGGCGGTCAAGTCGACGGCCCCGGCAGCCGATCCGGGCCGCCCCGACGCCGCTCCGGACGCCACGTCCGACAAGCTTGCGCAGGACGCCCCGGCCGCCCTCGACGCGCGGACCGGCAAGGCGACCGACCCCGGTCGCGCGCCCTCCGCTCCCGCGGCAACCGGCGGCTCCGCCGCCTCGCCCGGTCCCGCCGCCTCCGGCGGCTCCGCCGTGGCCAGCGGACCGGCGGGACAGACCGTGCAGTGCGACGGCGACGGCAGCACCGGCAACCGCACCCAGGTCGTGTACGTCCACGCTCCCGGCCGCGACCGCTACGCCCAGTACGCCGCCTCCTTCCGCAAGTGGGCCGCCGACGCCGACCTCATCTACTCGGCGAGCGCCCAGGAGACCGGTGGCGTCCGGCACATCCGCTATGTGACCGCGGCGGACTGCACCCCGACCGTGCTCAACATCGAGGTGCCCGCGAACGCCCTCTCCGAGTTCAGCGCCACCAACCGCGCGCTCGCCGACAAGGGCCTCAACCGCCGCGACCGCAAGTACATGATCTTCGCCGACGCGCAGGTCTACTGCGGCATCGGCACCTTCAACGGTGACGAGCGCCCCGGCCAGAACAACCTGAGCAACTTCGGCCCCTCCTACGGCCGTACGGACACCGGATGCTGGGGCGGCCACACCGCCGCCCACGAACTCGGCCACAACCTCGGCGCGGTAAACAACAGCGCGCCCAACACCAGCCGCGGCGCGCACTGCACGGACGAGTACGACGTCATGTGCTACTCGGACTCGCCGTACTACCCGCAGATGCGCACGGTGTGCGGGGACCAGAACCACGAGCAGCGGCTCGACTGCAACCACGACGACTACTTCCACACCAACCCCCGCCCGGGCAGTTACCTCGCCACGCACTGGAACATCGCCGACAACCAGTTCCTGATGCGTGCCAAGGGTGACGGCGGCGGTGGCGGTGGTGGTGGCGGTACGCAGCCGACGCCGACCCCGAGCCCCACCACCTCCACCGGACCGGCCCCCACCACGGGCCCCGACGTGACCGTCGGACAGATCACGCCCGACTCGGCCGTCGTCAGCTGGAAGAGCGTCCCGGGCGCCGCCTGGTACCAGATCGTCCTGGGCGGACGTCACATGGCGTGGGTGCAGGCCAACGTGGTCCGCGTCTACAACCTCCAGCCGGGCACCGACTACAGCGTCGCCGTCGCGGTCCGCGACACCGCAGGCAAGGACACCCGGCCGGGTCGTGCCACCTCCTTCCGCACGCCCGGCAACGGCGGAGGCACCACCACGCCGAACGTCCGTCACCTCCTCACCAACGGCGCGACCGGTATCGCCGCCGAGATCTGGGGCGGCAGGACGAGCGACGGCACGGTCCTCACCGGCTCCCGCAGCAACGGATACGCCCACCAGCAGTGGTACTTCGACGACGCCGGCAGCGGATACACCCGGATCCGCTCCGCGGTGTCCGGGAAGTGCCTGCAGCTCGGCGGCGCATCCGCCGCGGGCATGTGGGTCTCCCAGCAGCCCTGCGGCAGCTCCCCGGCCCAGCAGTGGCGCCTCGCGGCGAAGGGCGGCGGGGTGACCGTCACCGCGAAGTCCGGCGACTTCGTCCTCGGCGTGAGCAACCGCCCGTACTACGGCGCCTGGCTGCTGGAGCTCCAGAGCCCGGACGGCCGTCCGGCCCAGATCTGGACGGTCCAGAAGACCTCCTGATCCCTGTGCCCCACTGCCGGGGGCGGGCCGAGAGCCCGCCCCCGGCACCTCCGTTTTCCGTCCCACCACAGGAGCCGCACGACATGCGCCGCGTCCGCGCCGCCCTGCCCCTCGCCGGCCTGCTGCTGTCCCTCGCCGCCGTCCCCGCCCAGGCACACGGCGACACCCTGCTCGTGGAGATCACCGGCCACCGCCAGGGCCACATCACGACCACGGTCACCTGGGAGAACGACAAGGACCCGGTCGACGAGAACGTCGCCGCGACCGTGAACGCCCAGAGCCCCGACGGCACCCGTTCCGCGGGCCCCTGGCGACTGGTCCGCAGCCCGGGCACGCCCACCGGCTACACCACGGCCGAGGCCCTGCCGCCCGGCCGGTGGAACGTCACCGTCGAGGCGGGATTCCCCGGCCTGGGAGCCGCGAAGAAGGAGATCACGGTGGAGGCAGAGGCGTCCCGGCCGTCGTCCCCGCCGGACACGTCGTCCCCGCCGGCGCGGACGTCACCGCAGGCAGCCGCCGGAGCCGCGAGCGCCCCGGCCGCCCCCGCGGCCACCCGCGCGTCCGCCCCGCAGCAGGCCGACGGCAACACCCTGACCTGGGCGCTCGGGGCCGGCGGCCTCCTCGTCGCCGCGGCGGCCACCACCTGGTGGCTCCGCCGTCGCAGCACCTGACGGTCCGGCGCGCGGAGGAGCGCCGGGGCCGGGCGACCAGCCGGGGGCCCACGGACACCCCCCGCCGGGGGTTGTCCATCGAGCCGGACACCCGCTACTCTTCGGCCTCCTCCAGCCGCTCGCCCGGCGCCGTCGCCATCACCAGCTGGGTGATGGTGGAGCCGTCGTAGGTCCGTGCCGTGACCCGGTACAGGCCCGGGCTCCGCACCGTGACCTCGGCGACGATCCGCCCGTCGGCCCAGGCCGGCACCGCCGCCCGGCGGTTGCCGGGATCCTCCAGGTCGACGACGTCGCAGGTGAGACCGGCGAGCGAGTCGACCTCGTCGAACGACACGGTCCAGGGCCGCCCGGCCTCGACGAGGTCCGGAGTGGTCAGACCACAGCCCTGGTCGCCCTGGGGCGGCCCCAGATGGGCGTCCTCCCGCAGGATCTCGGTGACGGCGTCGAGCGAGGCCGACGCCTTCGCGACATCGCCGTGCTGGAGCGGGAGCGGCGTCACCGCCGGGCTGATGGAAGCCGACTCCTTGTAGACGGTGCCGTCGCCGTGGACATGGAAGTACCTGACCCGGTCGTGGCGGTCGCGGATGAGGGTCCCGTCGCTGTTCTGGCGCGCGCCGTCGAGATGCGCCTCGACCCGCCCGCCGTCGATGGTCAGGCTCTGCCAGGTGGGCTGGTTGACGCCGACGACCGAACGGTGGTCCGGCAGGCGGATCTTCTTCTGCGACTCGTGGAAGGCCGCGGCGTCGCGCGCCAGCTCGGCGTTGCCGCCGATGGCGGTGATGTCCGCGGGGGTGAGCCGGCGCACGTTCCCGTCGGCGCGCAGCGCCTTGTACTGGGGCAGCAGATCGTGGAGGCCCGGCATGGTCGCGCAGATGGAGCGCAGTCTGCGGTGCGGCAGCGGTACCGGCGTGCCCCGGCCGGTGTTGAGGATGACGGTCGCCTTGACGGCCCCGTGGAAGGGCGTGCCGAGGGTGATGACGCCCCGGGTGTCGGCGGCCAGCTCGGCGTCGTACTCCGCGCCCAGCGCGGCGCGGGTGACGAGGCCCCCCATGGAGTGGGCGACGAAGACGAGCCGGCCCGGACGCTCGTCCACGCGGTGCCGGCGGGCGGCGTCATGGGCGGGGTGTCCGCGCCAGGCCGTGAGGTGCCGGCGGGCGGCGTCGGCCAGGAGACGGGCGTTGACGGCGACGGGAAGCCGCCAGTCGTACCCGAACTCCAGGACGGCGGCGGGATGCGCGACGCACCGGCGCACCGTGCCGACGAGGTCGGTATAGGGCTCGTGGCCGGCCAGGTAGGGCGTCCAGGCGCTGTGCTTCAGGAGGCCGACGGCCTTGATCCTGCCGTGCCTGCCCTCGAGTTCGTCGTCCGTGAGCCGCAGCGCCCGGAGTCCGCCGGGGAGGGTCCACGCCTTCAGCAGCCAGGAGACGCCGCCCAGGCCCCAGACGGTCTTCCCGGATTCGGTGTCGAACAGCTCGCTGCCCATGATGCCGGGCACCACGACGACCGCGTCCTGGGTGACGTGGTCCGGTAACTCGCCTTCGGAGCCGTGGATCACAGCTTCGGATCGATGGTGCTGGTGGTCGTCCATGGCTGTGAACAATAGGGAACGTGAACGGGGATCGGGCAGAGATCGGCTTACTGGGTTCCACGGGTACGACGGTGGCGGTCGGGGCACCTCCTTCCCCGCCGGCAGGGCTGCTGGTCGCCCTGGCGGTGGAGGACGGCACCCCCGAGTTCGGCGCGGCGGTCGACGAGCAGCTGGAGGCGGTGGCCCTCTGGTGGGAGAGACCCCGGCCGGACGAGCCGGGCTTCGTGAAGGTGCAGTCGCGCGCCCCGCGCACCCGGCACGACGTGGAGTGCTTCCTCCACCGGTCCGGGGTGCGCGAGGCGGAGCCGGAGGTGCCCCTGGTGCTGTTCGTCACCGGCCACGGCTTCGTCGGCTCGTCGTCGAAGCACTACACCCTGCTGCAGGACACCGACCGCACCCGGCTGCTGGGCACGGGCCTGCGCACCAACGACATCGTCACCGCCGCGCTCGACTCGCACGCCCGCGACGTCCTGGTGATCGTCAACATGTGCGAGGCGGCGGGGATCGCGCCGGAACTGCTGGAGCTCGAACGGGACCTGGCGATGTCCCGCACCACGGGCGGCACGCTGAACGTCCTGGCGACCACCGGTCCCCGGACACGGGTCCTGGGACGGGAGTTCGCGCTCGTCCTGCGGGAGGCCCATGACTGGGTGAGCTCCCGGCAGCACATCACCCGCCCGTACCTGACGATGGCGGAGTTCACCGAGGCGCTCCGGCACGCCACCGGAAAGGTCAACGCGAGGTACGGGAGGAAGCTCCTCGGACCACGCCCGGTCCTCACCGGCGGACTGGACGTGCCGACCGCGACCCTGCCCAACCCCGGATACCGGCCCGGGAACGCGGTCGTCGCGTCCAGCCGCCGGGAGGTGGCCGCCACCTCCGACGAACTGGACTACTGGCTGGAGAAGGCGAGCGGGCGCACCGGCGCCGCCGACCCCGGCTGGTACTTCTCGGGCCGCCACGCGCTGAACCGCGAGGTGACCGCCTTCCTGCAGGGCCCGCCGGGGGTGCTCGTGGTCACGGGCACCGCGGCCAGCGGCAAGTCGGCGATCCTCGGCAGGGCGGTGACCCTGAGCGACCCGTCGTTCCGTGCCTCCGCGCGGTACGCCGAGGCCGTCACCCACTGCCCCGACGACACCGTGCCCGTCGCCGACGCGGTGACCGTGGCCGTCACCGCCCGCAACCGTGACCCGCTCACGCTCCTGCGTACCGTCGCCCAAGGCCTCGGAGCCACGGCGGACCCGGCGGGACGGGACGCGGTCCGCCGCTGGCAGGCCGGCCTGAGGACGTTCCTCATGACCCCGGGACCGATGGTCACGATCGTCGTCGACGCCCTGGACGAGGCGTACGACCCCATGGGATGCATACGCGACGCTCTGGCGCCGCTCGCCGTCCACGCCCGAATACCGGCCGACGGGCCGTCACCGGCCGCGGGCCCCGTACCGGACACCCCCGGCCCGTCACCGGCCGTGTGCCCGCCGCTGCTCCCGGCCCAGGGCGGCTCCCGCCCTCCGGGCGACGCTCCGGGGCGCGGCCTGAGGCTGCTGCTCGCGGTGCGCAGCAGCAGCCCCGCCGCTCCCGCCCACGGTCCGTCGGCCTCCGGCCCGTCAGTCCCCGGTCCGTCGGCGCCCGTCCCGGCTCCGTCCGCGTCCGGCCACGACCTCCTCGACGAACTCCGCGCCCAGTTCACCGCCCCGACCGTGCTGCGCACCGACGCGGACGGGATCGCGGACGACATCGCCGCCTACGTCCGGGCGCTCCTCGACGGAGCGCCGGCCTGGGCCGGGAACGATCTGCGCAAGGTGTCGGAGGCGGTCGCCCGGCGCGTCGAAGGGTCCTTCCTCGACGCCCGGCTGGCGGCGGAGCAGCTGCGCGCCGGCGGACCGGCCCTCCTGGAGGACCCGCGGTGGCTCGTGAGACTCGACCAGGGGACGGTCGGACTCCTGGAGGCGGACCTGAACGAGGTCGCCGAGGACGGGCTCGCCGCCGACGAGGCCCTGGCGCTGCTGCGCGCCACGGCGTTCGCGCCGGGGCGCGGAATGGCGTGGGGAGAGGTGTGGCCGGCGGTGGCCTCGGCGCTGTACGGCGGCACGCTGGAAGACGCCGACGAGAAGATCGACACGCTGCTGAAGGGACGTCTGTCGGGGTATCTCACCCATGACAGCGAGGACGAGCGACTGGTCTACCGGCCGGCCCATGACCGGCTGGCCGCGGTATTGAGGCGCTGGCAGGGGGCCGGCGGCACACAGGGTGGGGGAACTGGGGGGAGCACCTGATGCGCACAGGTGAGTATGACGGGCCGTCCGACGGCGGAGCCGCCGAGCAGGCGGACCACGCCCGGATCGCGGCCGCACTGGCGGAGCTGGCGGGGACGTACGCGAACACGGCTCCGCCGCCCTACTTACGGCGTCATCTGGCCCGGCACGCCCGGCTGGGCGGGGTGCTGGACGACGTGCACGTGCCGCCCGCGCTGCTGCCGTGGGTGACCGGCGACGGCATCAGGGGCATGCTGGCCTCGCCCAGCGACCACGGGCCCCGCCAGTGGCTGGAGGCCTGGGCCACGGTCGAGCCGTACCTGCACTCGGCGGACGTCCCGTCCCGCCTCGCCAGCCTGCACCTGGCCTACACGGCACTGCAGTACCCGCGCGTGCCCCGTGCGCGGATGCCGGAGGCGGCGGCGGGGCCCGAGGGGTCCCGGCTGACCGTCCTGTGGTCGCAGTGGACGCCCCCGGCCAACGTCCTGGCGAAGGTCGCCCACCAGGTGCAGTCGCTGGCGGCGGTCACCACGCCCGAGGGCAGGTCCCTGCTGGCCGCGGGCGACGAACAGGGCGGCATCGAACTGCTCGACGCGGTGGAGGGAACCGCGGTCGGCGAGCGCATCCCCGCTCACGAGGGAATGGTGCGCTGCCTGATCGGCGCCCCCAGGGCGGGCGGGGGAAGCCGCACTCCGGGCCCGGCACTCCTGGTCTCGGGGAGCACCGACGGCACCGTCCGTGTCTGGGACCCCGGGCGGGGCACCCTGGTCGACCAGATCGCCCGGCCGGGCAACTTCTGGACCGACGACGTGACCGCCTACACCGACGACGACGGCGAGACGGCCGTGGTGGCGGTCAACGGGGAAGGGGCGGTGACGTGGTGGAACGAACGTCTCGGCATGCGGCCGCTGCCGCCGCTCCCGGGCGAGCCGCCGCGTGACGGCAAGGCGTCCCTGACCACCACGACCGGTGCCGACGGCCGGCGGCTGCTGGTGATCGCCGACGGTGCGTCGCTGACGTTCCGGCAGGCGGAGGATCACGCCGTCGTGGCCGAGTACCCCCTCGCGGGCGCGGTCCGGGTGCTCGTCCCCACCACCCGGGAGGGGACCGTCGCCGCGGGACACGCCGACGGCACGGTGTCCCTCTGGTGCGCCGACGGGTACCGCGGCACCCTCGTCGGTTGCGACAGCGCGGTGACGGGGCTGGCCGCCCTGCGTCTGGACGGGCGCGACCTGCTCGCCGCGGGCGGCGGCAGGACCGTCGCCCTGTGGGACATCGCCGGCCCGGAGCAGGAGGCCGGGCGGCTCGCCGGGCACACCGCGGCGGTCACCGCGCTGTGCCGGGTGTCCCTCCGGGGCACGGACGTGCTCGCCTCGGCCGCCGCGGACAACACCGTGCGTCTGTGGGACCGCGACCTGCTCGCGCAGGCGCTGAACGGCGACGGCAGCTCGGCCCGGTGCACCACGGGCGGGGCCTTCCTCGCCGACCACCGGGCCCGTGCCGCCCGGCTCGCGATCAGCGGCAGCGATCCCCGGCTCGAACTGTGGGACACCGTGAACGGCCGCAGGATCGCGGGCATCGACACCGGATGTCCGGTGACCGCCATGGCCTGGGCGGAGCGCGCCCAGGGCCACCTTCTGCTGTGGGCCGGGGAGGACAACGGCATCCGCTGCTGGGACGCGACGACCAGGAGTCTGCTGCCGGCCGTGCTGGAGGGCCACCGCCTGCCCGTGCAGGCCATCGACGCCTGCACCACGGCACAGGGCCGGCACCTCGCGATCAGCGGCGGCGACGACTGGACCGTGAGGCTCTGGGACCTGGACGGGCTTACGCTCCTGCGCACCTGGAAGGGGCACGAACTCCGGGTCCGCGCCGTCGCGGCCGCCTCGGACCACCGCAGCCAGGAGTGGTTCGCCTCCGCCGGTTCGGACGGCACCGTGTGCCTGTGGGACGTCGACCGAGGCCTCGTCGGACGGCCCATCAGATGCCGGCAGGGCCTCATCGACGCCCTCGCCGTCAACGCTCTCCCGACCAGCGGCCTCCCTCCCTATCTGGCCAGCGGCGGCGACGACGGCAGCATCCGCCTCTGGGATCTCCTGACCCGTGAGCCGCTCGGCGAGCCGCTCCGGGGCCACACCGCCGGGGTCAACGCCCTGGCCACGTGGTCCGCCGACGACCACGGCTGCTTCCTGGCCAGTGCGTCCGGCGACGGCACGGTCCGGGTCTGGGACCTCGTCGCGGGCCGGTGCGTGCTCCAGCTCGCCACCGGGAGCCCCGTACGGACCCTGTCGGCCCATGCCGCGGCGAGCAGCGAAAGGGTCGTGCTCGCCCTCGCGGGCGAGGCGGGCGCCGTGGTCCTCGAACTCGACCTTGTCGACGCCCGGCAGAGCGGAGCCTGACCATGGGCTGTGCGCCCCCCGGAATCCTTCGTGCGCCCCTCATTGATTGGTGCAACAGGCACTCTTAAGTCCTACCAGCACACGAAAATGATCGTTCGGCATGTGCCAGGGACGGTCCCACCGTGCGGCGCTGCCCCCGCAACAACCGTGCTACGGCAACGAGCACAACACCCGAGACGATCACCGGCTCGACGGCGAGCCCGCGCGCGGCGGCGCCGGCCCCTGCCGTCGGGCCACGAGCATCACCGGCCGCGTGCCCGCGCGCCCGCGCGAGGGCACGCGGCCGGAGCTAGGAGTGGCGCGCATGAGCAGGGCGACACAGCAGCCCGACGTCCGCCTGATCCCCGCACCCGACCGCGGCATCTGGCGGCTGGGGAAGGCCAAGGAGCCCCTGAGGTACGAGAGGATCAGTCCGGACGACGACTCCCGGGCCGGAGGCAACCGCTGGAGCCTGGTCGGCTACGGCACGCTGTACTGCGCCTCCGCCCACGACGGCTGCTTCGCCGAGGCCCTGGCCCCCTTCCGGGTGCACCCCTCGATGCGCGAGGTCATCGCGGACGACTGGCAGGAGCCTTACTACATGACCCCGGGGAAGATCCCCCGGGACTGGACCACCCGGCACACCCTGGTGCGCTTACAGCCCTCCAAGGACGCCCGATTCCTCGACGTCGACGACGAACGCACCCTGAGCACCCTGTCCCGCGAGCTCAAGGACGAGCTCGCCGAGCACGGGGTCGACGAACTGACGGCCGAGCACATCCAGGGCTTCAACCGGCGCATCACCCGGCAGATCTCCGCCTGGGCCATCAGTCAGCGCACCGGCCACACACGGCAGGAACGCCTCGTCCACGGCATCGCCTACCGGTCGCGCTTCGGTATGCGGCAGTGCTGGGCCGTCTTCAGCGACGTGGAGCTCCAGCAGGTGGAGTCCAGCCTGGTCTTCCCGGAGGCCGAGGCCCTGCGCACGGTCGCCGAGGAGTACGGCCTCACCATGCTGTGACCCCGTCGGCCGCCCGCCGTACCCTGCCGTACCCCACTGCCACCCGCCTTGGACTCCCCGAAAGTCCACCCTGAAGTCCACCAGGAAATCCACCGCCTCGCCATAGTCCGAACGAACGAAATCACCCCGATCTCCTCAGGAGTCACGCCGCCGTCCCGCCCCGGGAACGGCGGCGAAACTGCAGGCCAACGCCTCTCCTTCCGCGTGATGCAGAACTCTTGACGTTTCGTCAACCGTGTCGACAATCTCGGCCAAGCAGTGGAGTAGGGGTGGCAAAGTGGGTAGCCTATGGGGTGTCAGTAACCGAGAAAGTGGGGGGATCCTATGTCCGTTGCCAGGAAGCACTTACCGGCCTCGTGCGACGTGCCGTTCCCGGCGCGGCCCGGCCGAGGCTCCGGGAGTACGCCGGCCGGCGAGCGTCGCAGGACGGCCTTCTCCGGCCTCGATCCCCTCAGTCATCCCTGCACCGGATCGCACGCGACCGGCAAGCACCGATGCTGAACACCGCCGCCCGGCCGGCGATCCGGACGACCCGTGACGGTCATGCTTCCCGACGGGTCCGACACCTCCACACGAAGCAGTCATAGCCCGCCGGACCAGCGTCCCATGCGCTCTCCCATCGACACCGCATGCGACAGCCGGGTCCCCGCGTGCATCAAGCACCCGTCGTCTGACACGCGACCGCCATGCATCCAGGCGCGCAGTCAGGACAACGAGGGAGACGACACCATGGCCCAAGAGACAGACACCGCCCCCAAGAGCGCGGCCAGTGCCGAGCGCGCCCACGCCCTCACCGTGCGCATGCACATCGACGAGATCGCCCGGTTCCTCCAGGACAGCCTCGGGCAGCGCCTGACCGCGAGGATCGCGGGCATCAGCGATCCCAAGCAGGTCGGCAAGTGGGCGTCCGGCGACACCAGGCCACGACAGGAGTCCGAGGACCGGCTGCGCGCCGCGCTCCAGGTCTTCCAGCTGATCCAGGACGCCGAGAGCCTGTACACCGCCCGCGCCTGGATGATCGGAATGAATCCCCAGCTCGAGGACGAGGCGCCAGCACAGTGCATCGCCGACGGGCGGTTCCGTGACGTCATGGTCGCCGCGCGCGCCTACGTCGACGGAGGCTGAACCCGTCACCCCTGCTGCCCGCCGCCCGGCGGGCAGCAGCGCAGGGCGTGTCACACCTCCCGGGGTCAGATGATCCCGGTGGAGTGCGCCGGGGCGCCCAGGCCCCACGCCTGGTGCATCGCGTCGGCGAACGTGCCCGCCAGCTTCCGTTCCCCCGAGGCGTTGGGATGCGTCCCGTCATAGGTGTCGAGGTCGATGTCGTACCCCGCCGGCTGCGAGGCCAGCAGCAGTGGCGAGCGTTCCTCGTCGAGGTCGGCGACCAGCTTGGCGAGGAGCTCGTTGAAGCGGCCGACCTCGGCCGCGAACTCCGGTGAGCCGACGGCCAGCACGTTCGGTACCACCGGCAGGCACACCACCTGGATCCGGGGATTGGCGGCACGCGCCTCCATGAGGAAGAGCCGTGCGTTCTCCACCGTCTGGTCGGCGTTCGTGTAGAAGCCGAGGTCTATCAGGCCCAGGGAGACCAGAACGGTGTCCGCCCGCGTCGAGGCGACCGTGTCCCGGATCAGCGGTGCCATGTGCAGCCAGCCCTCGCCCCAGCCCGCCAGGTGCCCCCGTGCCTTCTCGGGGAACGAGGGATCGCCGTACGCGTACGAGACGGGAGC
This sequence comes from Streptomyces sp. NPDC030222, assembly GCF_055573115.1. Lineage (NCBI taxonomy): Bacteria > Bacillati > Actinomycetota > Actinomycetes > Kitasatosporales > Streptomycetaceae > Streptomyces > Streptomyces sp. NPDC030222. The sequence continues at coordinate 26,119 of NZ_JBVICA010000022.1, forward strand.
GTCGGCCGAGACGTCGTGCAGCGTGGTGCGGGGCCCGACGATGGCGAAGGGCCCGCCGAACGAAGCCGACAGGTGCTGCCACATACGGAAGCGCCAGGTGTGGTCGCCGGCGCTTCCGATCGTCATGGAATCGCCGACGAAGAGGAACCTGTGCACCCGGTCATGATGGCCGAACGGCCGGGATCACGCTCCTGACCAGCCATGTGAGTCTGAACACGCCGTGGGGATGGCAGTCTTGGGTCATGCGTGCGCGTTCGTTCGTCTCTGTCTCCGGGGCCGTACTGGCCGTCGTCCTCGCCGCCGCGGCACCGGCGGCCGCGGACGACGAGGACCGTTTCACGATCAAGGACACCCGGATCAAGGAATCCAGCGGCCTGGCCGCGAGCCGGAACCATCCGGGCGTCTACTGGACGCACAACGACAGCGACGACGGCCCGTACGTGTACGCCGTCGACGGGCGCACCGGGGAGACGGTGGCGACGATCTCCCTGAAGGGCGTCGGCCGGCCCCGCGACGTCGAGGCCATCTCCATCGGCCCGGACGGCTACGTCTACGTCGGCGACATCGGCGACAACCTCAACGGCAGCTGGAACCACGTGTGGATCTACCGTTTCCGCGAGCCGAAGCAGCTCCGGGACGCCACCGTCGAGGCGACCCAGTTCACTGTCCGCTACGCCGACGGCCCCCGCGACGCCGAGGCGATGATGGTCCACCCGGTCACCGGCCGCGTCTACATAGCCTCCAAGAACGAGGACGGCGGCGGCCTCTACGAGGGCCCGGCGCGGCTCTCGGCGTCCGGGTCGAACGTGTTCCGCAAGGTCGGCGAGGTGCCGTGGGTGACGGACGGCGCGTTCTCCCCCGACGGGAAGGAGCTGACGCTGCGCAGCTACTTCAGCGCCCGGGCGTACGAGTGGAAGCCGGGCGCCGGCGGCACCGGCCGGCTCGGCGCGGACCGCGCGGTCCGCGCCCCGCTCCTGGGGCAGGCCGAGTCGGTGACCTACACGGCGGACGGCAGCGCGCTGATGTTCGGCTCCGAGGGCGCGCAGAGCGATGTGGTCCGGGTCGAGGTCCAGCGCCCCGGCGGCCCGACCGGCGGCCCCGGCAAGGACTCGGGCTCCCCGGGCCGGCAGCCGGGAGGAACGCTCCCCACGGGCGACAGCGGCGACCTCACGGTCGGCGTACTGGTCGTCGCGGCGGCGGCCGTCGTCTTCTTCGGGCTGAAGCGGCTGTTCCGCCGGGGGTGACGCCCGGGGGTGTCCGGCGGATCACGGCCGGACCCTGCCCGGCACCTCCTGGCAACCCCCTGGCCGTCGGCAGGGACCTGCGGTCGGCCGGGACGGCAGGGAGCCCGTGACACCCCACCGGGATGTCACGGGCTCCATGAACGCCGGGTCTCCGGGAGCCCGCCGGCTACAGCCTCTCGATGACGTAGTCGATGCAGGCCGTCAGGGCCTCGACGTCCGCCGGGTCGACGGCCGGGAACATCGCGATGCGGAGCTGGTTGCGGCCGAGCTTGCGGTAGGGCTCGGTGTCGACGATGCCGTTGGCGCGCAGGGTCTTGGCGACCGCGGCCGCGTCCACCTCGTCGGCGAAGTCGATCGTGCCGATGACCTGGGAGCGCTTGGCCGGGTCGGTGACGAACGGGGTGGCGTACTTGGACTCCTCGGCCCAGCCGTACAGGGTGCGGGCGGAGGTCGCCGTGCGGCGGACCGACCAGTCGAGGCCGCCCTGGCCGTTCAGCCACTTCAGCTGCTGGTCGAGCAGGAAGAGGGTGGAGAGGGCGGGGGTGTTGTACGTCTGGTTCTTCAGCGAGTTGTCGATCGCCGTCGGCAGCGAGAAGAACTCCGGCACATGGCGGCCGGACGCGTGGACGCGGGCCGCGCGCTCCAGGGCGGCGGGGGAGAACAGGGCGATCCAGAGGCCGCCCTCCGCGGCGAAGGACTTCTGCGGGGCGAAGTAGTAGACGTCCGACTCGGTCACGTCGACCGGAAGGCCGCCCGCGCCGGAGGTCGCGTCCACCAGGACGAGGGCGCCCTCGTCCGCGCCTGCGACCCGCTCGACCGGCGCGGCGACACCGGTGGAGGTCTCGTTGTGGGTGAGCGCGTACACGTCGACGCCCGCCTCGGCGGCCGGCTCCGGGTGAGTGCCCGGCTCCGAGGAGATCACGGTCGGCTCGGCCAGCCACGGCGCGAGCTTCGCGGCCTTGGCGAACTTGGAGGAGAACTCCCCGAAGCTCAGGTGCTGCGACTTGTTCTCGATGAGCCCGTGCGTCGCGATGTCCCAGAAGGCGGTGGAGCCGCCGTTGCCGAGGACCACCTCGTATCCCTCGGGGAGCGAGAAGAGGTCCCGGACGCCCTGGCGGACCGAGCCGACCAGGTTCTTGACCGGGGCCTGGCGGTGGGACGTGCCCAGCAGGGACGTACCGGTGGCGGCCAGGGCGTCCAGCGCCTCCGTCCGCACCTTGGAGGGGCCGGCGCCGAAACGGCCGTCGGCGGGCTTGATGTCAGCGGGAATCTGGATATCGGCCACGCTCGGAGCGTAGTCGGTTCCGCCGACCCGTGAGCGGCGTTGTCCGGCGGATGAGACGAGGACCTCCCGGTTCCGGGACGCCGGATCCGTGGAATCCGGGACGTCCCGGCGGGTTCCGGCCGCCGTGCACCGTCACCCGACCGGGTAACCGCGCGGCGGCAGCCCGCGCCCCGTCCGTGGGACCGGGGGCGCCCGGCCGTCATGCCGCGCCGGGGCACCGTGTGCCCTGCGGGCGCACCCCGGGCACGCTGGTCGCATGGACGGGCACCGGGAACTGGAGCGGGCGCTGCGGGCCGCCGTGCGCGGCGAGGTGGAGTTCGGGGCGCAGGCGCGGGCCCTCGTCACGATGGACGCGTCGAACTACCGGCGGGTGCCCGCCGGGGTGGTCGCGCCACGAGGGCCGGAGGATGTCGCCGCGGCGCTGGCGGTGTGCCGGGAGCACGGGATGCCGGTCGTGCCGCGCGGCGGCGGCACCTCGATCGCGGGACAGGCGACCGGGACCGGAGTGGTGCTGGACACGACTCGGCACCTGCGGTCGATCCTGTCCGTGGACGCGGAGGCACGTACGGCCGTGGTGCAGCCGGGCGTGGTGCTGGACGTGCTGCGAGAGGCGGTGCGGCCGTACGGGCTCACCTTCGGGCCTGATCCCTCCACACACGGCCGGTGCACCCTCGGCGGCATGATCGGCAACAACGCGTGCGGTGCCCACTCGGTGGCGTGGGGGACGACCGCCGACAACGTGCGTGCGCTGCGGGTGCACACCTACGACGGCACCGAGCTGCGGCCCGGACAGGGGTGGGCGGGAGCACCGGAGGGACTGCGCGGGCTCGTCGAGGGTGAACTGGCGCTGCTGCGCACCGGCTTCCCGCAGGAGCTCCCCCGGAGGATCTCCGGCTATGCGATGGACGCGCTGCTCCCCGAGCGGGGTGCGGACGTCGCCCGCGCGTTCTGCGGCAGCGAGGGCACGCTGGGGGTGGTGACCGAGGCCGTCGTCCGACTGGTGGAGACGCCCCGGGCGAGGGCCCTGGCGGTGCTCGGGTACGCCGACGAGAGCGCGGCCGCCGACGCCGCGCCGGCGCTGCTGCCGCTCGGCCCGCTCACCGTCGAGGGCATGGCCGCCGACCTGGTGCGCGGCCCCGCGGCCGGACTGCTGCCCAGGGGCACGGCCTGGCTGTTCGTGGAGACGGGAGGCGCGGACGCCGCAGAGGCCCGGGCGAACGCCGAGGCCGTGCTGCGCGCCGCGGACGCGCTCGACGGGACGGTCGTCGACGGCCCGGCCGCGCAACGGGCCCTGTGGCGGCTGCGCGAGGACGCGGCCGGCACCGCCACGCGCCTGCCGGACGGCAGCGAGGCCTGGCCGGGCTGGGAGGACTGCGCGGTGCCGCCCGCCCGGCTCGGCGCGTACCTGCGGGACTTCCGCGCGCTGATGGCCGCGCACCGCCTGCACGGCTCCCCGTACGGGCACTTCGGGGAGGGCTGCATCCATGTCCGCATCGACTTCGGCCTGCTGACCGACGACGGGGTACGGGCCTACCGGCGCTTCTCGGAGGAACTGGCCGAACTGGTCGTCGCACACGGCGGGTCGCTCTCCGGGGAGCACGGCGACGGGCAGGCGCGCGCCGAGCTGCTGCCGAGGATGTACGGCGACGAACTCGTCGCGCTCTTCGGGCGGTTCAAGGACGTGTGGGACCCGGACGGCGGGATGAACCCGGGGGTGCTGGCCCGGCCCGCCCGGCTCGACGAGAACCTCCGCTTCGCCGTGCTGCCGCCCGGACCGGTCGACGTCGTCTTCGGATACCCGCACGACGGCGGGGACTTCCGGGCCGCCGTACGCCGGTGCGTCGGTGTCGCCAAGTGCCGTACGGCGCAGGTCACGGGCCCGGAGGTGATGTGCCCCTCGTACCGGGCCACCGGCGCCGAGCAGCACTCCACCCGGGGCCGCGCCCGGCTGCTGCACGAGATGCTCGCCGGCGGGATCGTCACGGACGGCTGGCGCTCCGAGGAGGTGCGGGACGCGCTCGACCTGTGCCTCTCCTGCAAGGGCTGCCGCAGCGACTGCCCGGTCGGCGTCGACATGGCCACGTACAAGGCTGAGTTCCTGCACCACCACTGGGCCGGCCGGCGTCGCCCCGCGTACCACTACGCACTGGGGTGGCTGCCGCGCTGGCTCCGGCTGGCGGCGCCCTTCGCCGGCCTCCTGAACGCGGCGGCCCGGCTCCGCCCCGTGGCCGCCCTCGCCGGACGCGTCGGCGGTCTCGCGCCGGAGCGCGGCCTGCCGCCACTCGCCACCGAGACGTTCGTGCGCTGGTGGCGGCGCAGCGGACGGCCGACGGGCACGGACGGGCAGGTCGTCGTGTGGCCCGACACGTTCACCGACCACCTCGAGCCCTCCGTGGGGCGCGCCGCGACCGCGGTGCTGGAGGCCGCCGGGCTGCGGCCGGTGCTGCCCGGGGGAAGGGTGTGCTGTGGCATCACCTACGTCTCGACCGGACAGCTCGACCGGGCCCGGGCCGTCATGCGGCACACCCTGGACGCCGTGGCTCCGCTGCTCGACGCCGGCCTGCCCGTCGTCGTACTCGAACCGAGCTGCGCCGCCGCCCTCCGCGGCGACCTGCCCGAGCTGTTGCCGGGGGACCCGCGGGCGGGGCGGCTCGCCGCGTCCGTACGGACGTTCGCCGAGGCGCTGGAGGAGTACGCGCCGGACTGGCGGCCCCCGCGCATCGACCGGCCCGTCGCCGGCCAGACGCACTGCCACCAGCACGCCGTACTGGGCGACGCAGCCGACCGCCGGCTGCGGGAACGCGCCGGCCTCACCGGCGACCTGAGCGGCGGCTGCTGCGGGCTCGCGGGCGACTTCGGCTTCCAGCGCGGTCATTGGCAGGTGTCGGTCGCCTGCGCCGAGGAGCAGCTCCTCCCCGCCGTCCGCGCCGCGGCCCCCGGCACCGAGATCCTGGCCGACGGCTATTCGTGCCGCACCCAACTCGCCCAACTGGCCGGCCGCCCGGGCCGCCACCTCGCGGAGGTGCTGGCCGAGGCGCTGAGCGAGGGGGTGCCGGGCGGCGGGGCGGCCCCTGGGACCACTCGGCAGGACGGAGACGAAGCGGCCGGCGGCTCGGGGCGGCGGGGACGGCCGTAACGGGTGGGATCGGGGCGGGTGCGCAGCGGGGGCCGGAGCCGTGGGCGAAAGGGTGTCCGGAATGCGGCTCAACCTTCAGCGACGGTTCCTCGTCTCACAGCGGGATCTGCTACTCCCGTGCGGCCGGGGCGCGTTGACGTCCCGCCAGGGGGAGCAGGCATCCAAAGACCACGGAGATCCTGCAGACAGAGGAGACACCCCCCAATGCGTCTTTCCCTGCCCGACAGCCGCCGTGCCCGGCGCATATCGTCCGCCGCGCTCGCGTTCGGCGCGGCCGCCGGCCTGCTGGCCGGCGGCGTCACGGCGGCCCACGCCGCCGGTCCGTCGCCCGCCGGACCCAAGGACAGCGGGCGGCCCAGCGCCTACATCATCGGCGGCGTCGACAAGAAGGACGGCTCGCTGCCGTTCATGGCGGCGATCCTCAGCAAGGGCAAGGGCAGCGCGACGGACCGCCAGTTCTGCGGCGGCAGCCTGCTCGCCCAGAACGTCATCATGACCGCCGCGCACTGCGTCGAGGGCGAGAAGGCCAAGAGCATCGAGGTCACGGTCGGCCGGACCGTGCTGTCCAAGAACAAGCAGGGCCACCTGCGCAACGTGACCGACATCATCGTCCACCCGCGCTACAGCAAGGGCCAGGAGGCCTACGACGTGGCGTTCCTGCTGATGGACAAGCCCGTCAAGGGCATCGCGCCGGTGCTGCTGCCCACGCTCGGCACCGACGCGCTGATCCGTCCGGGCGCGACCGCCACGGTCGCGGGCTGGGGCAACACCAACACCGAGATCCCGTCCTTCCCGGACCGGCTGCGTGCCGTGGACGTTCCGGTGCTCTCGCACATCGAGTGCAAGGCGACCTACCCGTCGTACGACAAGAAGGTCAACATGTGCGCGGGCGTCGAGGGCAAGGACTCCTGCCAGGGTGACAGCGGCGGCCCGATCTACCGCAAGCTCCCGGGCCGCCAGGGCGTCTACCAGATCGGCGTCGTGTCGTACGGCGACGGCTGCGCCGAGCAGGGCGCGCCGGGCGTGTACACGTACACCGGTTCGTCCCAGCTGTGGGCGACCCTCGGGGAGTCGCGCGACGGCAAGCGCATCAAGAAGATGCTCGGCCGCTGACGTCCCGGTCCCGAGCCGTCCGGCCCTTCGGGGCCGGGCGGCCCGGGCCGCTCGGGCGCGTACCCCCGTGTCATCATGGGTGCATCCCATTGAACACGGAGGTTCAGCGCAGTGAACGATCTTGGCCGGGCCGAATCGGTCGCAGCCGCTCCCGTCGCACCCGTGGCGGAGTCGGCCGCCGTACCGGCCGGAGGTCGTGCCGGACGCGACGCGGGCCGCTCCGGCCGCGGCGGGGGCGGACGCCTCGGACCCGTCGCCCTGGTCGTGGCGGGCGGGGTCTCCGTGCAGTTCGGCTCGGCCGTCGCCGTGCTGCTGATGCCCCAGGCCGGCGCAGCCGGCGTCGTCACCCTGCGCCTGGCCGTCGCCGCGCTCGTCCTGCTGCTGGTCTGCCGCCCCAAGGTGCGCGGATACACCCGAGCCGACTGGGGCACCGTCCTCGCGTTCGGTCTCGCCATGGCCGGCATGAACGGGCTCTTCTACCAGGCCGTGGACCGCATTCCGCTCGGCCCCGCGGTGACCCTGGAGGTGCTGGGCCCGCTGGCCCTCTCGGTGATCGTGTCGCGGCGCCCGGTCAATCTGCTGTGGGCCGGTCTCGCGCTCGGCGGCGTGGCGCTGCTCGGCGAGGGCGGGTTCGGGCGGCTCGACCCGCTGGGCGCCGCGTTCGCCGTCGGCGCGGGCGTCATGTGGGCGCTGTACATCGTGTTCAGCGCCCGCACCGGGCGGCGCTTCCCGCAGGCCGACGGGCTGGCCCTCGCGATGGCCGTGGCCGCCGTGCTGAGCCTGCCGCTGGGCGTCATGGAGTCCGGCTCACGACTGCTGGTCCCGTCGACGATCGCACTCGGTGCCGCGGTCGCGATGCTGTCGTCGGTGCTCCCCTACACGCTGGAGCTGCTCGCGCTGCGGCGGCTGCCGGCCTCCACGTTCGCCGTCCTCATGAGCCTCGAACCGGCCATCGCCGCCACCGCCGGCTTCCTCGTCCTCGGCCAGGACCTGTCGGCGACCGACACGGTGGCGATCGTCCTGGTCATCGCGGCGAGCATGGGCGCGGTACGGACACAGATGGCCCGAGTCGCGGCACAGCAGGAGCCGGCGGTCTGACCGACGGGGCCGCGGCGGCGCCGGGCCGCTGTCGGTGACCGCCGACGGCCTGTCGTACGGATGGCTCCCTCGGCGGCGCGGCCGGGCGGGTGCGGGGCGCTGTGGCGTGGGCGGACGCGCGCGAGTCCGGGATGGCCGGGGACGGGGCGTCCCGGACTCGGCCCCGAGCCGTGGCCATGAGGGTTGGAAGGGTGAGACCGGGCGACAGTCGGAGGAGCGGCGTTGTGGTGCCCGCTGGCCCTTCCGACTCGAACAGGTCAGCACATGGTTTTGAGCGGGGTCGGCCGACCAGACGACGGGGTGCGGCAGCACACCCTCCGCTCTCGGGATGGGAACGTAGCCGCAGTCGGCTCGAATCCTCATTCCGGGGCAAGGCCCGATTGATCGTTTGGCTTGGAGCGCCAGGGTGATGCCATCGGTGGTGTGTACCCTGCAGTCGTCGACAGGCTCGCCGGTCTCGCACGCGACCTGCTCGACCACGCCGGTCCACAGGCCCTGCACCGGTGCTGCGGCCTCGCTGGCGAGGATGGCGACGGCGAACCATGCAGCGACGCGGTCCTGGAAGTCGAAGCCGCCAGCTCCGGCGCTACCACCCGCGTCCGAGCGTGCTGACGAGTTCTCGTTCACAGGCCGCTCCTCGATCTGTTTCACCCGGAGCGTCGACTCCATCTCCGCCGCGGACGATCTACGTCTCACTCAGAGCGCTGTTGGGACGAGCGGAAACCTCCACCCAGATGGTCTTCTTGGGGTGTGGCTGATATGGCAAGCGACTTCCGGACTGCTTCGGTCAGCGAAGCCGCGCGCATGTCGTCGGAGCCGCTGATGATGTGGTTCATCGCGTAGCCGAAGGCGATGCCGTGCTCGGGGTCGGCGAAGGCGAGTGAGCCGCCGCGGCCGGTGTGGCCGAAGGCGTTCGGGCCGGTCATGAGGTTGCCCTCGGTGGGGAGCATGTATCCGGTGCTAAACCGGCTCGGGAACACCAGCACCTGGTCCTTGCCGCTGGCCTGCTCTTCGGTCGCTGAGGCCAAGGTCTCCTGGGTGAGCAGTCGCACGCCGTCTACGTCACCGATCATCGCGGCGTACATGCGGGCGAGTGCCTGCGCGGTGCCGATGCCGTTGGAGGACGGGAGTTCCGCGGCCTGCACCTCGGGGGAGTCGAAGTCGATCGCGGCCGGGTCGGTGACCGCGTACGCCCGGTTGCTGAAGGAGTTCGGGTCCCGCCAGGCGGCGACTTGTTCGCGGAGTGCCTCGGGGATCGACTCGGCCGGCACCGTCGTGAGGTCTACGGCCGGTCGCCGGTACACCATGCGGCTGACGCGATCGCGTTCGCTCGTTGGCAGGCCGATGAAGAAGTCCAGCCCGAGGGGGCGCGCGATCTCGTCGGCGAAGAAGCGGCCCGGCGAGCGGCCGGAGACTCGGCGGATCACCTCGCCGACCAGCCAGCCCCAGGTCCGGCCGTGATACCCGTGTGCAGTGCCCGGAGTCCACAGCGGACGCTGGGCCGCCAGCGCTGCTGCCATGGGATCCCAGGCCAGTGCCTCGGCCAACGGCAGAGGTTCGTCCAGGGCGACGAGACCGGCCTGGTGGGACAGCAGCCAGCGCACGGGGATGTCCGCCTTGCCGTTCGCCGCGAACTCCGGCCAGTACTTCGCCACCGGCGCGTCGAGGTCGAGCATGCCGCGCTCGGCCAGCATGTGCGCTGCGGTCGCCGTGGCTCCCTTGGTCGCCGAGTAGACCAGTTGCAGGGTGTCCCTCGTCCACGGACGGCCGGTCTCGGGGTCTGCGAGGCCACCCCACAGGTCGACCACCGGGCGGCCGTGCCAGTAGACGCACACTGCCGCGCCGATGTCCCCGTGCTGGGTGAAGTTCTCCATGAACGCCTCGCGGACCGGCTCGAACCCGGGCGCTACCTCACCGTCGATCGCTGTCATGCCGCTCATCCTGGCAGCCGGGCTGCCCGCTCTGGCAGGGCAAGTGGGCCGTGCTCAAAGGTATTCGGCATCGATGCGTACAACGAGGGTGACGCGTTCGCCGCTCGTGATCGGCCGTACGCCGTGGATGTGGTCACGGGTAGCCGGGAAGGCGACCAGGGTGCCGCAGGGCGGCTTGTCGAAGTGGCCGCGCAAGTGGGCCGTGCAGTGGGCGATGACCTTCTCCTCCAGGTACGTCGGGATCTCGACGTACTCGCTCTTACGCAGCGTTTCGTCGATGACGCCCTGGTAGGTGCGGGGGCGGGCGGTGTGGTTCTTCACGTGGTCCATCAGCGCTCCGCAGAGGCTGAGGGGGATGGCGCTCTCTACGACGAGCGGTAAGCGGCTTTTCCAGGTCATGAGGTGGTCTCCTTCCACCAACGGGTGCCTTCGGGCGAGTCCTCAAGGACGACGCCTTGCTGGGTGAGCTGTTCGCGGATCGCGTCGGCCTCGGCGAACTTCGACCCGATGGCTCTGCACCCGCTGACCTACGTGCGAGAAGGCAAGGGCTGGGGCAAGGCCGAGTCAGCCCGGCGCATGCGCGAACGCGGGGCCGAGCTGGGCGTACCGCTGGCCACCAACCGGACGACGGAGAAGGTATTCGCTGATCTGGTCAGGAGTGGTCACATGGATCGCCGGGGCACGGGCGCTTCAGACGTCTTCGTGGGGCATGCGTGCTGGATCGCGTTGGTAGCCAGATCCGAGACAAGGAGTCGGGCGACTTCGATCCCCCCGTCAGGGAAGCGCCAGCGCTGGAGGATGTCGACGGTGTGTCGGCGGGCCCAAGCGGCGGTGTTGGGGGCGGCGGCGAGGGTCAGTTCGCTGATGGACGGGGGGGACCTGGTTCATGCGGGTGGCTCCCTCGGCGGCTTGGCCGGGCGGGTGCGGCGCTTTGGCGTGGGTGGAGGCCCGCGAGGCCGGGACGGCTAGGGACGGGGCGTCTCGGCCTCGCGGGCTGCTTGAGGGGTTACTTCGTGGCGACGACGTAGACGCTGCCCCAGCGGCGCTTCGGGTTGGCCATGGTGGGGTCGAAGGTCCAGGGTTCGACGGTGGTGAAGCCGGCCTCGGTGAAGAGCTGGACGAGCTTCTCGTGGTCGTAGGCCCACAGGTGCGGGGTGTACGTGAGGTCGTCGTCCTGGTCGCGGAAGACGAGGTTCACGAGGTCGAGCCGCGTGTTGATGTCACGGCGGCAGTCGCGCTTGGCGTACCAGCGCTCGATGGTTTCGTCGGTGGCGTTCAGGGGGCCGGGGTACTGGCTCAGAGTGAAGGCGGCGTCGGGGACGCCGGTGATGATCCGGCCGCACGGCGCGAGGACACGGTGGGCCTCGCGGGCGTAGTGCTTGGCCGAGCGCGGGTAGTCGATGTGCTCCAGGAAGTGCTCGGAGAAGATCTCGTCGGTGCTGTCGTCCTGGAGGGGGATGCCCTCGCGGATGTCCCAGAGGAGGTCGGCCGGCGGGACGAGGTCGATGTTGAAGAAGCCGTCGATGCGGTGGGCCCCGCCGCCGATCTGGACCCTGGCGGGCTTGTCGTCGATGCGGCCGTTGGGCCAGGCGCGCCGGCTGGCGTGGTGGTAGCGGTGGAGCTCGACCTCCTTGGCGGCGCTCCGGAGGGTGCGGGCGAGGCCGTGGGTGGTGGCGGGGTCGGCGAGGACCGAGGCGATCTGTTCGCCGAGGAGGTCGACGGAGGGCATGCCGGAGGGACTCATCACGGATCTCCTGCGTGTGAGGTTGCTCGGGGTGGGGTGGGCCGCGAATGGCGGCGGTGATCAGGCGGCGCTGGGCGCGGGGGCGGTCCACTGGTTGTTGCGCATGAGGGTGTACTTGATGTCCACCAGCCGCGGGGCGATGGTCAGCGAGAGCTCTTCGGCAGGGTGGAGGTGGCCCGTGTCGTCCTGCTCGGCGCGCCAGACGCGGTAGTCGAGGTTGGGGTAGGCCGGGTTGATGCCGATCTCGCCCTTGGGCATCGTGCCGTTGAACGGGGCGACGATGTCCATGTGGTTCCAGTAGTTCCAGGCTTGCAGCGCCTTGTGCTGGTCGAAGTAGAAGTAGAAGTCGGGGTAGCGGCCGAAGGTGCGCAGTTCCCGGTGGATGAGGTGACCGAGGAGCGGGCCGAGCTGCGTGGCCAGGGAGTCGAACTCCCAGCGCGTGTGGTGCCAGGCTTCGGGGGCGTCGCCAGGCGCGAAGAGGCGGGCGGCTACGAGGTAGCTGATCCGCTCGACCAGGTACGCGCTCGCGTGGCTGGTGTCGATGGTCGGGTCGACTCGGTGGATGAGCGCGGCCAGCTGCTTCGGACGGAGACGGAACCTCGCGAGGTCGAACTTGCCGGCCATCGCGGGGAAGGAGGCGAACAGCATCTCCTTGTAGAGCCAGTTGTTCAGCTCGCCGAGCTCGGCCAGGCGCCGGGTGTGGCGGGAGGCCGAGTGGAGCATCAGGTATTCGGCGACCGCTTCGAAGTACAGGTAGCCGAGGATCGGCAGGCGGGGGATCGTCTCGTCGAGCAGTTTGAGGAACGGCTCGGCGTCGACCTGGGTGCCCTGGTAGGCGACGGCGGCAGCGGTGGCGAGGAACGCGGCCGAGTTCTTGACCCGGCTGACGACGGTCTCGCGCAGCTGGTGCCGTTCGTTCTTGCTCAGCAGGTATTCGAGGTGGCTGTAGATCTGCAGGTGGATGAGGCCCAGCCGCAGGTAGTCCACGCCGGCGAGACCACGGTACGCCTGCGGCGGGGTGTCGATGTCGAAGATCAGCGGGGTGGGGACGCGATCGGTGACGCCGAGCTTGGCCAGGAAGGTCGGCGCTTCCTTGGTCAGGACGTAGGCGCCGAGGTTGTGCATGCGGAAGCCCTGGTCGATCGCGGTGAGCGGTGCGCAGTAGATGCTTCCGACGAGGCAGCCGCCCGACGGGTAGAGCACTCCCTGCCGGCTGATCTCCTCCAGGGCGTGGGTGACGTGCAGGAGGTACAGCTTGCCGTTTCCGTTCAGGGCCTCGAAGAGGGCGTTCTGCCGAAGCAGGTGGCCGTTCGGGGTCTCCTCGGCGAGCCGTCGTTCCCAGCCCGCAGTCTGGGTGGCGAGCGGGTCGGTGTGGTCGGCGGGGCTGGGGATGAGGGTGGAGTCGAAGAAGGCGTGGGCGTCGGCCCACAGGTGGTAGGCGTCGAGGAAGTCCATGGTCAGACCAGGCCCTTCTCGGCGAGCGCGTAGCGGACGGCCGCGGTGCCGCTGGCCCCGGCGAGGTAGGCCCGCTCCGAGACCAGGACAAGGTCGAAGGCGAGGCCGCGCAGCTGGTCGAAGGCGGGCTCGCGGACGTACCGGGAGTCCGGCCACCACTTCAGCTTCGGCAGGCGGTAACGGTCCAGGGCATCGGCGCCCTTGACCACGTCGGTGATGCGCTCGGCCCGGGCGTGGTCGGACTTGTCGTCCGCCGTGAACGCCTCGTACGGGACGTCGTGCAGTCGGACGGCCGTGGCCGCCTGCACGATCCGCCGGGGCGTGGCGGCGAGGCCGAAGTGGCCCCAGACGGTGTCGGCGTTCGCGGCGAGCCAGATGGCCGCGCGGGCGCCATGTCCGCAGTCGTCCTGGTCGTGGCGCCGCTGGCAGTCGTGTACGGCAGCGGCGAGGATCGCCGTGGCGGTGTCGGCGTCGTCGAGGCCGTTCGTCTCGGCGAGGACGGCGGCGAGCGCCGCCGTCCTCATGGCGTGCCGGACGCCGTGGAGCGAGGTGTACAGGCGGGGGTCCGCCCACCACCGGGTGGGCAGACCGCCGTGCGCGAGCAGCTCCTTCGACTGCGAGCGCAAGGCCGGCCGCGCTGCCGGCGTAAGGTCGGGCCTGTGGTCGCTGATCCACGCGATGGTGGCGTGGTCCATGTGCTGGTGGAGCGGCAGCCGCCCTCGGGCAACCAGGTCGATCAGACTTGCGGTCAACGGGGTCGTGCTCACTCGTGCCCACCCCCTTGGTGGTCTCCGCGGTGATGTTCCCTACCGGATCGGCGCGGCCTGCTGCTCGCGCTTCTTGCTCTCCTTCTCGGCGGCCTCGAAGGCGGCGGTGAAGTCGGCCAGCTCCTGCTCCGTCATCAGGGTCACGCCGAGCGCCGTGGCGACGTCCGTGATCTTGGCCTCGGCCTCGGCGCGGGCGGCGTCCGAGGCGCCGTCCTCCAGCAAGACCTCGAACTCGGCGTGGTAGCCCCACGCCTCACTCCACTTGACCGCGATCTCGACGTCGTCGAGGCGGAAGTTGTGGCGGAAGTTGAACACCTCGTGCATTGCCGTCTCCAACCCGAGGGCGTTGAACACCTTCACCGCGGCGGGAACGTCTGCGGGGGCGATGGCGAACTCGGTCTCCGCGAAGGCCGCACCCTGCCCGATCTTGCTCCCCTTGAGTGTGATCTTTGCGGTGCCGGCGGCGGTGTTGTCGGTGACCTTCAGGAGCTGGTCGGGGAGCACGTAGAAGTAGATGTGCTTGTCGTCGGGGCCCAGGTCTTCCCCGTCCGCCTTCAGGCGGGTGACGAGCTGGTCGTGGACCTCCTTGGTGAAGCGGGCGCGCATCTCGATCTCGACGGCCACGGTGCTGCTGCCTCCTCGTTTCAGGCATGGCGAAGCCAGCCGGACCCTGCCGCGAGGGGGCTGTCCGGTCGGGCGATCGCTATGGGGTTGGTGGTCGAACGTGGGGTGATGCGGCCGATGCGGGTGCCGGCCGCATCACCCCGGTGATGCGGCGGGTGTCAGCCGAGGACGCCGAAGCGCTCCTCGACCACACCCGAGTGCAGGAACGTCGGCAGCTGGACGCCTCCCACCGACGTGCGGCCGGTGGCGACCTGCTCCTCCGTCTCGCTGGGGAAGCCCTCCAGCAGACGCAGGCACTGCTGGGCCCATTCCTGCGACGCGGGCCAGTCGCCCAGGTCGCGGTGGCGCACGGCCAGGGCGTACGCGGTCTCGGTGGCGGCCCACCGGTCGGTCGCCAGCTCACGCTGGAAGATCGACTCCAGCTCGTCGGTGGAGGCCAGGCGGGTCTGGTTGGTCATGGTGCCCTCTCGGTTCAAACGGTCGTGCCCCAGTGGTGATCAACGCCCTGGCGCCCCCGTGGTGACGCCGTGACCCGCTGCTAGTACGTGTAGATCTCGGCCAGCGTCTTGTAGTCCTGCAGCTCGTCCTTGTCGAACCACAGCTCCACCTCCTGCTTGGCCTCCTCCGCGTTGCCGGAGGCATGCACGAGGTTCGCGACCGCCTTGCCCGAGGCGATGCTGGCCGCCGCGCTGTAGTGCGAGAAGTCGCCCCGCACCGTGCCGGCCGGAGCCTGGTTCGGGTACGTGCTGCCGACGATCTTGCGGACGGTAGCGATGGCGTCGAAGCCTTCCAGCACCAGGGCGATGACTGGCCCCTGCTGCATGAACGTCGCCGTGAGGTTGTAGACCTCCGAACCAAGCCGCTCTTCAAGATCGAAATAATGCTTGCGGGTGAACTCCTCGTCCATCCACTTCATCTTCGTGCCGACGATCTTCAGCGCGGCATCCTCGAATCGAGTGATGATCCTTCCTGCCAGGCCACGCGCCAGCGCATCGGGCTTGAGCAGGACGAGCGTGCGCTCGACAGTGTGTGCCTGAACCTCGGCCATTGACTCCCTTTCGCCTTGCTAGCAACCGAACATGACGGACGATCAGCCGTCATCTGCTGAGGTTACCGGCGCTGGCAGGGCGGTTCGGGCGTGCGGGCAATGCCCCGGACGGGCGAACGTCGGCCAAGGTGCGGCCGATCAGCCCATCGAGAGGCCCGATTCGGCCAACTTCTCTGTCTCCGCTATCCGCTGGGGGTACACACCTAGAATCTCCCTGTGGTCGTCTGACGCTCTCGCGCTTCTCATACGCCTTCCAGGGACTGAGCCTTCGGCAGGTGATTCCTTGGCCCCTGGTGACTCCGATTCTTCCGGGGCTCTTCCCGCGTGACCATGAAGTGGCAGTGCAGTGGAAGTGCACTTTCGGCGCGCGGATTCCTGCACCGGGGCGGCGGCAAGGGGGCAGTCTTGTGGACGTGATCGAGCGCTGGAGCGGGCGGTACGCCTGCCTGCTGCAGTCCGCCCTACGGCTCGGCAACGAACAGTTCGCCGCCCAGCTGGGTATCGCCGTGAGGACGGTGGCCACCTGGCACTCCGACGCGTCCGTCGTGCCTCGCAGGGAGATGCAGCAGCTTCTCGACACGGCCTATGAGCGGGCTCCTGCGGCTGCGCGACAGCGCTTCGCGCTCCTGCTGGCGAAGGAACAGGCCCCAGCGGACTCGACACCGCCAGGCGCGCAGGCGCTGCGGGTGGCCATCGCGGTGGTCGTCCGCGACAGCGATGTCCTTCTGGTGTGCCGACGGGAGGACGACGCCGCCGGCATCACGTGGCAGTTCCCGGCCGGGGTCATCAAGCCGGGAGGCAAAGCGGAGACCACCGCCGTGCGGGAGACCTTGGACGAGACGGGTGTCCACTGCGCGGTCCGGCAGCACCTCGGGAACCGGCTTCACCCCGTAACCGGCGTGCTGTGCGAGTACTTCCTCTGCGAGTACCTGGCCGGCGAGGCCACCAACAGCGACGCGGCCGAGAACATCGACGTCATGTGGGTCCCCAGAAACTCGGTGCCCCGCTTCATCCCCGTCGATACGATCTTCCCACCCATCCTGGCCGTCCTGGAGGAGCAGACGTGACGAACCAGAACACGGACGAGCGCCCGGGCATCGCCGCCGCCATCGTCGTGAACGAGGGACGCGTGCTGATGGTGCGCCGCCGGGTCAGCGAGGGACAGCTCTCCTGGCAGTTCCCGGCCGGAGAGGTCGAGCCCGGCGAGGCCCGCGAGGACGCCGCCGTGCGGGAGACCCAGGAGGAGACCGGGCTGACCGTGGCGGCTGTGAAGCTGCTCGGCGAGCGCATCCACCCGAAGACGGGCCGGCTGATGTCGTACACCGCCTGCGAGGTGTTGGACGGAACGGCCCACGTCGCGGACACCGAGGAGCTGGCCGAACTGGCCTGGGTCGCCCATGGCGAGATCCCGGAGTACGTGCCGTACGGACTGTTCGAGCCGGTGCAGGACTACCTCGACGCGGCCCTGCCTTCCTGAGCGGTCTCGGGTCACAGCCGTGCGTACGCTGGTAGAAGGGTTGAGCAGCGACGCCTAAGCCGCCTTTTCGGATCTTGCCGGTCAGCCCATGCCGTTCCGGTCCGCGACGATAGACGAATCCGAAAGCCGGTCTCCGCGCGGGCGGGGCCGGGCCTACGATCGGCGCTGTGATCAACTGGGAACGTGCCGCATTCGGTATATGCGCCTCATGGCTGAGCGTCGGCGAGGGCTTCGCGGCAGACGGCACTCCTGCCCGGATCGAGCCCGGTCGGATCCGCTGGCGCTTACGCGGCGAGCGTTGGGTTGCCCTGCGGTAGTGGGCCCGGGCTCGACACTGTGACCGGTTCGACGGGACGGGCGCTATAGCCCGTCCGCCCAGGTCCGCAGCCGTCCGCGCGGCAACTGAGACCACGGAACGACGGAGGTCCACCGCATCGCGGTCGGGACCTTAGTTTCGGCTGGTCGGCCGTGGCGGAGGATACGGGATTTGGACTCGTGAGGGGTCGCCGCCAACGCGCTTGCCAAAAAGGCGCGCCAAATCATGCAAGCATGCTTGCTTGTTTTTGGGACCGCTGCCATCCTCGCCGGTGACCGTCGTACCCGTGAGGGGAGCGCTCCGTGTCCGATCTGCTCGACGACCTGCTGGACGACCTCCGCGCCGAGGGCGCGGACCTCGACCGGCTCGCATCACGTCTGAGCATGCAGAAATGGAAGTGGTCGACCCCGGCGCGCGGTTGGACCATCGCCCACCAGATCGCCCACCTGGCGTGGACGGACTCGGCGTCGCTGCTCGCCGTCACCGACCCCGACGGCTTCGCCGCCGAGGCCGCAAAGGCGTTCGCGGCACCGGACACCTTCGTCGACGAGGGCGCCGAAGCCGGTGCGCGGCTGCCGCCGGACGAACTCCTCGCCCGCTGGCGGGACGGCCGTGACCGGCTCGAACAGGCGCTCCGCGACGCCCCGCCCGGCGCGCGGTTCCCCTGGTACGGGCCGCCGATGAGCGCCGCCTCCATGGCGACCGCCCGGCTGATGGAGACCTGGGCGCACGCCCAGGACGTGCACGACGCCCTTGGCAGGACCCGGCAGCCCACCGACCGGCTGCGGCACGTGGCCCGGATCGGCGTCCGCGCCCGCGACTTCGCGTACCAGGTACGCGGCGAGACACCGCCCGCGGACGAGTTCCGCGTCGAGCTGACCGGCCCGTCCGGCGAGCTCTGGGCGTACGGGCCCGAGGCCGCACCGCAGCGCGTCACCGGCCCCGCCCTCGACTTCTGCCTCCTGGCGACCCGGCGCGCCCACCGTGCCGACACCGCGCTCCGCGCCGAGGGCCAGGACGCGGACCACTGGCTGGACATCGCCCAGGCCTTCGCCGGCCCGCCGGGACCCGGCCGCCGGCCGGGCGGAGGCCCGGCGTGACGGCGGCGGACGCGCGCGACGAGCGGCGGACCACCGGGCGTGTGCTGCGCATCGGGAACGCCTCCGGGTTCTACGGCGACCGTTTCGACGCCGTGCGCGAGATGCTGGCCGGCGGCCCGCTGGACGTGCTCACCGGCGACTACCTCGCCGAGCTGACCATGCTCATCCTCGGGCGGGACCGGATGAAGGACCCCGGACTCGGGTACGCCAAGACCTTCCTGCGGCAGCTTGAGGAGGGCCTCGGACTCGCCCACGAGCGGGGCGTGCGGATCGTCGTGAACGCGGGAGGCCTCAACCCGGCCGGCCTCGCGCAGTCCGTACGGGAGCTCGCCGGGCGCGTCGGGGTGCCGGTGCGCGTCGCCCACGTCGAGGGCGACGACCTGCTCGCGCGCGGCGGCTGGGGGGACGGGGTGCTCACCGCCAACGCCTACCTCGGCGGGCAGGGCATCGCCGCCTGCCTGAAGGCCGGCGCCGACATCGTCGTCACCGGGCGGGTCACGGACGCCGCACTGGTCACCGGTCCGGCGGCGGCCCACTTCGGCTGGGGCGCCGACGACCTGGACGCGCTCGCCGGGGCCGTGGTCGCCGGGCACGTCCTGGAATGCGGCACCCAGGCCACCGGCGGCAACTACGCGTTCTTCGGCGAACACGACGTCCGCTGCCCCGGGTTCCCGGTCGCAGAGATCCACGCCGACGGATCGTCCGTCATCACCAAGCACGACGGCACGGGCGGTGTCGTCGACCTCGGCACGGTCACGGCCCAGCTGCTGTACGAGACGGCGGGCGCCCGGTACGCCGGCCCCGACGTCACCGCCCGGCTCGACACCGTCCGCCTCACCCAGGAGGGGCCCGACCGGGTCAGGATCGACGGGGTCCGGGGCGAGGCGCCGCCGCCCACCCTCAAGACGGGGCTCAACCGGCTCGGCGGCTGGCGCAACGAAGTCGTGTTCGTCCTCACCGGCCTCGGCATCGAGGCGAAGGCCCGGCTGGTGCGGGAACAGGTCGAGGAGGCACTCACCCGCGGCAAACGCCGCCCGGCCGCCGTCCGCTGGGAGCTGGCCCGGACCGACCGGGCCGACGCCGGGACGGAGGAGACGGCGAGCGCGCTGCTGCGGCTCGTCGTCCGCGACCCGGACCCGGAGGCCGTGGGCCGCGCGCTCAGCGGCGCCGCGATCGAACTCGCCCTCGGCAGCTACCCCGGCTTCCATGTGACCGCCCCTCCCGGAAAGGGCTCCCCGTACGGGGTGTTCGAGGCCGTGCACATCGACGCGGCCGAGGTGCCGCACATCGCCGTACTGCCCGACGGGAGCCGCACCACCGTCCCGCACACCGCCCGTACGCGCGTACTGGAACCGGTCGGCGAACCCCCGCTCCCCGAACCGCCGCACGAGGCGGGCCCGGTGCGGCGCGCCCCGCTCGGCCTGGTGGCGGGCGCGCGCAGCGGCGACAAGGGCGGTGACGCCAACGTCGGCGTATGGGCCCGTACGGACGACGCCTGGCGGTGGCTGGTGCACGCCCTCACCGTCGAGCGGTTCCGAGAACTCCTGCCCGAGACCGCCGGTCTGGGCGTCGTACGCCACGTCCTGCCGAACCTGCGCGCGCTGAACTTCGTCGTCGAGGGCCTGCTCGGCGAAGGCGTCGCGGCACAGGTCCGCTTCGACCCCCAGGCCAAGGCGCTCGGCGAATGGCTCCGGTCCCGGCACCTGGACATCCCCGCCGCGCTGCTCCCGTCCACCGGCCCGGCCGAGGGTGACGCGTCCGCCGGCCCACCGACGGCCCATGACCTGGGGTCCGACGATCCGTCCGCCCACGCACACGACGCCCCGCCCGATCCCCAGGCCGCCGCGCGACGCCGCCGCCCCGCACCGGAGGTGACCCCATGACAGTCCTCGCCTCGGCGCTCGACACCGCGACGCCCGAGTACGCGGCCCACCGGGAAGCGATGCTCGGCAAGCTCGCCGCCCTGGACACCGAACACGCCAAGGCGCAGGCGGGCGGGGGCGACAAGTACATCGCCCGGCACCGCAAGCGCGGCAAGCTGCTCGCCCGGGAACGCATCGAACTGCTCCTGGACCCCGACACCCCGTTCCTGGAGCTGTCCCCGCTCGCCGCGTGGGGCAGCGACCACCCGGTCGGCGCGTCGATGGTCACCGGCATCGGTGTGGTCGAGGGCGTCGAATGCGTCATCACCGCGAACGACCCGACCGTGCGCGGCGGGGCGAGCAACCCGTGGACGCTGAGGAAGGCCCTCCGAGCCAACGAGATCGCCTTCGCCAACCGGCTCCCCGTCATCAGTCTCGTGGAGTCCGGCGGGGCCGACCTGCCGTCCCAGAAGGAGATCTTCATCCCCGGCGGGGCGCTGTTCCGGGACCTCACCCGGCTCTCCGCCGCCGGAATCCCCACCGTCGCCGTCGTGTTCGGCAACTCCACGGCCGGCGGCGCCTACGTGCCCGGAATGTCCGACCACGTGATCATGATCAAGGAGCGGTCGAAGGTGTTCCTCGGCGGCCCGCCCCTGGTCAAGATGGCCACCGGCGAGGAGAGCGACGACGAATCGCTCGGCGGCGCCGGGATGCACGCCCGCACCTCCGGGCTCGCCGACCACTTCGCCGTCGACGAACCCGACGCGCTGCGCCAGGCCCGGCGCGTCGTCGCCCGCCTCAACCGGCGCAAGGCGCACCCCGATCCGGGTCCCGCCGAACCGCCGAAGTACGACGAGGAGGAACTGCTGGGCATCGTGCCGGACGACCTCCGGGTCCCCTTCGACCCGCGCGAGGTGATCGCCCGGATCGTCGACGGCTCCGACTTCGACGAGTTCAAGCCGCTCTACGGAACGAGCCTGGCCACCGGCTGGGCCCGGCTGCACGGCTACCCGGTCGGCATCCTCGCCAACGCGCAGGGTGTGCTGTTCAGCGCCGAGTCCCAGAAAGCCGCCCAGTTCATCCAGCTCGCCAACCGGTCCGACACCCCGCTGCTGTTCCTCCACAACACCACGGGCTACATGGTCGGCAAGGAGTACGAGCAGGGCGGCATCATCAAGCACGGCGCGATGATGATCAACGCGGTGTCGAACTCGAAGGTCCCGCACCTGTCCGTGCTGATGGGCGCCTCGTACGGGGCCGGGCACTACGGCATGTGCGGGCGCGCCTACGATCCCCGGTTCCTCTTCGCCTGGCCCGGCGCCAAGTCGGCCGTGATGGGTCCGCAGCAGCTCGCGGGAGTCCTGTCGATCGTCGCCCGGCAGTCCGCCGAGGCCAAGGGGCAGCCGTACGACGAGGACGCCGACGCGGCGCTGCGCGCGATGGTCGAGCAGCAGATCGAGTCCGAGTCCCTGCCGATGTTCCTGTCCGGGCGGCTGTACGACGACGGGGTCATCGACCCGCGCGACACCCGGACCGTGCTCGGCCTGTGCCTGTCCGCGATCCACACGGCACCGGTCGAGGGCGCCCGCGGCGGCTTCGGCGTCTTCCGGATGTGAGGCCTCGATGAACCAGCCCGCCCTCGCCCAGCCCGCCCTTGTCCGGTCCGTCCTTGTCGCCAACCGTGGCGAGATCGCCCGCCGGGTCTTCCGCACCTGCCGGGAGCTGGGGATCGCCACCGTCGCCGTGTACTCCGACGCGGACGCCTCGGCGCTCCACGTCCGTGAGGCCGACGCGGCCGTACGGCTCCCCGGCGACGCTCCCGCCGACACGTACCTGCGCGGCGACCTCGTCGTGAAGGCCGCGCTCGCGGCCGGCGCGGACGCCGTGCACCCCGGATACGGCTTCCTGTCCGAGAACGCCGACTTCGCACGGGCCGTCGGCGACGCCGGCCTGCTGTGGATCGGGCCGCCGCCCGACGCGATCGACGCCATGGCGTCGAAGACCCGGGCCAAGGAGCTGATGGGGCTCGCCCCGCTGGACCCCGGCCGTCTCACCGAGGACGACCTGCCGGTCCTGGTCAAGGCGGCGGCCGGCGGCGGCGGCCGCGGTATGCGCGTGGTGCGCGACCTGGCCTCGCTCGGGCGCGCACTGGAGGCGGCGCGCGCCGAGGCGCTGAGCGCCTTCGGCGACGGGGAGGTCTTCGTCGAGCCGTACCTGGAGAACGGCCGGCACGTGGAGGTGCAGATCCTCGCCGACGCCCACGGCACGGTGTGGGCGCTCGGCACCCGTGACTGCTCCCTGCAGCGCCGCCACCAGAAGGTGATCGAGGAGGCTCCCGCGCCGGGCCTGAGCGAGGAACTCACCGGCATCCTGCGGGAGTCGGCGATCCGGGCCGCCCGCGCCACGGACTACCGCGGTGCCGGCACCGTGGAGTTCCTGGTCGTCGGCGACCGGGCGCACTTCCTGGAGATGAACACCCGGCTCCAGGTCGAACACCCCGTCACGGAGACGGTCTTCGGGATCGACCTGGTCGCCCTCCAGCTGGCCGTCGCCGAGGGCACACCGCTGCCGCCCGAGCCGCCCGCCCCCCGGGGTCACGCCGTCGAGGCCCGCCTCTACGCCGAGGACCCCGCGTCCGGGTGGACCCCGCAGACGGGCACCCTGCACCGCCTGTCCGTGCCGGAGGGCCCCGGACTGCGCGTCGACGCAGGGTACGGCGACGGCGACCGGATCGGAGTGCACTACGACGCCATGCTCGCCAAGGTCGTCGCCTGGGCGCCCAGCCGCGCGGAGGCGACGCGCAGGCTGGCGCACGCTCTGGAGCGGACCCGGGTGCACGGGCCCGTCACCAACCGGGAACTGCTCGTCCGCTCGCTGCGGCACCAGGACTTCGCCGAGGGACGGCTCGACACCGGGTTCTACGACAGGCACCTGGACGAGCTCACCGCACCCGCTCCCGGCGAGGAGCACGCGGCGGTCGCCGCCGCGCTGGCCGACGCCGAGGCACGCCGCGGCCCCGGCGTGCCGCAGCGCATCGGCGGCTGGCGCAATGTGCCGTCGCAGCCCCAGCTCGCGGTCTACGGGGACCACGAGGTGCGGTACCGCCCCACCCGAGACGGCTATCTGCTCGACGGGCGGCCCGGGGTGCGGGCCGTGTCCGTGGCGCCCGACCGGGTCGCCCTGGAAGTGGCCGGCGTCGTACGGACGTACCACGTCAGCCGGTACGCGGACGGCGGCACCGGGCACGTCGGCAGCACCGTGCATGCCGGCACCGTGAACGGCAGCACCCTGCGCGCCGGCGCCCTGCACGCCGGCACCGTCCACGTCGACACCGTCACCGGATCCCACCGGCTCGCGGCCCGGCCCCGGTTCACCGATCCGCAGGACACCGCCGAACCGGGCTCGCTGCTCGCCCCGATGCCCGGCACCGTGATCCGGGTCGCCGACGGCCTCGCCGCCGGCCGCCGCGTCACAGCGGGCCAGCCCCTCATCTGGCTGGAGGCGATGAAGATGGAGCACCGCATCACCGCTCCCGCCTCCGGCACGCTCACCGCGCTCCACGCCGTCCCCGGCCGTCAGGTCGAGGTCGGAGCCCTGCTCGCCGTCGTCGACGAACTCACCGCCGCCGACGCGGCGATGACGCCCGCCGCACAGGACGATCCCGTACAGGAGGCCCAGAAGTGAGTGTCATCGAAACCGAAGAGCGCGCCGCGCTGCGCTCCTCCGTCGCCGCGCTCGGCCGGCGCCACGGCCGCGGTTGCGACCCGGCCGCGCTGTGGGCCGAGGCCGCCAAGCTCGGCCACCTCGGAGTGAACCTCCCGGAGGAGTACGGCGGCGGGGGCGGCGGCATGGCCGAACTCTCCATCGTCCTCGAAGAACTCGGCGCGGCCGGCTGCCCGCTGCTGATGATGGTCGTGTCCCCGGCGATCTGCGGCACGGTCATCGCCCGCTTCGGCACGGACGAGCAGAAGGCCCGCTGGCTGCCGGGCCTCGCCGACGGCACGGTCACCATGGCGTTCGGCATCACCGAACCCGACGCCGGTTCGAACTCGCACCGCATCACCACCACCGCCCGCCGCGAGGACGACGGAGGGTGGGTCCTCAACGGCCGCAAGGTGTTCATCTCCGGCGTGGACATCGCCGACGCCACACTGATCGTCGGCCGTACCGAGGACGCCCGGACCGGCCGCCTCAAGCCCTGCCTGTTCGTCGTCCCCCGTGACGCCCCCGGGTTCGGCCGCTCGCAGATCGACATGGAACTCGCCGCCGCCGAGAAGCAGTTCGAGCTGGTCCTGGACGACGTGCGGCTGCCCGCGGACTCCCTGGTGGGCGACGAGGACGCCGGGCTGCTCCAGCTGTTCGCCGGACTGAACCCCGAGCGCATCATGACCGCCGCGTTCGCCATCGGCATGGGCCGCTACGCCCTCGGCCGGGCCGTGGACTACGCGAGGACCCGGCAGGTGTGGAAGGCGCCCATCGGCAGCCACCAGGCCATCGCCCATCCGCTCGCCCAGGCGCACATCGAGCTGGAACTCGCCCGCCTGATGATGCAGAAGGCCGCCCGGCTGTACGACGCGGGGGACGACGTCGGTGCCGGTGAGGCCGCCAACATGGCCAAGTACGCCGCCGCCGAGGCCTGCGTACGGACCGTGGACCAGGCCGTCCACACCCTGGGCGGGAACGGCCTCACCCGTGAGTACGGGCTCGCGTCCCTCGTCACCGCCGCCCGCGTCTCCCGCATCGCCCCGGTCAGCCGGGAGATGATCCTCAACTACGTGTCCCACCAGACCCTGGGCCTCCCCAAGTCCTACTGACCGCCGTACAACTGACAGCTGTACGGCAGCCATCCAGCGGAAGGATCCGGCATGGTGTTCCACAGCGCGTACCCGGACGTACGGCCCGTCGAACTGCCCATCCACGAAGCGGTCCTCGGACGGGCCGACGAGTTCGGCGAGACGCCCGCCCTGATCGACGGGATCGACGGCAGCACCCTCAGCTACGCCCAACTCGGCATGTTCCACCGGCGGATCGCCGCCGAGCTCGCCGACGCCGGGCTGCGCAAGGGCGACGTCCTCGCCCTGCACAGCCCCAACACCATCGCCTACCCGGCCGTGTTCTACGGCGCCACCCGCGCGGGCGCCACCGTCACCACCATCCATCCGCTGTCCACGGCGGAGGAGTTCGCGAAACAGCTCCGCGACTCCTCCGCCCGCTGGATCGTCACCGTCTCGCCCCTGCTGGACACCGCCCGGAAGGCGGCCGAAGCCGCGGGCGGCATCCGGGAGATCTTCGTCTGCGACGAGGCCGAGGGACACCGCTCGGTCCGCGCCATGCTCGCCTCGGCCGCCCCCGAGCCGGACGTCTCCATCGACCCGGGCGAGGACATCGCCGCCCTGCCCTACTCCTCGGGGACCACCGGCGTCCCGAAGGGCGTGATGCTCACCCACCGCAGCATCGCCACCAACCTCGCCCAGCTCCAGCCGGCCGTCCCCATGGGCCCCGGCGACCGCATCCTCGCCGTGCTGCCGTTCTTCCACATCTACGGGCTCACCGCCCTGATGAACGCGCCGCTGCGGCTCGGCGCGACCGTCGTCGTGCTGCCCCGCTTCGACCTCGACGAGTTCCTCGCCGCGATCGAACGGCACCGCATCACCGGCCTGTACGTCGCACCGCCCATCGTGCTCGCCCTCGCCAAGCACCCGGCCGTCGCCCGCTACGACCTGTCGTCGCTGCGGTACGTGCTCAGCGCCGCCGCCCCGCTCGACGCGGCCCTCGCCACGGCCTGCTCGAACCGGCTCGGCCTGCCGCCCGTCCGGCAGGCCTACGGCATGACCGAACTGTCCCCCGGCACGCACGCCGTCCCGCTGGACGCCGCCGACCCGCCGCCGGGAGCCGTCGGCACCCTGCTCCCCGGCACCGAGATGCGCCTGCTCTCCCTCACCGAACCCGGCAAGGACGCCGGCCTCGGCGAGGACGGCGAGATCCTGATCCGCGGCCCCCAGGTGATGAAGGGCTACCTCGGCCGGCCCGAGGAGACCGCCGCCATGATCGACCGCGACGGCTGGGTGCACACCGGCGACATCGGCCGCGTCGACGGGAACGGCTGGCTCTTCGTCGTCGACCGCGTCAAGGAACTCATCAAGTACAAGGGCTTCCAGGTCGCCCCCGCGGAACTCGAAGCGCTGCTCCTCACCCACGAGGGCATCGCCGACGCCGCCGTCGTCGGCGTCCACGACCGCGACGGCAACGAGGTGCCCAAGGCCTTCGTGGTGCGGCAGCCGGCCGCGCCCGGACTGAACGGCGCCGAGGTCATGGCGTACGTCGCCGAACGGGTCGCCCCCTACAAGAAGGTCCGCCGCGTCGCGTTCGTCGACGCCGTCCCGCGGGCCGCCAGCGGCAAGATCCTCCGCCGTGAACTACGGGACCTCGAAGCAGAACGAGAGGACGCATGAACACGATCCGGGTGGCGCACGAGCGCGGCATCACCACGCTCCGGCTGGACTCGCCGGGCAACCGCAACGCCCTGTCGAAGGCCCTCGTCGACGACCTGACCGGCGCCCTCGCCGACTGCGGGGCCGACGATGACGTACGGGCCGTGGTCCTCGCCCACACCGGGTCCACGTTCTGTGCGGGCGCCGACCTCAGGGAACCCCCGGACCCCGCCGTGTTCGTCGGACTCATGCGCGGCATCGTCGCCCTGCCCAAGCCCGTCGTCGCCCGGGTCACCGGGCACGTACGGGCCGGCGGGCTCGGCCTTCTCGCGGCCTGCGACATATCCGTCGCGGGCCCCGGGGCCAGTTTCGCGTTCACCGAGTCACGTCTCGGGCTCGCACCCGCCGTCATCTCGATGCCGGTGCTGCCGCGCATGGACCCGCGTGCCGCCGCCCGCTACTACCTGACCGGAGAGCGCTTCGACGCGGCCGAGGCCGCCCGCACCGGCCTGGTCAGTACGGCCGCCGACGACGTCGACGCGGCCCTGGAGCCCGTCCTCGACGGGCTGCGCCGGGCCTCGCCCCAGGGGCTCGCTTCATCGAAACGCCTGGTGGCGGCTACCGTGCTGGAGAACTTCGACCGACACACGGCCGATCTCACCACGCTCTCCGCGGAACTGTTCGCGTCCGCGGACGCCAGGGAGGGTGTGACGGCCTTCCTGGAACGACGGGACCCCGCATGGGTGTTGTGACCGGACCCAAGCAGGACCGCAGCCGGGCGACCCGGCAGCGGCTGCTGGAAGCCGCCGTGGCCTGCCTCGCCGAACACGGCTGGGCGGGCTCCACGGTGTCCGTCGTCGCCGAACGCGCCGGAGTGTCCCGCGGCGCCGCCCAGCACCACTTCCCGACCCGCGAGGACCTCTTCACCGCGGCCGTCGAGTACGTCGCGGAAGAGCGCTCCACCGCCCTGCGCTCCCTCGGCCGCACCGACCGCGGGGAGGTCGTCGCCGCCCTGGTCGCCCTCTACACGGGCCCCCTCTTCCGGGCCGCGCTGCACCTCTGGGTCGCCGCCGCGAACGAGCCCCAGCTCCACCGCCGTGTCACCGAGCTCGAGGCCCGGGTCGGACGCGAGTCGCACCGGATCGCCGTCGAGCTGCTCGGCGCGGACGAGTCCGTCCCCGGCGTCCGCGAGACCGTCCAGGGCCTCCTCGACATGGCGCGCGGCCTGGGCCTCGCGAACCTCCTCACCGACGACACGGCCCGCCGGGAGCGGGTCGTGGCCCAGTGGGCTGAGATCGTGGACCGCGTCCTGGGCGGCGGGACCGCGGAGGCCCCGTAGGGGGCGTAGGGGCCGGCCCGGCGCGCGAAAAAAATTCCCTTGAATGCCGACGCACCCCTTCCTAGGGTGTGGCGTACACGAGAAGGGAGGTGGTTCGGCAGATGTATGACAACCGGACGCGTGAGGTGACCGCGGGCTAGCGGCCCGTCGTCGCACTCTGTGCGGTGCCGGCACTCGCCGGCCAATCCCATGCAGTCACCGACCCGCGGGCTCGCCGGTAACGTCCGGCCGGCCCCCTCCTCGGAGGGGACCCGAGCCCGCGGGTTCTGCGTTTCCAGGACCGGATCCGTACCGGACCGGGACCGGCCCGTACCAGGCCGTACCAGGCCGTACCAGGCCGGACCAGGCCGGACCAGGCCGGACCAGGCCGGGACCGTGCTGCCGTCCCGACCGTGCTGCCGTCAGACCGGATACCCGCGACGGTGTTCCGGGTACGTATCAGGAACCGGGTACGCATCAGGGACGAATCAGGCATGTGCCCCTGGCGCGTATCAGGGATGAACCGGACGTGTATCCCTGGCACGTGTCAGGGGCAGAGGCGCTCGACGCGCCACGCCCCCGATTCCGCGTCCCGGACGTAGCGCAGGCGGTCGTGGAGGCGGTTCGCGTGACCCTGCCAGAACTCGACGGTCTCCGGTGTGACGCGGTAGCCGCCCCACTCCGGCGGAACGGGCACCTGCTCGCCCTCGGGATAGCGGGCGGCCAGCTCGTCGTAGCGGCGGACCAGCTCCTCGCGGGACGCGATCACGGAGGACTGCTCGCTCGCCCAGGCGCCGAGCTGGGAGCCGTGCGGGCGGGTGCGGAAGTACGCGGCCGTCTCGTCGCGGCCGATGCGGCTCGCGGTGCCCGTGACCACGACCTGCCGGGCCAGCGCGTGCCACGGGAAGAGCAGGGAGACGTGCGGGTTCGCGGCGATCTCCCGCCCCTTGCGGGACAGGTGGTTGGTGAAGAACACGAAGCCGTGCTCGTCGTAGACCTTCATCAGGACGGTACGGGTCGACGGGCGGCCCTCGGCGTCGGCCGTGGCGACGATCATCGCGTTCGGCTCGAAGATCACGCCCTTGCTGTCGACGGCCTCCTGGAACCAGAGGGCGAACTGCCGCATCGGTTCGGCAGCGAGACCGGACTCCTGGATGATCTCGGAGCGGTAGTGCTCGCGCATGGCGGCGGGATCGGGAGCGGTGGGGTCGTAAGCGGTGTTCGGCACGGTCGCCATCCTGCCGTAGCGGGGCAGTCTGCCCGGCACGGAGTGCCGTTAACCCTCCGTGGACGAATTGGGGCAGTGTGCCGGATGTCACGCTTCCCCGCACCCGTTGAAACCACCAAAATCTACCGCTGGGCCACTGTGGCCTCCATACAGCGACGGATATCGTGCCTGTCCCGGGGCCGCCGGGGATCCACCGTCCGCCGACTTTCCCACGCAACACGAGGAGCCGCCTGATGTCCGACTTCGTACCCGGACTCGAAGGAGTCGTCGCGTTCGAGACGGAGATCGCCGAACCGGACAAGGAGGGCGGCGCGCTCCGCTATCGGGGTGTCGACATCGAGGACCTCGTCGGGCGCGTGTCGTTCGGCAACGTGTGGGGCCTGCTGGTCGACGGCGCGTTCAACCCCGGCCTGCCGGCGGCGGAGCCCTTCCCGATCCCGGTGCACTCCGGTGACATCCGTGTCGACGTGCAGTCGGCGCTGGCCATGCTCGCCCCGGTGTGGGGTCTGAAACCGCTGCTGGACATCGACGAGGCGCAGGCGCGCGACGACCTGGCGCGGGCCGCGGTGATGGCCCTGTCGTACGTCGCCCAGTCCGCCCGCGGGCAGGGGCTGCCCATGGTGCCGCAGCGGGAGATCGACAAGGCGGAGTCGGTCGTCGAGCGGTTCATGATCCGCTGGCGCGGCGAGCCCGACCCGAAGCACGTCAAGGCCGTGGACGCGTACTGGACGTCCGCCGCCGAGCACGGCATGAACGCGTCGACGTTCACGGCCCGGGTCATCGCCTCGACCGGCGCGGACGTCGCCGCCGCCCTGTCGGGTGCGGTCGGCGCCATGTCCGGCCCGCTGCACGGCGGCGCCCCGTCGCGTGTCCTCGGCATGATCGAGGAGATCGAGCGCACCGGCGACGCCGTGGCGTACGTGAAGGGCGCCCTGGACCGCGGCGAGCGCCTGATGGGCTTCGGCCACCGCGTCTACCGCGCCGAGGACCCGCGGGCCCGGGTGCTGCGCCGCACCGCCAAGGAGCTGGGCGCGCCGCGCTACGAGATCGCGGAGGCCCTGGAGAAGGCCGCGCTGGAGGAGCTCCACAACCGCCGCCCGGACCGCGTCCTCGCGACGAACGTCGAGTTCTGGGCCGCGATCATGCTGGACTTCGCCGAGGTCCCGGCGCACATGTTCACCTCGATGTTCACCTGCGCCCGCACCGCCGGCTGGTCGGCGCACATCCTGGAACAGAAGCGCACCGGCCGCCTGGTCCGCCCGTCGGCCCGCTACGTCGGCCCGGGCACCCGCTCCCCCCAGGAGATCGAGGGCTACGAGGACATCGCCGGCTGACCCGGCTCGGCGCCGACCTTCGCGAGGGGGACCCGGACGTCCGGGTCTCCCTCTGGCTTACTCCGGGCGTTCCTCACTTGGTCGCGTCCGCCCGGTCCTCCAGGCGGGCGAGGCCGATACGCACGAGCCAGACAACCGCACGCGGGTGGCACAGCTCGCCGGCCTCCTGCATCGGCACCGCCCAGTACGGCGTCCGCCGTATCGGGGCGTATTCGGTGAGACCGGCGTGCGGCACGCCCAGGTAGGTGCCGTGGCCGAGGCGCTCGACGCCCGGCGCATGGACCTTCCGCCGTGGGATGGCGCCCGGGGCCACGAGCGCGTAGTAGCGGCAGGTCCGGGGATTGTGGACGACCGGTCCGTCGAGTCCTTCGGCGAGCACGTCGGCGACGACGGCCGGATGCCCGCTCCCGGTCGCCGCGTGCACCACCGCGTCATCGAGGCGGACGGCGTCGAAGCGTACGCCGAGCGGTGCCAGGGCGACGCCCTGGTCGTGCCATTCCCGGCGGTCCTTCTCGGATGCACCGAGGGTGGCGGCGAGCCAGTCGGCGATGGTCTGAGGCACAGGAATCGGGCTCTCCCGTCACGGAAACAAAAGGAACTCCAACTTCTCTAGAGAAGAGTACATCTCTAGAGAAGTCAAGCGTGGGCGGCAGCATGCGGCTGGGTGCACGACCGCAGGCGCCTCTAAGGTGTCTAGAGAGGAGAGGATCACCGACTGATGGCCACGCAAGGCAACGGCCGCGAGCCGAAGTACCAGCGGATCGCCAACGAGCTGAAGGCAGCGATCCGCTCCGGCAGGTTCGGTCCCGGGGACCGGCTGCCCGGGGAGAACGACCTCATGGCGCAGTACGAAGTAGCGCGCATGACGGCCCGGCAGGCCCTGGGGGTGCTGCAGAGCGAAGGGGTGGCCGAGGCCCGTAAGGGCTCGGGGGTCTTCGTCCGGGCGTTCCAGCCGCTGCGCCGGAGCGGGATCGCGAGGCTGTCGCGCGAGCAGTGGGGCGGGGGACGGTCCGTCTGGTCGGCGGACATCGGGGACCGTGAGCTCGTCGTGGACCGGGTGCGGGTCACCGACGAGGACCCGCCGGAAGACGTCGCGAGGGTCCTCGGACTGGACGAGGAGGAACGTGTCTGCGTGAGGAGGAGGCGGTTCGTCCTCGACGGCAAGCCCGTGCTCCTCGCCACGTCCTACCTGCCCGCCGGGCTGGTGGCCGGGTCGGCCGTGACCGCCGAGGACACCGGCCCGGGCGGCACCTACGCACGCCTGGCCGAGCTCGGGCACGAACCCGCCCACTTCCGTGAGGAGATCCGCGCCCGGATGCCCTCCCCCGAGGAGGCCACGGCACTCGGACTCCCGGCGGGGACACCGGTAATGCTCGTCTGCCGTACCGCCTTCGCCGCCGTCGGCCGTCCGGTCGAGGTCAACGAGATGGTCCTGGACTCGGCGGCGTACGTCCTGGAGTACGACTTCGACGCCTGAGCGGGCGGCGGGCGGCCGGACGGGCCGTTGCGGGTGGCGGGGCGGGGGTATTTTCGAAGAAGGCCGTGTGGGCTGCGTCACGTTCCAGTTGAATGCTTCTGAGCGCCGAAGCGCGCGGTCGCGGTTCACGCGGAGTACGTCCTGCAGGGGGTGCCAGGGTGAGTGCTTCCCGGAGTAGTGAGACCACCGATGCCAGAGGGGCGGAGGAGCCCGGGCCCGGGCCCGGGGCGGATCTGCTCGCGGCATTGCTCGACGGGATGGACGCCGCGTTGTGCGCGTTCGACGCGGACGGGGTGATCACGCACTGGAACCGCGAGGCCGAGCGGATCCTCGGCTGGACCGCGGAGGAGGCCATCGGGCGGACCGGGTTCGCCGGGTGGGCGGTGCGGACCGCGGACGCCGACGAGGTGCAACGGCGGCTGATGGCCGCCATGGACGCCCCGGGCCGACAGGTGCACGAGTTCGCGCTGCTGCGCAAGGACGGCGGGCGGGTGCTCGTACGGACCCAGTCCGCCCGGGTGAGCGGGGCGGACGGGAAGCCCGCCGGGGTGTACTGCGCGTTCGGCGAGGTGCACGCGCAGATCGACCTGGAGCGGGCGATCGCGCTCAGCGAGGCGCTGTTCGACGACGCGTCGTGGGGCGTGGTGCTCGTCGACGTCGACCTGCGCCCCACCGTCGTCAACGCGCACGCGGCGCGGGCGCTGGGCACCGGGCGTACGACGATGCTCGGGCGGCCCCTCGGCGAGGTCATCGTGCAGGGCGTGGAGGACCTGGAGGCCGCCCTGCATCATGTCCTGGCCGACGGGTCCGTGCCGGAGTCCGCGGACGTCTGGGTCACCCTGCGCACCCCGGAGGGCGAGCGGCGGCGCTGCTGGCGGAGCGGCTTCCTGCGGCTCGCCTCGCCCCTCGCGGAGGAGCCCGTCCCGCTCGGCGTGGGATGGCTGTTCCAGGACGTGACGGATGCCCGCCTGGCCGTGCAGGACGCCGACCGGCTGCGGTTCCGTACGCACCAGCTGCAGCGCGCCGCGCGGGCGGCCGGCGAGTGCGAGGACCCCATGGAGGCCGCGATGGCCTTCGTCGACTTCGCGCTGGCCGGGTACGCCGACCACGCGCTGGTCGACCTGCTGCGCCCGTCCGGCCTGGTCCGTGCGGCGGCCACGCCCGCGGGCGCGCCCGGCCCCTGCCTGCCGGTGACCGGCCCGGCGGTGCCGGTGCGCTATCCGGAGGGACATCCCGCACTGCAGGCGGTGGACCGCATCGGCTCCGTGCGCACCGGCGCGGGCCGCGACGCGGGGGACCGCTGGGCGGCGGACCGGGAGTGGCCGGAGGACTCCGTGCACGCCCTGTGCACCGTGCTGCGCAGCCGCGGCCGCACCCTCGGCGTACTCACCTTCCTGCGCACCAGGAGCCGCCCGCCCTTCGAACGCCAGGACACCGCGTTCGCCGAGGACGCCGCCTCCCGCGTGGCCGCGGCCCTCGACCTGGCCGGGGCTCCGGGGGACTGAGCGCGCGGTGAAGCCGGGGCCGCGGAGCTCCGCGACCACCTCCGGCGAGCGCTGAAGAGATCCGGCGACAGGTACCGGGACCGAGCCGGGGCGCGAGGGTGTCTCCGGCCGTGCTTCTGCGCCGACGCCTCGCCCGCTGACGCTCCTCCCGCCGCCGTCATACCTGCGTCCGCGCCGCCAGTACCGCGTCGAGGAGCCCGGGGAAGCACGCCTCCATGTCGTTGCGGCGCAGCGCGTTCATCTTGGCGGTGCCGCGGTAGTGCTGCCGTATCACGCCCGCCTCGCGCAGTACGCGGAAGTGGTGGGTGGACGTCGACCTGCTGACCGTGAGGCCCGCCGTCGCGGCCGTGCAGCTGAGGTGCGTGCCGTCGTCGAGACCGGCGAGGAGGCGGACGACCTGGAGGCGGGCGGGGTCGGCGAGTGCCTGGAGCACGGTTTCGAGGCGCAGCTCCGCGCGCGCCGGATGGGCGGGTTCGCGGCTCCCGGCGGCCGGGGTCCGGGGCTTCGTGGTGCGTGTGGCGACTGGTGTGCCGGCGGTGCTGCTCACGGTCGATTCCCCCTTGTGCGACGACGAGTCGGAGGTTCCGGGTTGACGGGCATCCCTCCGCCGGGCAATATTGCTTGCACAAGCATCGATTGTGCAAGCAATGAACACGAAAGGATCTCGGCATGGCCTGGATCTACTTGCTCATCGCCTCGGTGTTCGAAGTCGTCTTCGCGCTGGGCACCAACGCCACGGAAGGCTTCACGAGGCTCGGACCGTCCCTGCTCACCGCGGGCGCCGCGGCCGGCGGCATCTTCTTCCTCAGCCTCGCGCTGAAGACGCTCGACGTCGGCGTCGGCTACGCGATCTGGACCGGCATCGGCTCCGTCGGCACCGTCCTCCTCGGCGCGGTGATCTTCAACGAGTCGCTGAACCTCGCCAAGATCGTCTGCTTCGTCGCGATCCTGGGCGGCATCATCGGCCTCAAGCTGGTCGACCGAGGCACCGCGGAGGCCGAGTCCGTCACCTCCTCGGCCACCGGTGCCGCGGTTCCCGAGCCCGTCCGCTGACCCGGCCGGCCCCGACCGCCCACAGGTGACCGACATGCCACTGAAGATCGAAATCTGGTCCGACTACGTGTGCCCGTTCTGCCTCCTCGCCAAGAAGGTGGTGGACCAGGCGACCGAGGGCAAGGACGTGGAGATCACCTGGCAGCCGTACGAGCTGCGCCCGGAACCCACCCCCACCCTGCTCGTCGAGGGCGACTACCTCCAGACCGTCTGGAAGAACGTGGTCTACCCGATGGCCGCGCGCATGGACATGCCCATCGTGCTGCCCGACGTGTCCCCGCAGCCGTACAGCCGACTGGCGTTCGAGGGCTACCAGTACGCCCTCGGACACGGCATCGGGGCCGAGTACAACGAACGGCTGCTGACGGCCTTCTTCCTCGAGGAGCGCGACATCGGCGACATCGGTGTCCTCACCGAACTGGCCGCCGGACTCGGCCTGGACGCCGAGGAGTACCGCACCGCGCTGGAGACCGGCCGCTACTACGAGACGCACCAGCGGCTCCAGCGGCACGCGCACCAGGACCTCGGCATCACGACCGTCCCCACGATCTACATCGGGGAGGGCCGTACCAAGGTCGAGGGGATGCCCCAACTGGCCTTCCTCACCAAGGTCATCGACCAGGTGACGGCCCTGGAGCAGCCCGCGGAGGAGTCCGTGGAGCCATCCGCGGAGGAAACCGCGGGGCGGCCCGTCGCCGCGCCGCTCCCCGTGGCCTGACGGCCACGCCGGCGCACCGCGGGAGTCCGTTGCGCCCGAAGAAGTCCGGTGCGTAGCACGGGAGTCCGTTGCGCAGCACGGGAGTCCGTAGCGCGCCGCCGACCGCCGCAGCACACGCCGCGAGGCACAGAGCGTCCCCCCATACCCCACGCCCCGCCTCCCACACCCGTATCGCCCAAGGAGAACCACTGTCATGGCCTGGATCTGGCTCGCCATCGCCTCCGTCTTCGAGGTCGCCTTCGCCCTCGGAACCAACGCCACCAAGGGCTTCACCCGCCTGTGGCCCTCGGTGTTCACCCTGCTGGCCGCGGCCGGCGGCATCTTCACCCTGAGCCTGTCGCTGCGGACGCTGGACGTCGGCGTCGGCTACGCGATCTGGACCGGTATCGGCTCCGTCGGCACCGTCCTGCTCGGCTCCGTGATCTTCAAGGAGAAGATCACGAAGGAGAAGGTGCTGTGCTTCCTCGCCATCATCGGCGGCATCATCGGACTCAAGCTGGCCTCCGGCCTCTGACGGGTCCGATCGCGAAGGTCCGGTCGCGTCGCCCCACCCGCGCCGGATTCCGCACCGGGTTCGGTGTCGGTCAGGCCCCTCCCCGCCGGACCGCCTCCGGACCCGGTACCGGAATCAGGGCCGGGACCCGGCCCAGGACCCGGCTCCGGGCGCGGCCCAGGGCCTGGATCACCCTCCGCCGGGCCCTTCCTTCCCCACAGGGCTCGTCCACCTCCCCACCCTGAACGCCCCCGGCGCCGGACCGCCCCCTTCCCGCGCAGGTCCGGTCCACCGGCCCCCACGCACGCACATACCGCTCGACGCGAACCCCCCGACGCAAGGCCCGACACGAGCCGTTCGGCACGCCGGCCAGGCACTGCCAGGCACGGCCGCTCGTGAACCCGGCCCGGCGTTTCGCACCCCGCACCGCCCGCCACGGCACCCGTCGGCACCGGCAACCACCCCGCCCGGCGCCCACACGGCGTCGCCCGCCGGCACCCGCCACGGCACCCGCACCCGCACCGCCCGCACCACCCCCGCCGCACGCCGAAGCGGCACCCATCGGACACCCCGGCCGCCTGCACCGTCCCCCGCCCGGCGGCCGGGGTCCCCACCCCACCCTCTCTGCGAAGCGAATTGCGAGGAGACATGCCTTCCCAGGGGTTTCTCGACAACCTCGCCGCACAGGCGGCACAGCAACCGCAAGGAACCGCCCTCGTCTTCGGCGAGGAGCGCGTCAGCTATCAGCGACTGGTGGAGACCGCGCAGGACCTGCGCGACCGGCTGGCCGGGCTCGGTCTCCCCGCAGGGGGACCGCTCGCCGTATCCGCCAAGAAGTCACCGGCGGCGATCGCCCTCGTCATCGCCCTCCTCCAGGAGGGCCGGCAGATCCTGCTCCCCTCGCCCGAACTGGGCGAGGACGGACTACGGACCCTCGGCAGGCAGGCGTCCTGCTCGCACGTCCTGACCGTCTCGTACGGGCCGGACGGGGCGGCCGACGTCACCGCACGGGCCGTGACCGGGCCGCTGGGCGCCGAAGGGTTCGTACTGCCGCCCGCCGGCCAGTCGTCGCTGTTCCTCACCACGTCCGGCTCGACCGGCACGCCCAAGATCGTCCCGCTGCCGGGGACGGGTGTGGACGACTTCCTGCGCTGGGGCGCCGACCACTTCGGGCTGGTACCGGGAAGTTCGGTGCTGAGCTACGCGCCCCTCAACTTCGACCTGTCGCTGCTCGACATCTGGGCGACGCTCGCCGCCGGCGGCCGTGCCGTACTCGTCGACCAGGACCGGGCCACCGACCCCGCCCATCTGCTCGCCCTGTTCGAGCAGGACCGACCCGAACTCGTCCAGGCCGTCCCCATGTTCTTCCGGCTCCTCGCCGAGGCCGCGGAGGCCGAGGGCCTCGTCCTCAAGGACGCCCGCCATGTCGTCTTCACCGGCGACGCCATGCCGCACGCGCTGCTGGCCCGCCTGGTCCGGCTGTTCCCGTCGGCCCGCTTCCACAACCTCTTCGGCTGCACGGAGACCAACGACAGCCTGATCCACGAGGTCGACGTCGAACGGATCGACCCGGGCGAGAGGATCCCGGTGGGCCGGCCGCTGCCCGGCGTGGACACCCTGCTGCTGGACGAGGACGGCCGGCCCCTCACCGGCGAGGGCACCGGTGAACTGCTGGTGTCCACTCCCTTCCAGACCTCCGGCTATCTCGAAACCGCCCGCAACGAGGGCGTGTTCGTACCCCACCCCGACGGCGCGCACCTCGGCACGTACTACCGCACCGGTGACATGGTGACCCGCCGCGCGGACGGTGTGTACGTCCTGGAGGGCCGCAACGACTTCCATGTGAAGGTCCGCGGCGTGCGGACGAACATGCAGGAGGTCGAGCAGGTCATCCTCCAGCACCCCGACGTGCGCGAGGCAGCCGTCGTCGCCCTCCCCGACGAGCTGGCCGGCGTCAGGCTGCACGCCCAGGTGCAGCGCCGGGAGGGAAGCGGCCTCAGCGGCCTCGGCCTGCGCACCCACTGCGCCGCGGCCCTGCCGCGCCCGGCCATCCCCGGATCGATCGTCGTCGGCGACGAGCCTTTGCCGCGCACGCCGACGGGCAAGCCCGACCGCAACCTCATCAAGAAGAACCGGATCGAGAGGAACGCAGCATGAGCACCACGACCGAGCAGATCACCGAGTTCGTGACCACCCAGTTCCTGCCGGACTCCGACGCCTCCGAGCTGGCAGCGGACTACGACCTGGTCGACAACGGGGTGATCGACAGCCTGGGGCTGATACGTGTCATCTCCTGGGTGTCGGAGACCTTCGACCTGCCGCTCGACGAGATCCCGATCGCGGCCGAGAACTTCCGCACCGTCGAGGCCATCGAGCGCTTCGTCGCGGAGGCCAAGGCCCCCGTCGCGTCGGCCTGACCCTTTCTGCTTCCCCTGCCCCAACCAGTCACACCAGTCATACCAGCCACACCAGGCACATCAGGTACGCATCGATTCATCCATCGATTTCGGTTACGACAAGGAGACAGCAATGATCATCCGCGGTCTGTCCGATGTGAAGCACGTCGAGTGGGGCAACGGTCTGAGCCGCCGCTTCCTGACCGAGGCGGACGGCATGGGGTACTCCCTCACCGACACCGTCGTCTTCAAGGGCACGGTCTCGAAGCTGCAGTACAGCCAGCATCTGGAGGCCTGCTACTGCATCTCCGGCAGTGGCGCCGTGGAGACCGTGGAAGGCGAGCGCATCGAGATATCCGAGGGAATGATGTACGCCCTCGACGAGCACGACGCCCATGCCCTGATCGCCTCGGACAACGAGGACTTCCGCCTCGTCTGTGCCTTCGCCCCGGCCCTGCGCGGCGACGAGGTGCACTCGCTCAGCGAGGACGGCTACTCCCGCTACTGAGCCCCGGCCGGATCCCGGCACCACAAGGCCACTTCCCCATGGCGCCGGCCCGCTGCACGGCGGGCGGGCCGGCGCCCCACCCCGAAGGACCGAAATGATCACGTGGACCGCTGAGCAGCAGGAGTTCCGGGACCTGGTGGCCCCGATCGCCGACGAACTGAACGAAGGCCACATCGAGTGGGACGGGAAGGAGGAGTTCCCGTACGAGAAGTGGGAGATCATCCGGAAGTCCGGCGTCCTGGCGGTGCCGTTCGGCGAGGAGTGGGGCGGCCGCGGCCAGTCGCTGCCGACGACGATGCGCGCGCTGGAGGGCCTCGGCTACCACTCCCGGGACGCGGGTCTGAACTTCTCCGCGTCCACCCAGATCGTCTCCACCGGCATCCCCCTCCAGCGCTTCGGCTCGAAGGAGCTCAAGGACCGCTACCTGCCCCGTGTCCTCGACGGCAGTCTGCTGGGCGCGCACGCCATCACCGAGCCGGAGCACGGCTCCGACGCGATGCACATCCGGTCGGTGGCCGTGCGGGACGGCGACGAGTACGTCCTCAACGGCTCGAAGATGTTCATCTCCAACGCGACGATCGCCGACGTCTTCCTGCTGTACGTCCGGACCGGCGAGCCCGGCAGCCCGCTCGGCCTCAGCGTCTTCCTCGTCGAGAAGGACACCCCCGGCCTGCGGGTCGGCCCGAACATCCCGAAGATGGGCCTGCACAGCTCCCCGCTGAGCGAGGTCTTCCTGGAGGACGTGCGGGTGCCGGCCGCGAACATGCTCGGCTCCGAGGGCGCCGGATTCCTGATCCTCGACTACGTGATGAAGCGGGAGATCCTCTTCTCCTTCTCCATCAACCTCGGCGAGATGCAGCACCGGCTGGAACGGGTCATCGCCCACGCCAGGCAGCGCGAGCAGTTCGGCCGGCCCATAGGCAGCTTCCAGGCCGTCTCGCACAAGATCGTCGACATGAAGATCGCGGTCGAGACCTCCCGCAAGTGGCTTTACGACACCGCGGAGAAGGTCGTCGCGAACAAGGACAGCACCATCGACGTCGCCGCCACGAAGATCACGGTGAGCGAGGCCAACAAGGCGACCGCGCTCGCGGCCCTGCAGATCTTCGGCGGCTACGGCTACCTCACCGAGCACGGCATCGAGAAGGACGTGCGCAACGCGCTCGCCGGGACCATCTACTCCGGCACGTCCGAGATCCAGCGCAACCGCATCGCGGCGATGCTCGGCCTCTGAGCCGCGCAGTCCCGAGGCCCGCAGTGCCGAGGCCCGGCCCAACGCGCGACGCCCGGCCCCATGGCCGCGAGGCCCGGCCTCCGGCCCGTACCGCCGGTCGGGCGGGCGGGCGGTCCGGTGCCACCCCCACACCTTTCTTCTCTTTCTTCCTCACGACATCCGCACCCGTACGAGTCCCGGAGGGACG
This sequence comes from Streptomyces sp. NPDC030222, assembly GCF_055573115.1. Taxonomy (NCBI): domain Bacteria; kingdom Bacillati; phylum Actinomycetota; class Actinomycetes; order Kitasatosporales; family Streptomycetaceae; genus Streptomyces; species Streptomyces sp. NPDC030222. Next base: position 66,201 of record NZ_JBVICA010000022.1, read on the forward strand.
TGTCATGACCATCGCCCCCGCCGAGCACCATGCCGCCAGCTACGAGTACCTGCTGCGGCCCACCGACTTCCTCGACCACGACTCAGCGGAGGTCCAGGAGTTCGTCGACCGCTGGGTGACCGACCGCGACGCACCCGCCGCCAAGCAGGCCGTGGAGCTGTACTACGCGGTCCGCGACAACGTCTTCTACGAGGTCTACGACGCCGACCTGTCCCGCGAAGGGCTGCGCGCCAGCTCCATCGCCGTCGGCGGCAAGGGCTTCTGCCTGCACAAGTCGGTCCTCTACGCGGCCGCCGTCCGCGCGGTCGGCATCCCCAGCCGCCTCGTCTACGGAGACGTCCGCAACCACCTCGCCTCCGACCGGCTCAAGCAGCACATAGGCGGCGACGTGTTCTTCCACGGACTGACGTCCGTGTACCTGGACGGCCGCTGGATGAAGGCCACCCCGGTCTTCAACAAGCTGCTGTGCCGGCTCTACGGAATGACCCCGCTGGAGTTCGACGGCACCGGCGACAGCCTGTACCACCCGTTCGACGGAGCGGACGGCGACTCCGCGCAGTCCATGGAATTCCTGCGCATGCACGGCGAGTTCGACGACCTTCCCTATGACTACGTGATGACCAACATGCGGGCCAAGCACCCGGGCTTCGTGCACGGCGACGGCACCGTCGCCGGGGGCTCGCTCGCCGACGAGGCGTCCTGAACGCACCGCAGGCACCCGGTCCGCGCGAGTGCCCCGGCGCCCCGCCCGTTCCCACCATTGCTTCGTCCCGGTCACGACCTTCTCCAGGAGCACCGATGAACAACGCCACCACCACCCCGGCCACCACCCCCGACGACGGCTGGCGCGCCCGCGCCCGGATCGGCGTGGTGGTCCCGCACGCCGACGTCGGCCCCGAGTCCGAGCTGCAGGCGATGGCGCCCGAGGACGTGTTCATCCACGGCTCCCGGCTGCACTTCGGGGCGATGCGCCCAGGCGGCGAGATGGACCCGAAGATCCCGCACTCGCCGGTGCACGCGTTCATCGAACCGCCGCACGTCGACATCGCCACCGAACTGCTCGCGGCCTCACCGCTCGACTCCATCGCGCTGGGCTTCACCAGCTCCTCGTACGTGGTCGGCGTCGACGGCGAACGGGCCCTCTACGAGCGGCTCAGCGAGCGTACCCGCGGCATCCCGCTCACCGGCACCACCATCGCGGCCGTCGCCGGCCTGCGCGCGCTCGGCGCCGAGCGGATGGCGCTGGTCAACCCGCCGTGGTTCGACGACGAACTGTCCGGCCTGGGCGCCGCGTACTTCACCGACCAGGGCTTCGAGGTCGTCCAGCACGGCCCCTGCGGGCTCCCCAGCAACCAGAAGCTGATCACCCCCCAGGCCCTGTCCGACTGGGTGCGCACCGAGGTCGCCTCCTCGAAGCCGGACGCCGTGCTCGTCGCGGGCAACGGCATCCGCGCCGTCGGTGTCGTCAAGGGGCTGGAGGAGGAGCTGGGCTTCTCCGTGCTGACCGCCAACCAGGTGCTGTTCTGGCACGCTCTCCAGCTCGCCGGCGCCGCGGACGCCGCCGCGGAGATCACCTCGTACGGCCGACTCTTCGGGAGCACCGATGGCCCTGCTGCCCGCTGACGGCTTCGTCGCCCAGTTCATGACCCCGGACGGGGACCGGTACACCGAGCCGCTGATCTGCTGGCGGGAGGACGACACGTGCGTCTACGGCATGGTGCTGTTCAAGGGCGCGCTGCGCCGCGCCGACACCCTGACCAACTTCCTCGGCTACCGCACGACGGAGGGGGCGCCGGAGCGCCGCCTCCAGGCCGTGGGCTGAACCCCGGCGGCCCTCCCGGGACGACCCCGGCCCGGGAGCGCACCCCCGGGGAGTGGCTCTTCCCACGCGGCGTCGTCTTCACGGAGGCCGACGACAGCATGTGGGACGCGCCGCTGCCGGACGCCGAGGAGGCGCACCTGGCGGAGGCGCCGGCCCGGCGGGTGCGGGAGTTCCGGGCCGGACGGCACAGCGCCCGGGCCGGGCTCGCCAGCCTCGGGCTGCGGCCCGGTCTGCTGCTCCCCGTCCCCGGTGGCGGCGTGCGCTGGCCCGCCGGGGCGGTGGGGTCGATCTCGCACAGCGGCGGGTACTGCGCCGCCGCCGTCGCCCCGGCGGCGGTCGCCGCGGGGATCGGCTTCGACGCCGCCCAGCGGGCCACCGTGACGGAGCTGATGGCACGGGCCGTGTGCCGGCCGGAGGAACTCGAACGGTGCGTACGCGCGCCGGTCCCGGCCCCGGCGGGCCGGGCCGGAGCACGGCAGCCCTGCCCGTCGGACGAGACCGGCACCTGGCGGCCGTACCCCGCCGGTGAGTGGGCGCGGCTGCCGGTCGAGGACCGGGCGACGGTCCTGTTCTCGGCCAAGGAGGCGCTCTACAAGGCCCTCCATCCCCTCACGGGACTGCCGCTCGGCTTCCACGACGTGTCGGTGGCCCCGTCGGCGGCGCCCGGCCGGTTCACGGCCAGGATCCTCGCGGCCGGACCCCTGAACGGCCGGACGCTCCACGGCCGTTACGCCGTCACCGCCACGGAGGTTCTGACATCCGTGGTGCTCCGGCGGCGGGACCGCCCCGGCCGTCCGGCTCACCACACCGCCCGGCACGGTCCCGCCCACCACCACCCCGCCCATGAACACCCCAGGAACGAAAGGGAACCGGCCCGATGACCGCACCCACCCCCCAGCCTTCCCCCGAGGCCGACCCGCAGCTCGTCGCCCATGTGCGCCACGCCGTCCGGTTGTCGTCCGAGCACGTGGCCCGGGGCGGCATCCCCTTCACCGGCCTGGTGGTCGGCCGCAGGGGCGAACTGCTCGGCACCGGCGTCAACACGGTGTCCGAGACCCGTGACGCGACGGCGCACGCGGAGATCGTCGCCCTGCGGAACGCCGCGGACAAGCACGGTCTGAGGGCGGTGGCCGGCTCCACCCTGATCGCCTCCGGGGAGCCCTGTGCCCTGTGCTACATGGCGGCCCTCTACTTCGGCGTCCAGCACATCGTGTACGCGGCGGACCGGTACGCGGCTGCCCGCGGCGGCTTCGACTACTCCGACTCGTACCGGATCTTCGCGGTCGATCCGACCCAGTGGCCGCTGAAGGTCTCCGCGCTTCCCGTGGAGGGGTCCGAGCGGCCCTTCGACGAGTTCCGCGGCGTACGGCTGCACGACTGACCCCTCCCACCACCGCAACGAACGAAGGAGCCGACCGCATGACGGTGAACATCAAGGTGTGGTCCGACTACGTCTGTCCGTTCTGCCTGCTGGCCGAGGACCCCCTGCACAGGGCGGTCGAGGGCGAGGACGTCGAGATCGAGTGGATGCCGTTCGAACTCCGCCCGCACCCGGTGCCGACCCTGCACCCCGAGGGGGAGTACCTGCAGACCATCTGGAAGCGGGCCGTGTATCCGATGGCCGCGCGGATGAAGACGGACATCAGGCTGCCGGACGTGTCGCCGCAGCCGTACACCCGGCTGGCCTTCGAGGGCTACCAGTTCGCGAAGGAGCGCGGCAAGGGCACGGAGTACACGCCGCGGATGCTGCGGGCGTTCTTCCAGGAGAACCAGGACATCGGCGACATCGAGGTGCTCACCGCGATCGCCGCCGAACTCGGGCTTCCGGCCGAGGAGTTCCGCAGGGCGCTGGAGGAGGGCACGTACCGCGAGACGCACCGGCGGGCGCTGGCGCAGGCGGAGGCGAACCTCATCCAGAGCGTGCCGACGATCATCGTCGGTGGTACCCACCGGATCGAGGGCGTCCCGCATCCGGCCCAGCTGCGCAAGGCGATCGAGGCCGCGAAGGCCGAGGCGGCAGCCGCGGCGGAGGCCGAGGGGGCACCTGCCGACTGGGGTGCCACCTGCGGAATCGACGGATGCTGAGCGAGGCGGCGCACTGGCGTGACCTGATCGTGCTGACCGGCCGGGTCGGCCATGCGGTCGAGCGGGCGATGCTGCGCCGCCACGGGCTTTCGCTGTCGGAGTTCCTGGCGTTGTCGGCGTTGCAGGAGAGGCGCGGCGAGTGGCTCCAGGTGCCCCAGCTGTCGGAGGCGGTCGGGCTCGCCCAGTCGTCGGTGAGCCGGCTGCTCTCCCGGCTGGAGGGCGGCGGTCTGGTCCGGCGGCGCATCGGGGACCGGGACCGGCGGACGGTCTTCGCCGGGATCACGGACGAGGGGCTGGCGGCGGTGAACGACGCAACCGGCACCTTCGAGAAGGAACTCGCATCGGCGCTCGCGGCACTGCGGTGAGGCGGGCGTCCCTTCAGGGTCTGCGAAGGCTTCAAAAAAACCGGACGTCCGGTATAGTCTTGGTGGGTAGTCGCGATGGGGTCCCGGACCCCTGCATCGGGACTGCCCACCGAGCCTTTGGCGGCATGACCGCCTCGGCGACGGGCCCAGTGAGGGGGGTTACTTCTGTGGCGACAAGCGGGGTGGCGATGGCCATGTACAGCAGCGACCGTCAGAAGCGGAGGTCCACGACGCGCACGGCCCACGACGGCGGCCGCACGAGCGTGCCCGCACCGCGCGGCAGGGGTACGGCGACGCCGGCCGACGCCGTGACCACCGGCCGTTCCGGGCACGCCGTGATCGACCTCGAGAAGCTGACGCGGGAGGCGATGCGCCTGCCCGGCGGGTGCTCCGTCCGCTTCCTCCCCGAGCTGGAACGGCTCGTCGAGTCACTGAACAGCGAGGCCCGGCTCACCGTCCCGGGCGCGGAGGCGGCCGCCGAACGGCTTGCCGCCGCCCTCGGCCGCCCGGTACGGCTCCGTATGCTGCGCAACGCCGTGCCGGCCGTCGAACACGTCGAACCGGCCCCGGTGTTCGTCACCGGGCTCCCCGGAAGCGGCGCGACACTGCTCCACAACCTGCTCGCCGAGCACCCGGCCGTGGACGCCCCCACCCTGTGGGAACTCCAGGAACCGGCGGTACGGACGAGCTGCCCGCGCGACTTCCGGGCACTGATCGAACGCGGCCGGGCGGCGGTGGACGCCACCCGGGACGCCCTGGCCGGCCGTCCCGCCGGGCTGCTCCGCTCGGCGACCCGGCCCGGCGGCTGCTCCTGGCTGCTCGGGGCCGCGTTCCGGAGCGAGACCGCCGCACTGACCTGGCGGATACCCGGCCATGCCGACCGGATCACCGAAGGCTCGCTCCTGGCGGCCTACCGCTTCCACCGCGAGCAACTCCAGGCCGTCTGCCACCGCATCCCCGGCACCGCGCCGGTGCTGCGTGATCCGTTCCACGCCGCCCACCTGCCGGATCTCTTCGCCGTGTATCCGCAGGCCCGGGTCGTCGTGGTGCACCAGGACCCGCTGCGCACCGTCACCGCGTCCGCCGGGATCAGCCAGGCCCTGCGCGCCGTGTCCGCCGAACCGGCCGATCCGCTGGAGACCGGGCGCGAGTGGACCGACCGCATCGAACGGCACCTGACGGCCGCGGAGGACGTGCGGCGTTCGCTGCCCGGAGGGCGGATACTCGACGTGCGGTCCGCGGATCTGGTGGGCGGGCCCGCCGAAACGGTCCGCCGGGTGCTGGCCTTCCTGGGGGTGGAGCAGGTGCCGGTGGTCGAGCGGAACGTCGCGTCGCTGGCCGCCCTGACGATCCGGGCAGCAAATCGGAGCACACCCTTCCGGCCACGGGAATTCGGGATCTCCCGGGCCGGACTGGCCGGCCGATTCGCCTTCTACCGGGATCGGCACGCCTCCTGAACGTGCTCCCGGCGGTGTCCTGAAGTCCACATTCCACCCTCCATAAATGCTTGCGTAAGCATTACACTTGCCTTAACGGTGCACCAATGGGCGCCCGCGGCAGGAGGTGACCGGAATGACCGAGGCGACGGCCGGCGCTACGGCGGCCCGAACAGGGCTGGATCTTTACCGGCAGCTGACGATTCTCGCCGGGCAGGCGAGCGGGACGCTGGAGAAGCGCCTGTTGCGCCGGCATGGTGTCACCCCCATCGAATACATGGCGCTGTCCACGCTCGCGGAGGCGGGCGACGACAGTCTGCGCATGAACGATCTCGCCGAGGCCGTGGGGGTCAACCCCTCCACGGTGAGTCGGCTCATGGGGCGCCTGGAGAGCGGCGACCTGGCCCGCCGGGAGATCTGCGAGGCCGACCGCAGGGCAACCTACGCGCGGATCACCGAGCAGGGACAGAAGGTCGTCGAGGACGCCGCGGGCACCTTCGAGGAGGACTTCGCCGCGGTGCTCGACGCCGCCGCGCTCGACCGGCGCACCGCCGCGCTGGTGTCGCTGCTGCGCGGCGCGTAGCCGCCCCGTCTCTCGCCGGACACCGGCCCGCCGACCTGAGGTCGCGGGCCGGTTTTTCGTGTGCGCGAACCTTTTCGGGTGGGTGGGGCTTCCGCGCCGGCGCGGGTTTCCGTCGAGCGGGGTCATTCGTGCGCGGGCGCGGTGTTCATGCGCGGGCGCGGGTCTTTCGTACGTGGATCCGATGCTCGCGCGGGGAAATCGGCGTACGCCGCGGAGCGGACTTCTTGTTCCGCGCGCGGACTTCCTCGCACCCCGGCGGTCTTCGGGCGTCGGCGGTCTTCAGGCGGTAAGGGGCCGGGCATGGTCTTTCCTCCGCTCCGGTCCTTCCGTAGGCCGCGAACTCCCTTCTGCCGAGGGGGCTTTGTGCGCCCGCCCTTTCCGGCGGCGTTTGCCGGCCGAGGCTGATGATTGCTAGAAAAAAAACCGGTTGGCTGGTACGTTTCTCGTGTCCGGACATCCGAACCGTTCATCCAGGTCGAATCCGCACCCAGGGGAGTCACGAACATGGCTGTACTGCTCGAACCGCCGGTGGTCACCGCGCAACAGGACGCACCCGCGGGGGAACTCATCACCCACTGCCGGGCCGAGAACGAGCACACCTACGAACTCTCCGCCCGCTGGCCGGGCGAACACGGCCTGTTCGGGCCCGTCCTGGGCCGCTGGCACAACCCGCTGCTCGCCGCCGAGATCATCCGGCAGGCCGCCCTCGCCGTCGCCCACACCGGCTTCGCCGTCCCCCGCGACCACCGCTTCCTGATGTGGAACCTGAAGTACACGCTGTCCCCGGTGGGCCTGCGGGTCGGTTCCGCGCCCACCGAACTGACCGTCAGGACCGTGTGCCGGGACGCCAAGCGGACCGGGGAGCGGCTGTCCAGCATGCGCGCCACCGCCGACCTCTACCGCGGCACCGCCCTCGTCGGCCGCGGCGAGACCACCTTCACCTGCGTCTCGCCCGCCGAGTACGAGGGGCTGCGCGGCACCGGTTCCCCTGCCCGCTCCGGGGAACCGGCCGACCTGCCCGCCCCGGTCGACCCGCGCCTGGTCGGACGCGACGACCCCGCCGACGTCCTCATCGCCCCCTCCGGCACCGGCGGCACCTGGGGCCTGCGCATCGACCGCGCCCATCCCGTCCTGTGCGACCCGGCCGCCGACTACGTGCCCGGCATGGCCCTCATGGAGGCCATGCGCCAGGCCGCCCAGCTCGCCGCCGGCTGCGGCGCGGTCCTCTCCCTGGACTTCGCCAGCGAGTTCACCCGCTACGTGCGCTTCGACCGCCCGGCCCTCATCACCGCCGAGGTCATAGGCGCGCAGCCCGGCGGCGGCGTCCCGGTCCATGTGACGGTCGAGCAGGAAGACGAGCTCGCTGCGTTCGGCACGCTCCAGCTCCAGCCGGTGCGTGCCGCGTGAGGGACGGCAACGGCCTCGGAGGGGGCCCGAAGGCCCCCGCGCGCGAAGCACCCGGCGCCGACGACACGCAGCGCACCACTCGCGAGGGCGCCGCCGAGGCGAAGGACACGGCGCGAGGAACGGCGGCGGGATCGGCGCGGGGAACAGCGACAGGAACGGCGACAGGCGCGGTGGGAGCAACGGCTCGGGGCGAGGGGAACGGCGCCGAGGCGACCGCGGCCGGGGGCGCGCGGCCCCGTCACGGCGACGCCACCGCGACAGGGAGCGGAAGCCCCGCCGAGGACGGGACCGGGGACACGAGCCATGAGGGCCCGCCACGATGGGGCCCGGCCGGCGGCAGGGTCCGCATCGTCGACGCTACGAGGCAGGTCACAGGTATGAACCACGTCAACGGTCCCCGCATCCTGGTCACCGGCGCGACCGGATTCATCGGCTCCGCCGTGCTGCGCGATCTCGCCGCCCGGCACGGCGGCACCGGCGGTCAGGTCCGCGCGCTGATCCGGGACACCCCGCGTTCCGGGGGCACGGGCCTGGCCGTCATCGACCCCGGCATCGAGTACGTGACGGGCGACGTCACCGACCCTGCCTCGCTGCGCGGAGTGTGCGACGGCATCGACGTACTGATCCACCTCGCCTGCTTCATAGGCCCCGACGAACGGCTGTGCACCGCAGTCAACGAGGACGGCACCCGCGCCCTCCTCGCCGAGGCGTCCCGGGCCGGCGTCCGGCGCGTCCTCACCGTCTCGACCGCGGCCGTCTACGGCAACGGCCCGCACCGCGGCATCGGCGAGCACGACGTCGCCCCCGCCCCGGTCAGCGCCACCAGCCGCAGCAGGCTCGCCGCCGAACGCGCCGTCCTGGCCGCCGGAGGCGTCGTCCTGCGCCCCGGACTGGTCTACGGCACCGGCGACGCATGGGTCGTCCCCGCCGTCGCCGACCTCCTCGACCGGGTGCCCGCCTGGTGCGACGGCGGGCGCGCCCTGCTGTCCGTGATCGCCGTGGACGACCTCGCCCGGATCCTCACCACCGCGGCCATGGCGTACGAGCCGCTGCTCCCGCCCGGCACCGTGCACCACGCGAACCACCCGGAGCCCGTCGCCCTCCGCGATCTGCTCGTCGAACTGTGCCTCGGAGTCGGACTGCCCATGCCCCGGGAGGACCTGACCTTCGACGAGTACCGCCGGCGGCTGGCCGAGGTGCCGGGCCGGGTGAGCGAGCGCCAGCTGTCGTTGCTCGCCACCGACCACTGGTACCGCAGCTGTGCGGTCTGGCAGCTGACCGGCTGCCTGCCGGGACCGGGCTTCCAGGCCCGTATGCGTTCCTACGCCCCCTGGTACCGGGCGCACCTCGCCGAGCGGCGCCGTCCCGTCCCGGCCCCCGCCCCGCCCCTCGGCCGCACTGCGCCCGCGCACACCGCGTCCGCCGCCTCGCCCGTCCCCGCATCCACGTCCACATCCGTCCACGTCGCCGCGTCCGCGCCCACGAAGGCACCCGTCCATGCGGCCGCGTTCGCACCGGCCTTCGCCCCGACCCCGACCGGGAACCTCCAGTGACCGTCTCCACGCCCCACGACCCCGCCGTCGTACCGCCCAGCCATCCCGCGCTCGACCCCGTGGAGTTCGCCGGGCTGCGGCTGCGCAACCGGCTGGCCGTCGCCCCGATGACCCGGGTGTCTGCGACCGCCCAGGGGCTTGCCACCACCGACATGGCCGCGTACTACGCCGACTTCGCGCACGGCGGCTTCGGACTGGTCGTCACCGAGGGGACGTACACCGACACCGCGTACAGCCAGGGCTACGCCAACCAGCCGGGCATCGTGTCCCCGACGCACACCGCGGCCTGGCAGCAGGTGACGAAGCGCGTCCACGCGGCGGGGGCGCGGATCGTGCTGCAGCTGATGCACGCCGGGGCGCTGACCCAGGGCAACCGCTTCCGGGACGCCACCGCCGGCCCCTCGGCGGTACGGCCGCGTGGCGAGCAGCTGTCGAACTACGGCGGCTCAGGGCCGTGGCCGGTGCCGCTGCCGCTGACGCAGGAGGAGATCACCGAGGTGGTGCGCGGCTTCGCGGAGTCCGCGGCGCGCGCGAAGGAGGCAGGGTTCGACGGGGTCGAGGTGCACGCCGCCAACGGCTATCTGATCGACCAGTTCCTCACCGCCCACACCAACCTGCGCACCGACTGCTACGGCGGGCCGGCCGAGCGCCGGGTGCGGCTGATGCGCGAGGTGGTCGCCGCGGTCCGGTCAGCGACCGGGCAGGGTTTCACGGTCGGGGTGCGCCTGTCGCAGGCGAAGGTCAACGACGCCTCGCACCGCTGGCCGGGAGGGGTCTGCGAGGCGGAGACCGTCTTCACTGCGGCGTCCGCGGCGGGAGCCGACTATCTGCACATCGCCGGGGCGGGCCGGGACTGGTTCGCGGCCGAGCGGCTGGACGACGGCCGGACCGTGCCGGCGGCGGCACGGGAGGCCACCGGCCTGCCGGTGATCGCCAACGGCGGGCTGCACGACCAGGAGCTCGCCGGGCGCGTCCTCGCGGAGGGCCATGCCGAGCTGCTGTCGATCGGCACCGGGGCGCTCGCCGACCCCGACCTTCCCCGCCGTCTCGCCGCCGGCCGGGAGCTGCAGGCGTTCGACCCCGCGATGCTCCGGCCGCTGGCCACGCTCGCCAACGCGCGGCGCACGCTGGGGAATTTCAAAACCATCTGGTAGGTTTTTTCACTCCGTGAGGGTGAGCGTCGAGTGGGGTGAGGGGCGTGGCGGAGCAGGAGAGAGCCAGGCGGACCCGTGACCGGCTCGTCGCCGCGGCGGCCGGCGTGTTCGACGCCATCGGGTACGAACGGGCGTCCATGGCCCGGATCAGTGCGGCGGCCGGAGTCACCAAGGGGGCGTTGTACTTCCACTTCGCCACCAAGGACGAACTGGCCCGGGCCGTGCAGGCCCGGGCCTCCAGCCGTTCGGCGGACGTCCTCGCACGGGCCGACCGCCCCGGCACGCCGGCGCTCCAGGCGCTCATCGACATGACGCACGCGCTGGCCCGGCTGGTGCGGTACGACACCGCGGTGCGGGCCGGGCTGGCGCTGTCCCGCGAGCGCGGCAGCACGGACGCGTCCCTGGACTGCTACGCGGTGTGGCTCGGGTCCGTACAGGCGCTGCTGAAGCGCGCCGAGGCCGAGGGGGCGCTGCGGCCGGGCATCTGCCGGGACGCCGTCACGGCTCTGGTGGTGTCCATGATCAGCGGTACGGAGCTGCTGTCGCGCCGCGCCGGAACGGACGGACCGCCCGGCGGCTCGGCAGACGGCGTCGGGGGCGGTGTCGTGAGGGGCGGCGTCGCGAGGGGCGGCGCCACGGGCGCCGGCGTGGCGTACGGCGCCGGAGGGGCGGACGCGGAGGGCGTCGACAGATGTGGCGCGGAACGTGCCGGCGTTGCCGACGCGGAAGGCGTCGAAGGTGATGGCGCCCACGGCGCCGGTGAGGCTGGTGCCGGCGATACGGACAAGGCCGTCGAGGCCGGCCGAGCGGACGGTGCCCCGGCGGTGCCGGCCGGCCGGGAGTGGCCGGTGAGTCCGTTCGAGTGGCTGGCGCGTATCTGGAGCCTCGTCCTCCCCGCCCTGGTGGAGGCGGACGCGGGCGAGCGGCTCGATGCTTCGGGCAGCTCGGCGGGCCCGTCCGCCGGCTGACCCCGCTGGAGCGGCATCCCCGGCGAGCCGGGGCGGCCGGAGCTACGACCGGGCCGTGCTGCCCTCCGCCCTGAGGTGCGGCAGCATGCCCGAGACGGCGATACCGGGCAGGAGGCTGCGCCACAGGGCGGCGATACGGGCGGGCAGATCGGCGCGGTCCGTGTAGAGCTGGGAGAACAGCTGGATGCCGCTGTAGGAGGCGACCAGCAGTTCCGCCAGTTCCTCGGTGTTCGCGTGCGGCAGGAGTTCACCGCGGGCCTTGGCCGCGTCCAGGTGGGTGCGGAAGTTCTTCACCCACAGCTCGTACGGCGTGGTGTCGCGGACGCCGAACGAGGACTGTTCGATGGAGAGTCTGACGCCGGCCCGTAGCAGCACGTTGGTCTGCAGTTCGTGGGCGAGGTAGATCGTGGTGTCGATCAGCGTCTGCAGGCCGGGTTCCCCGTCCGGCAGGACGAGGGAGTCGCCCTGCGCCGACATCACGCCCTGGGCGAGCTCCTCCTTCGACGGGAAGTGGAAGTACAGCGCTCCACGGGTCACCCCGGCCTTGGCCAGGATCTCGTTGATGCTGGCCGTGGTGAACCCGTGCTCCTCGAAAACCGACGCGGCGGCATGAATCAGCGTCTCTCGTGTCCGGATTGCACGCTCTTGTTTGGGTTTTGACATGGAGGCCTCTCGAATAGGACTAGAAAAAAACCATCCAGCCAGTATCTTATCAGTGTGCATCGCGCCGAAGGGGGAGCGCTGCACAAGGGGATTACTGCCTGTTCCAAGGGGAGGGAACTCGCTATGTCCAGGACGTCTTCCGTCGTGATCCAAACCGGAATTGATGCTTCCGGTTGGTTCGGGGGGCCGGGTCTCACGGGATTCGGCGGCGGGAAGCTGACCACCATCGTTCCGAAGGAGTTCGTGCACCGTGCCGCGGCCGCCGAGGTCTTCCTGACCGGCTGGTCCGACCGGGGTGAGGACAGTTTCTCCGTCACCGCACAGTGGCCGCGCGCCCACGCCTTCTACGGACCGTCACACGGACTGCACGACCCGCTGCTGCTCGCGGAAACCATTCGCCAGACCATCCCGCTGCTGTCGCACGTCGCGTACGAGGTGCCGTTCGGGCACCGTCTCATCTGGCAGGACCTGGAGTTCTCGCTCCGTCCCGAGGCGCTGCGCACCGCAGCCGTACCCGCCGAACTCGAACTCCGCGTCGACTGCCACGAGGTGGTCCGCCGGGCGGGCCGACTGGTGGCCATGCGCATGGAGTTCCTGGTGCTGCGCGAAGAGGAGGCGCTGGCCACCGCGACGGCGCGGTTCAGCAGCCATTCTCCCGCCGTCTACCGCCGGCTGCGCGGCGGATACGCCGACATCGACACCGCACTCGCCGGGCAGCTCCCGTTGCCCCAGCCGGTCGCCCCGCACCTGGTCGGCCGGGACCGGGTGCACGACGTCGTGCTCTCGCCCGACGGGGCGGCGAACCGCTGGCTGCTCCGCGTCGACACCACCCACCCGGTCCTCTTCGACCATCCGGTCGACCACGCCCCGGGCATGCTGCTGCTGGAGGCCGCCCGCCAGGCCGTGCAGGCCGCGCGGGGCGGGGGCTCCGTCCCGGTCGTCCCGGTCGCGATGACGACGAACTTCATGCGGTACGCGGAGTTCGACGCACCGTGCTGGATAGAAGTCCACGAGGAGGACCCCGACATCCAGGGCCGGCCCCGCGTCCGGGTGACCGCCCGTCAGAACGACGAGGTCCTCTTCGCCACGACGATCACCGCCGCGCCGGCGTTCTGACCGCCGGGCCGGGCGGGCGCGACCCCTCGGGGTCCGTCCGTCCGGCCTGTGGTCCGGCCCGTGGTCCGGTCGTGACCCGGCTCAGTGCCGGTAGAAGATCCGGTCGCGGTACTCGCCCATGACGCGCGCGTTCCATTCATGACCGCCGTCGACGTTCCCGGAACGCAGCAGGGGCACATCCAGCCCGCGGGCGGCGAGCTCGCCCGCGGCGGTGGCCGTCATGGCCTGCATGATCGCGCTGGTGACCACGGTCGACGCGGGGGCGAACGGGGCGTCGACGCCCTCGGCGGTCAGCTCCGCGTCACCCACTGCGATCTTGCTGTCGACCACGATGTCGCATTGGTCCTTGAGGAAGGTGCCGGACGCGTGCCGGGACCGGGTCTCCTTGGCGTACGCCACGGAGGTCACCCCGACCACGGTCAGGCCCAGGGCGCGCGCGCCCAGCGCCATTTCGACCGGCAGCGCATTGCGCCCGGACAGCGAGACGATCACCAGGACGTCGCCCGCGGCGGCGGGGGAGCTGTCCAGGACCGCGCCCGCCAGGCCGTCCACCCGTTCCAGCGCCGAGCCGAGCGCCGCCGGCATCACGTCCACACCGACCGTGCCCGGCACGGCGAGCAGATTCATCAGCGCGAGGCCGCCCGCCCGGTACACCACGTCCTGGGCGGGCAGCGAGGAGTGCCCGGCCCCGAACACGAAGACCCGTCCGCCCGCGGCGACCGCGTCCGCGATCGCGGTGCCGGCCGCCGTGATGCCGGCTTCCTCCTCGTCGCGCACCCGCTGCAACAGTCCGATCGCGGCATCGAAGAACTGGCCGGCCAGTCGGCTCCCGCTCATGGTCCGAGCACCATCCCGTCTACTGGTCTTCTTCTGGTCTTCGCGTGCCCGCCGTGTCGCGGATCACGTTGCGGTCCGGACGGTTCGTGTGTCAATACGGCGTCCCACCCGACAGGCCCCGGTTGTCGGCGCGATGCGTCAGAATTGGGGCAGGGCCAGCGCACGAGCAATCGAGGGGCACGAATGTCCGGACTGATCGACACCACGGAGATGTATCTCCGCACCATCCTCGAGCTGGAGGAAGAGGGCGTCGTGCCCATGCGGGCCCGGATCGCCGAACGCCTCGACCAGAGCGGTCCGACGGTGAGCCAGACCGTGGCGCGCATGGAGCGCGACGGCCTGGTGCAGGTGGCGGGCGACCGGCATCTGGAACTCACCGACGAGGGGCGGAGGCTGGCCACCCGGGTCATGCGCAAGCACCGTCTCGCGGAGTGTCTCCTGGTCGACGTGATCGGCCTGGAGTGGGAGCAGGTCCACGCGGAGGCGTGCCGCTGGGAGCACGTGATGAGCGAGGCGGTGGAGCGCCGCGTGCTGGAGCTGCTGCGGCACCCGACCGAGTCGCCGTACGGCAACCCGATCCCGGGCCTGGAGGAGCTGGGCGAGAAGGCGGAGGCCGATCCGTTCCTCGACGACAGCATGGTCAGCCTGGCCGACCTCGAGACCGGCAGCGAGGGCAAGACCGTCGTGGTGCGCCGGATCGGCGAGCCCATCCAGACGGACGCCCAGCTGATGTACACGCTGCGGCGCGCGGGTGTGCAGCCCGGTTCGGTGGTGAGCGTGACCGAGGCCGCGGGCGGAGTGCTCGTCGGCAGCGGCGGCGAGGCGGCCGAACTGGACGCCGAGGTGGCGTCGCACGTCTTCGTCGCGAAGCGCTGAACCCCTTGTCCGGAATCCGCGGCGGAGCGGTCCGCCGCGGAAAACCGATGCGCGGAAAGTGATGCGGAACGGCAGCGGGCGGACGCCTCGCGTGCCACCCTGTGCGTGAGGCATATGACCTGAAGGGCGGTGGCCGGCCGGGTCCGCACCGCCGCCGGGGAGGGAGCAGGTAATGCGCCCACGACCGTCACGCCGTCCGGCGTGCCCCCGCTCTGCGTTACGCCTGGCTGCGTCGCCCACCTGCGCGGCACCGGCCTTTCCCGTCCCGCCGTTACCGCCTCCCGCCCTGTTACCGCCTCCCGCCGCGCCCACCCCCGCGTCCGTCCCCGAGCCCGCCCGCCCGTCCTCTGCGGGTGCGTGCCGGCCCACCCGCCGGGGCCGCGCACCGGCCCACGGGGCACCGTCACTCCTGCCTGTCACGGCCGCGCTTCCGCCGTTCACGTCCCCGCCTCTGCCGTTCACGGCCGGGGCCCTGCCGCACTCGACGCCGGAACCAGCATCCGTGCCCGCGTCCGTGCTCGAATCCGTGCCCGCGTCCCTGCCCGTGCCCGCGTCCCCGTCCATATCCCGCCCGGCTCCTGGCCGGCCGGCGGCCGTGGTCGCCTGCCCGTTCGGCCCTGCTCCGTCCCGGGAGGCAAAGAGCCCCGGCGCCGTGCGGCGCCGGGGCCTGTCCTCCCCTTTTGTGACCCGGAGCCCCGAGCTCTCAGGGTCACTGCCAGCGGGCCGATTTCCCCGAGCGACCCGCCCCCCGTGGGAAAGATCCCCTCGGCAACGGCGATCAATCCTTGAGGGTGGTCACTCGAAAGAGCGGTGTAGCGTGGCAGATCGCCGTTTTCGAATACGGGTTCGATATTCTGAGGCCGAGGAGATCCGATCACCCGTGGAGTGAAGGGGGTGCCAGGGCAATGGCGCGGCGTAGGGACGTAATCGCACCCGATGGCGTGCGCCTCGCGGCCTGGGAGTTCACCGACCCCCCGAAGACGGGTGGCGGGGACCTGCCCGCGCCGGGAGTCCTCCTGCTGCACGGGCTGATGGGCCGGGCCTCGCACTGGGCGGGGACGGCCCGCTGGCTCGCCGGGCGGTACCGTCCGGTGGCCCTCGATCAGCGGGGGCACGGCCACAGCGGCAAGCCGGTCGAGGGACCGTTCAGCCGTGACGCGTTCGTGGCCGACGCCGAGGCGGCCGTCGAGCAGCTGCGCCTCGGGCCGGTCACCCTGGTCGGCCACTCCATGGGCGCGCTCACCGCCTGGCAGCTCGCCGCCCGCCGGCCCGACCTGGTGCGCGCGCTGGTCGTCTGCGACATGCGTGCGTCCGCGCTCGGCGCCGCCTCCCAGCGGAGATGGGAGGACTGGTTCCGGTCCTGGCCGGTGCCGTTCGCGACGCTCGCCGACGTCCGCAGGTGGTTCGGCGAGGAGGATCCCTGGGTGGAGCGCCCGAACCCGTCCCGGGGCGAGTTCTTCGCGGAGGTGATGGCGGAGCGGGCGGACGGCTGGTGGCCGGTGTTCTCCCGCAGCCAGATGCTCCGGGCCCGCGCGACCTGGGTGTTCGACGCGCACTGGGACGAGCTCGCCCAGGTGCCCTGTCCCACCCTGGTGGTCCGCGGCCTCGACGGCGAGCTGGGCCGCGCGGAGGCCCACGAGATGGTCCGCGTCCTGCCCCGCGGCCGGTACGCAGAGGTGCCCGAGGCCGGCCACCTCGTCCACTACGACCGCCCGGAGGGCTGGCGCGCGGTCCTCGAGCCCTTCCTGGAGGAGACGGCCGACCACCCCGTCTCGTCCTGAACCGGGAAAGGCGGCCCGGGAAGGCCCCGGGCCGCCCAGTAGCGCTTTGTCGGCCGCTCGCGTCCCCGTGTGACGCGGCGGGCGGCACACGGAGCAGCGACGCTAGCCCCTGCCGACCGCTTCGAGGATCTCCGGCAGCCGCCTGGCCGTCATCGGCGCCGCGACCCGCAGCCCGACCAGGACGCACAGCGCTCCGTACACCACGCCCAGCGGGAGCACCGTCCACAGCCATGCGTGACCGCCGTCGAGGTGCAGCCACACCGTCAGGACCAGCAGCGGCGCCGTCACCAGGGCGGACGCCAGCATGCCGCCGAAGATGGACAGCACCGCGATACCGCCCTGTCCGGCGGCCACGTTGCGCTGTGCGCTCTCCGGGATCGTGAACGGGAAGCGGGCCGTGGCCACCGTGCCGGTGGCGAGCATTCCGCCGAGGAGCGCCAGCGACAGGCCCAGCGCCTCCGGAAGTGACTCCCAGTCGTGCGCCAGCGCGGCCGCGACGATCGTGACCAGCACGGTGTAGGGGAGCGTCAGGACCAGCATCGCCAGGGTGCGGGCCCGCAGTTCGGCGAATGCGTCGCGCGGCGACGAGATGGTCTGCATCACCATCCAGAACGCGCTGCCGTCCCCTCCGAACTGGTTGTACATCGCCGTGCCGAGCATCCCGGCGGCGAAACAGCCCCAGTACACCGAGCTCGCGCCCTGGAGGTTGTTGAAGACCGGAACGATCAGGCCGATGGCGAGTGCGCTCACCGTACCGGCCCGCGTCTTGGGATGCCGCCACAGATAGATGAGGCTGCGCCGCATCACCGCACCCGTGCGGTTGTCCGGCAGCAGTCCGCGGGACCCGCCGCGCCCGGACGCCTTGCGCTCCGGTTCGGCCGCGGCCGCGACGGTGGAGCCGTCCGGTGCCGTCATCACCTTCACCAGCGAGCCGTGCCAGCACCACAGCAGCGCGGCCAGTGCGGCTGCCGTCAGCAGCAGTCCGGCGGCGGCCCGCCCGTACTCTCCGTCGCCGACGGCGGCCACCGCGTCCAGGGCGGAGGCGGGCGGCAGCCAGCGTACGACCTCGGCGAACGGCTCCAGCCGGGCCAGACCGCCGGACTGGCCGAGCTTCTGCCAGCCGAAGTTGACGACCTGGATGCCGACGGCGATCAGCAGACCGCTCAGCACCGCCAGGTCCCGGCCCCGGCGCGACGTCAGCAGACGGGTGTTGGCCGCGGCCACGGTCCGTGCGAGCGCCACGCACACCAGGACCGTCAGCACCCCGGCGACGACACCGGTCGCAACCGCCGCCGGCCCGTGCGCCACCGCGATCACCGAGCCGGTCACCAGGCACGTGGTGAACGCCGGCCCGATGCCCACCAGCGACGAAGCGAGCAGCGCGGTCATCAGCGGCCGCGGCCGCAGCGGCAGCATCACCAGCCGGGTCGGGTCGAGCGTCTCGTCGCCCGACGGGAAGAACAGCGGCATGACGGCCCAGCCGAGCGCCAGCAGCGCCGTCAGCAGCACCACGACCGTCGTGGCGTGCTCGGTGCCGCGCAACAGGGCGAGTCCGAGCAGCTGCAGCGCCGCGACGACCAGCATCGTCACACAGGAGGTGATGAAGACGGCCCGCCGTCCGCCGGACTGTTTCAGTCCGTTCTTCATCAGGGAGAGCTTGAGCCTCAGGAA
Organism: Streptomyces sp. NPDC030222; assembly: GCF_055573115.1. NCBI lineage: Bacteria > Bacillati > Actinomycetota > Actinomycetes > Kitasatosporales > Streptomycetaceae > Streptomyces > Streptomyces sp. NPDC030222. The sequence goes on from NZ_JBVICA010000022.1 coordinate 84,518, forward strand.
GACGGGGGTCAGCGCGGTGTTCACCGGGCTGCCGCCCCGCCGCCGAGCCAGTCGAGGGAGGCGCCCGCGTCCCTGCCGCCGGCGCCGACCAGTTCCAGGAACGCGCTCTGCAGACTCGGAGCGTCGCCCCGCACCTCGGCCAGCGGACCGTGCGCGCGGATACGGCCCGCGGCCATCACCGCCACCCAGTCGCACAGCGACTCGACCAGTTCCATCACATGGCTGGAGAACACCACGGTCGCGCCGGACGCGGTGTACCGCTCCAGCACCCCGCGGATCGTCTGCGCCGACACCGGGTCCACGCCCTCGAACGGCTCGTCGAGGAAGAGGACTTCGGGGTTGTGCAGCAGCGCCGCGGCCAGGCCGATCTTCTTGCGCATGCCCGTCGAGTAGTCGACGACCAGCTTGTGCTGCGCCCCGGCGAGATCCAGGACGTCGAGCAACTGGGTGGCGCGCTTGTCCACTTCCGCACCGGGCAGCCCCCGCAGCCGTCCGGTGTAGGCGAGCAGTTCCCGTCCGGAGAGCCGCTCGAACAGCCGCAGTCCCTCCGGGAGCACGCCGATCCTGGCCTTCACCTCGACCGGGTCGCGCCACACGTCGTGGCCCGCGACCTCGACCGTGCCCTGGTCGGGCCGGAGCAGGCCCGTCACCATCGACAGCGTGGTCGTCTTACCGGCGCCGTTCGGGCCGACCAGGCCTATGAACCTGCCGGCCGGCAGCTCCAGGTCTATGCCCCCGACGGCGATCTGCTCACCGAATCTCTTCCACAGTCCTTGAACGCGAACGGCGGGCACCGTGGTTGGTGACGCCGCGCCCGATTCCCCCACTGCCTGGTCCGGCATGACGGTCTGCCTTTCGGATGGGTCCCATTCTCGGGAGACACCCTATGGGCGCGTTCTGGCCGACGCTGCTTCCCTCCCGCACGCATAGGCGAGCGGGCTGATCAGTTCCTCGGCGTCCGGGAGCCAGCGGTTGGCGTGCGTGGGGCGGCGCGCCCACTGGACCGCGCCCCGGCCGCCGACACGGGTCGGGGGCGCGGCGACGAAGTCGCCCTCGCCGCGGGCGACGAGGTCGATGGCGGACGGCGACCAGCCCAGGCCGCGGACCAGTTCGGGCACCTTGTCGGCCGCGCCGGGCAGCACGAAGAACAGCGTGCGGCGGTTCGGGGTGCAGGTGACCGGGCCGAGCCGGAGGCCCATCCGTTCCATACGGGCAAGTGCCAGGAAGCCGGCGGCCTCGGGGACGTCGATCGCGTCGAAGGTCCGGCCGGTCGGCAGCAGGATCGACGCCCGTGGCTGCTCGGACCACATCCGGCGGGCGACGGTCGCGCTGCCGGTGGCCTGGACCGCCCAGTCCGGGCGGGCCGGGTGCGCACCGGGCAGGGGGCAGGCGGGTTCTCCGCAGGAGCACCGTTCGGTGCCGTTCTCCGCCTCCAGCCAGGTGCCGGGGAACAGGTCCCAGTGCCGCTCTTCCGCATACCGCACGGCGCAGTCGAGCAGCTGGTCGCCGCGCTGCTGGGGGATCCGTGCCGGCTCCGTCACTCCGATGGTCTCTTCCACATCCAGCTCAACTACCGCCCCGACACCGGGTTACGGGGCTACGACGCGCCGGAAACGGAGCAACGATCCTGCACGCGGGGCGCACGGGTGCACCAGGAGGGGCGCGTGGGCAGGTGCGCCTCGAAGGGGGGTAACCATGCGGGCGGTCATATGTGCAACCACACGCATGACCACAAAGGAAACGATCTTTCGCCTTCGCTCCGCATTTCACCGCATTTCACCGGGCAATGACCATCCGACCGATCATCGCCACAGGGGGTAAGCATGGCAGCAAGGCCGCTCGTCGCACGCCAGCCCAACGAGCGTCTGCAGGCGCTCATCCAGGAGGCCGCGTGCTCCAACGCCGGGCTCGCCCGGAGGGTCAACATGGTCGGGGCGGAGCGCGGGCTCGACCTGCGGTACGACAAGACGTCCGTGGCCCGCTGGCTGCGCGGTCAGCAGCCCCGCGGCCGGGCACCGGGCATCATCGCGGAGGCGCTCGGCCGGAAGCTCGGACGGACCGTCTCCATCGACGAGATCGGCATGGCCAACGGCAAGAACCTCGCCTCCGGGGTGGGCCTGCAGTTCTCCCCGACCGTCCCCGCCGCCATCGAGCAGGTCTGCGAGCTGTGGCGCAGCGACGTCGGCCGCCGTGAGTTCCTCTCCGGTTCCACCGTGGCCGCGTCGGCCCTCGTCGAGCCGAGCCGCGACTGGCTGATCACCGGCTCCGACGTCCAGGTCGCCCGGAACGCCGGGAGCCGGGTGGGCATGTCCGACGTCGACGCCGTACGGGCCACGACCGACGCCCTCGTCGACCTCGACCACCGCTTCGGCAGCGGCCACGTCCGCCCGGTCGTCGTCCACTATCTCAACAGCGTCGTCTCCGGCCTGCTCTCCGGTTCGTACCGCGAGTCCACCGGGCGCCGGCTCTTCGCCGCCGTCGCCCGGCTCACCGAACTCGCCGGCTACATGGCGATCGACACCGGCAGGCCCGGCCTCGCCCAGCGCTACTACATCCAGGCCCTGCGGCTCGCCCAGGCCGCCGACGACCGGGGCTACGGCGGCTACGTGCTGGCCGCGTCCATGAGCCACCTCGCCGCGCAGCTCGGCAACCCCCGTGAGATCGCCCAGCTGGCACGCGCCGCACAGGAAGGCGCCAGAGGCCGGGTCACCCCCCGTGCGGAGGCGATGTTCCACGCCGCCGAGGCCCGCGGGCACGCGCTCATGGGGGACGTCCGGGTCTGCCAGGAGGCCGCGGGCCGCGCCCTCGCGGCCATGGAACGCGCCGACGCGGCACCCGACTCGGGCGACGACCCCGCCTGGATCGCCCACTTCGACCGGGCCTACCTCGCCGACGAACTGGCCCACTGCCACCGCGACCTCGGACAGGCGGAAGCGGCCGCGCGGTACGCGACGGAGTCCCTCGCCGGCCACCCCCCGACCCGTGCCCGGCGTCGCGCGATCGGGCTGATCCTGCTGGCCACCGCGCAGGTCCAGCAGCGCGAGATCGAGGAGGCCTGCCACACCGGGGTGCGCGCCGCCGAGTTGCTGGCCACCCTGCGCTCGGACCGCGGCGCCGAGTATCTGGACGACCTGCGCGTCCGGCTGGAGCCGTACACGGACGAGCCCGCGGTACGGGAGTTCACCGCACGGATGGAACTCCAGGTGGCGGCGTGACGTGGCGCACAGCCAAAGGACGCCCATGATCAGCGACTTGTGAGGGGTTCTTGTTACTCGCCCCACGTGCGTGGCCGCGGCACTGAGTCACCCGGTAGCGTGAGCCGACGTTTCCGTAGGTTGACACGTAGGAGTCCCGGTGACGCAGAGCGGACAGGGCGAGGACCCGCAGCTTTCCGCGCGGCCCGCACGCGAGGGCGTCGTGCTGCCCGCGGACGGGAGCGGCCCCTGGGTCCCAGGCGCCGCGGGCGACGGGACCGCCCCCGCGGGAGGTGCGCCCTGGGGCACGCCGTGGGGCCCGCAGACCGGTGCCCGGACGCCCGAGCAGCCGTCCCCGTACGGCGCGGACCCCTACGCGTCCGCGCCGGCGGCCCCGCCTGGCCCCATACCGGCGGCGGGCGGCGTTCCCGGCGCCTGGGACGCGGCGCAGCCGTACGCCACGGGTGCGCAGCCGCTGCCGCCCGAGGTACCGAACGGCGGCCCCGCGGTGTCGCAGCCCACGCCGTACCCGACGGCCGGCGGCCCCGCGGCGGCCGCGCCGCAGGGCGGACCGTACGCCGGGGCCCCGGAACACGCCCCGTACCCCCGGTTTGCTCCCGCAGGCCCCGTGCCTCCCGTGCACGAGGACCCGGCGACGCAGTTCCTGCGGCCGATGCCCGCCGCCCCGCACGAGGACGCAGCCACGCAGTTCCTGCGGCCGACGCCTGCGGCCCCCGCACACGAGGACGCGGCAACGCAGTACCTGCGGGCCACCCCGGCGGGTCCCGCGCCGGGCGTGCAGGGCGACGCGGAGGCCACCCGGTTCCTCCGGCCGACTCCCCCGGCAGCGGCCCACGCCGACTCCGAGGCGACCCAGTTCCTGCCGCCGGTGGCCGGGGCCGCGCCGGGAGGCGCGGAGAGCACACAGCTGCTGCCGCCCGTCGACATGTCCGCCGCACCCCAGGGCAGCGCGCCGTACGGGGGCCCGCCCGAGGCGTCCGGTGACCGGCAGCCGCCGGTCGAGTTCGAAGGCCTCTTCCGTAACGACGGCCCGGCGGTGCCCCGCCCGCAGGTCCGCCGGGGCGCGCCCGCGCCCGCCGCGCCTCCGGCGTACGAGCCCGCGCCGCGCAGGAAGTCCCCTGCGGTGCTGGTGGCCGCGGTGGTCGGTGGCTGTGCCGTGGTGGGCCTCGCCACCGGCGCGCTGCTGAGCAGCGGGGACGACGATCCGGCCGCCAAGGACGTGAAGCAGCCGGTGGCCGCCACCAGCGCGCCGGACGGTTCGCCGTCCGCCGAGGCGACGGAGGCCGACGATCCGGCCAAGGGGCAGGCCGAAGAACTGGACAAGCTGCTCGCCGACAGCAACGACAGCCGGGCCTCGGTGATCAAGGCCGTGCAGGACATCAAGTCGTGCGACAACCTCGAGGGCGCGGCCTCGGACCTGCGGGATGCCGCGCGCCAGCGGCGCGAGCTGGTGACCCGCCTGGGCGGGCTGACGGTCGACGAGCTGCCGAACCACGCCAAGCTGTCCGCGGACCTCACCACGGCCTGGCGGGCCTCCGCGTCGGCGGACGACCACTACGCGGCGTGGGCCGGCCAGGTCGACGGCAAGAAGGGCTGCAAGGACGGCAAGGCCCGCAACACCACGCACACCGCCCAGGCCAACAGGGCCAGTGGCGAGGCCACCCGGGCCAAGCAGTCCGCCGCGGTGCTGTGGAACGCGATCGCGGACGAGTACGACCTGACGAAGCGGACCGCGGCCGACCTCTGACCGACACGGGCCGGGGCCGGGCCGCGGCACGGCTCACCTTGTCCGGTACGTCGTGATCTGCGGTCCCGCTGCTGCCGCCGACGTGATCACGGACGGGTGCCGCCGGAGAGCGGACCGCGGCCGGCTTTCCGGTCCGAGCCGCGCCGGGCAGCGGACGGGGACGCAGTCCGGCACGCCCTGGTCCGGGCCCCCGCCCCTGCCCGCACGGCCGGCCGCCGGCTCCGCAGCGACGCCGGGGTGACTGGCTCTCGGGCCACCCGGTCCGCAGCCCTGACCGCTCCCGGCAGCCGGGACGACACGAGCCTTTCCGGATCAGGCGGCCCGGATCGGCTACGCCGGATCAGCAGCCCCGGACCAGGCCCCGGATCGACCACCCCGGACCGGCGTCCGGTCCCTCGCCCCCGGCGGCCGGGGGCGGCCGTCACGTCAGGCCGGTCTTCTGCAGGGTCTGGCTGATGTCGACCGCTTCCTTCGTCTGGGAGACGAGGCGTCCGTTCCGTACCACGTGGAAGGTCACACCGGGGTTGACGATACGGGGGTAGGCACGGCTTCCGAGCATGTCGGCGAGGCGCCAGCGGAGCCGGGGGGTGAGCCCGCCGGTGTCGGCTGCGGCGCCCTGGTCGAGCGCGTGGCTGAGCACGTCGGAGGTGATCTCGTCCTCGTCGATCGATTCCACGACCCCCTTGAGGACCGTGTAGGCGATCCACGTGGTCTGCACACCGGCGTCGGCGGGGTCGATCCGGTTGTCGCCGAAGGCGTACTTCCGGATCAGGTCGTTCATCGGCTTCCACCGGGTGTCGGACGGGTCCGGGTACCAGCCGGTGATGTACGCGCCCTCGAACGGCCCGTCGGACCCGCCCGTGCGGTTGATCAGGGACTGGTCGACGCTGCCCAGCACGGAGGCGACGGCGATCCTGTCCTCCTTCGACGAGACCCGTCGGAAGGAGTCGAAGAACGTCTCGGTGCGCTCGCCGAGGACCGCGCTGACGCAGCCCCTCGCGTCCTCGCCGGGACCCGTGTCGGCCTCCGCCCGCTTCAGGGCCAGGCGGGCGTGCGAGGAGTAGTCGCTGGCGTCCTCGGGCGCCCTGATGTCCACGGTGGGCCGGCTCTCGCCGTCCTCCAGGCCGGAATTGAGGAGCTCGGGCAGGACGTCCCCGGAGAGCGTGTCGGGCCGGACCAGGGCCACTCGCTCGCAGTTGCGGGCGAGCTGCTTGCCGCTGCCGGCGAGCAGCGCGGGCATACCGCCGTTCACCGGGTAGGAGATGCTGCTGGAGAACTCCTCGTCGGCGATTCCGTAGCCGCCGATGAAGGGGATGCCCGCCGCCTCGAGAGGACCCATGAAGGACCGGCCGTGCTGGCTGTACGAGCCGACGACGGCCGCCGCGCCCTCCTTCACGGCTTGGCGCGCGCAGGCCGCGGCACCCATCTGGTTGTTGCGCTCGTTGCAGGTGAGAACTCTGAGCTCGTGCCCGTTGATGCCGCCCTCGGAGTTGACCCACTTCTCGAAGGCCTTGGCGAGGGCCGGCATGCCGGGCTTGTTGGTGGCGCCGGTGCCCTCCGGTGCCCAGGTCATCACGGTCAGGGGCTCCTTCGATCCCCCCGGGCCGCCGGGGAGCGCACCGCAGCCGGTGAGCACGGGCGCCCCGAGTGCAGCGCAGACGGCCAGCGCCGTCACAGTGGTCAGAGGCCGATTCGGGGAAGAATGCCTACCGGTCATGGCCCTGCACACTTCCGCCTCATGGGTAACGCAGCAGCGAGGTTCGCTCAACGCAAGGTGACATCGAGGTGAATTACGGGGGCCGTCTCGTCCGCGATGGGCGGGAACGTACGATCGGGAACCGTGCAAGGTTCGGTGAACTCTTCCCGTCGCGGCAGTCGCTCCTCCACCATGGGCGGCATGCCGCTGAACGACATGCCGTGGTGGCGCTGGCGTGCGAACGTGCGCTCGGCGCTGCACATGCTTTCCGATCCCGTGTTCCAGCAGGAGTGCTGGCTGACCCCGAGCGAGGGGTACGGGGACGTCACCGACGCCGTGTACCGGCTGGTCGAGGACACCTGGCTGGACAACTGGTCCGCCGAGAAGTACGTCGGGACGATCTTCCGGGATGTGAACGAGGCCGCGCTGGTCGACGTCGCCGTCCTGCGCGTGCTGAGGATCATGCACCAGGTCGGGGCGGACGCCCCGGTGACGGCGTACATGGAGCACCAGGGCTGGCCGGAGGCGGTCCGGGCGGCCCGTGACGCCCATGTGGTTCTCGCCACCAACGACGGCGAGGACCCGGACGCCCCTCCGCGCTCCCTGGACGTCCTCCGGATCATCACGCGGACGGCCTGAGCAGCCGACCCCGGGGGTGTGGCACGCTACGGGGATGACCTCGACGCAGCCCGCCATCACCGATGAGTACGTCCTGACCCTGTCCTGCCCGGACAGACAGGGCATCGTGCACGCCGTGTCGAGCTACCTCTTCATCACCGGCTGCAACATCGTGGACAGCCAGCAGTTCGGCGACCGTGAGACCGGTCTCTTCTTCATGCGGGTCCACTTCTCCGCCGAGGCGCCCGTTTCCGTGGAGAAACTGCGCGCCAGCTTCGCCGCGGTCGGCGACTCGTACGCCATGGACTGGCAGATCCACCGCGCCGAGGAGCGCATGCGGATCGTCCTGCTGGTGAGCAAGTTCGGTCACTGCCTCAACGACCTGCTCTTCCGCGCCCGGATCGGCGCCCTGCCGGTCGAGATCGCCGCCGTCGTCTCCAACCACACGGACTTCGCCGAGCTCGTCGGCTCGTACGGTATCCCGTTCCACCACATTCCGGTCACCCGCGACACCAAGGCGGACGCCGAGGCGCGGCTGCTGGAGCTGGTCCGCGAGGAGAACGTCGATCTGGTCGTCCTCGCCCGCTACATGCAGGTGCTCTCCGACGACCTGTGCAAGCAGCTCGCCGGCCGGGTCATCAACATCCACCACTCCTTCCTGCCGAGCTTCAAGGGCGCCAAGCCGTACCACCAGGCGCACCAGCGGGGTGTGAAGCTGATCGGCGCGACCGCGCACTACGTGACCGCGGACCTCGACGAGGGCCCGATCATCGAGCAGGAGGTCGAGCGCGTCGGCCACGAGGTCACCCCGGAGCAGCTCGTCGCGATCGGCCGTGACGTGGAGTGCCAGGCCCTGGCCCGCGCCGTCAAGTGGCACGCGGAACACCGCATCCTGCTCAACGGCCGCCGCACGGTCGTCTTCGCCTAGTCACGATCCGCCCGGGAGCCGTCCGCTCCCGGGCCCGGTCCGTCGAGGGCGGACCGGTGCGGAGCGGCGGCGGCCTTCACAGCCCGTGGTCTCACAGCCGGCTGCCTCACAGCCGGCTGAGGGAGGCCGCCGCGAAGAGCACGTCGCGGATGGCCTCGCGGTCCCCGTCGTGGCCGACGGCTGCCTCCTCCGGAGGGACGTGGCCCGCCACGATGCGGGAGAACTCGACCCCGTCGAGGGCGACCTGCGCCACCTGGTGGTCGGGCGACCCGACCGCACCCGGGGAGTCCAGGGCGATGTACCAGTCGCCGCCGCCCGCTCCCTCGATCTCCAGCCGCAGCGAACGGCCCGGGGACCCGGCCGCGACCAGCCCACGGGTCGGGCCGGCGAGCCCGGCGCGGCGGCGTGCCGCCAGGACTCCGGGCAGCAGCCGCGCGGCCAGGTCGATCATGCGGTTGAGGTGGGCTCCCACCGGCGGGTCGTACGGATAGTCCACCGCGTCCGCGATGTCGCCCGCATGGATCCAGCACTCGAAGGCGCGCTCCAGCAGGGCGTCGTCGAGGCTCAGCCCGGAGCCGCGCCCGGACCCGCCGTACGACACGGACAGCTCGGCCACGCCGCGGCCGGCGAACGACACCGTGCGGATGAGCGTGTGGCTCTGCTCACGCCAGGGCTCGCGCACCTCCCGGGTCAGCGGCTGCCCGGCGGTGGACCAGTACACGTCCGTGCGCTCGCTGGGCCCGGCGGTCCGGCCGGGAGCGTGCCGGCCGAGCGGATCGGCGAGCCCCAGGGACGTGGCGACGAGGCCGTCGACGGTCATCAGATGGCCGATCACCCCGGCCACCGTGGTCTCCCGGCTCACCGTGCGCTCGCCGTCGAACCACTTGAGGCTGACCGGGGCGTGCCACTCGGACTCGCCGAAGTCGTTGAGCAGCGCGTCCAGCCGGGCGGTCTCCGCGTCGTACGGTGCGGCCCACGCGGGCACCGGGATCCGGGCCGGACGGCGCCCGAGGCAGCCCTCCAGCACCCTGGAGCGCAGCAGCGGGTCGAGATCGAGGTTGCGTTCCATGTGCAGGAGTCCGACCGCGTCCCGCAGCCGCAGGGCCTCGTCGGCGCACGGTGCGCACCCGGTCAGGTGGTTCTCGACGGCCTCGGCCTCCTCGGCGGAGCACGCGGACAGGGCCCAGGCGCCGAGCAACGACTTCAGCACGCCGTGCGACGGCGCTTCGTGCGCCCGGTCCCGGCCGGGCTCCACCGGGGGCGCGATGCGGAGGCGGGGCCGGCCGTCGGGGCCGCACTTCCCCTCGGGGTCCGGCTCGGCCGCGGGTACGGGTTCGGTCGTGGGCACGGGCGTTCCGTCCGGGAGGTCGTCCGCGGCCGGCCGCGGGGCGGGTATGCGGGGCGACCGGTCCGCGGCGGGGCGGTCACGGCCCTCGTCGTCGGGGCCGTCCCGGCCGTGGTCCAGGGGGCCGTTCACAGCGAACGCCCGTATCCGGACGGTCCGTCGCCGACCCGTGTGGTGGCCGTGGACAGCAACTGGAGCCCCAGCCGCAGCCGCCGGCGCGCCTCGTCCTCGGTGACGCCCAGGTCGGCGGCGGTCTGCCGGTAGTCGCGGCGCTGGAAGTAGGCCAGCTCCAGGGCCTGCCGCAGGGGGGCGGGCATGGAGGTGACGATGTAGTCGGCGCGGGCGGCCACCGAGGCCCGCCGCACTTTCTGTTCCACGTCCTCCGCGCCCTCCCCGCCGTGCTCGGCGGAGGCGGCGGCCTCCGCCTGCCGCAGCCGGTGCACGGCCTGCAGCTGGGTGAGCCGGGCCACCCAGGCGCGCATGGAGCCCTTCTTCGGGTCGTAGGCGTCGGGGTTCTCCCAGACGTAGCCGAAGACTTCGCGGGTGACCTGGTCGGCCAGGTCGTCGTCGTCGAGGACGCGGTGGGCGAGACTGTGCACGAGCGAGGCGAAGCGGTCGTACATCTCGCCGAGCGCGGCGGCCTCGCCGCGTGCGAGCCGCTGCTGCATCCTGCGGTCCCAGCGGGGCGGTGCTTCCTTCACCATGCGGCCCCCAACCTGCCCACCCGTGCCACCTCGTACCGGTCCGTCCCCTCGAATGTAGTCCGCACCTCCGTCGCGGCACCTAAGTTTCCGGCAAGTAATGCCCGCGCGGCGGGCCGGGATGGTAGGGGGTTTCGTCCGGCCGGGACTGGGCAACCGCCCGTCCAGAGCTTCGAGGGAGGGCCGGTCCTGTGGCGCTGAACGTGGTGGAGGGTGCCGGGCACGCGGGATGGAGCGTGTTGCGGCTCGTCGGCGAACTGGACCTGGCCACCGCGCCTTCGGTGCGCCGCAGGGTGCACGACCTGGTCGCGACGGGCCGCCGCGACCTCGTCCTGGACCTGACCGGGGTGGTGTTCTGCGACTCCAGCGGTGTCGGGATGCTGGTCGCGGCCCGGCGGCTGCTGCGCTCGTGCGGGGGCAGGCTGCGGCTGGTGCTGCCGCCCGAGGGCGCGCCGGAAGGGGCGCACGTCGACCGGGTGCTGCGGGCGCTGGGCGTGCTGCGGCTCTTCGACATCCGCCGGGACGCCCCGGCGGCGCCGGGCGGGGAGGAGGCCGCGGCGCCGCTCGGCGCCTGAGCACGGCAGGGCTCGGCCCCGGGCCGGCCCTGACCGCGGCACTTGCGCCCCCGTGCTTCGGGTGCCGGAACGAAGTACTCCCCGAAGGGGTGCCGGACGTCGTACAGTCCGCACATGGACAGCGCAGAGTACGAACGGCGGATCTCCCGCCGCTTCGCCACCTTCGACCAGGACGGCAACGGCTGGATCGACCGCCAGGACTTCAACGCCGCGGCGGCCGCCGTACTGGGCGAGTTCGGGGTGACCGCCCGGTCGGACAAGGGACAGGCGCTCTACTCGGGGGCCGAGGCCTTCTGGCAGGGCATGGCGGGCATCGCCGACGTGGACGGCGACCAGCGGGTCACCCGCGACGAGTTCGTTTCCGGCGCGGTGAAGCGGCTGCGCGACCACCCCGGGCGTTTCGTGGAGATCGCCCGGCCGTTCCTGCACGCCGTGATCGCGGTTGCCGACGGTGGTGCGGAGGGGGTCGCCAGGGACAACGTGGAGCGGGTACTGGGGGCACTGGGCGTGGAGTCCGCCATGGCGACGCGGGTCGCGTACGCCCTCGACGCGGACGGGGACGGCCGGGTCACGGAGGACGAGGCACTGACCGCCTTCGCCGCGTACTACGTGACGTCCGAGCCCGACTCCTGAGCTCCGATACCCGAGGGTTCTTCCGCGGCTACGGGTTCTCCCGCGCCTACGGGTTCTCCCCAGCCACGGGATCTCCCGTACCTACGGGATCACTTGCCCCTACGGGTTCCCCCGTACCTACCGGCCGAACCGTTCGCGCAGCTTGTACTTGAGCACCTTGCGGAGGGTGTCGTTGCGGGGAAGGGCGTCCACGACCTCCAGCTGCTCCGGCAGCTTGTGCACGGACAGCCCTTTCCCGCGCAGATGGGCGACGACGTCCTCCAGTGTCAACGGTGAGGCTCCCTCGGGTTGTTCGACGACCACGCACACCCGCTCGCCGCGTACGTCGTCCGGGAGTCCGACGACCGCGGCGTCGCCGACGTCCGGGTGTCCGTGCAGCAGGTCCTCGATCTCCTTGGCGGAGATGTTCTCCCCCTTGCGGATGATGACGTCCTTGAGGCGACCTGTGAGGACGAGATGTCCCGATCCGGTGAGCCTGCCCAGGTCGCCGGTGCGGAAGAAGCCGTCCTCGTCGAACGCCTCGGCGGTCTGCGCCGGGTCCAGGTAGCCGCGGCAGACCGCCTCGCCGCGCAGACGTACCTCGCCGTCCGCGGCTATGCGTATCTCCATGTCCTCGGGCGGGCGGCCCTCGGTGGTGGCCAGCTGTTCGGCGGTGTCGTGCGGCGTTCCCATGGTGATCATCGGGACTTCCGTCATCCCGTAGCCGTGGGCCAGCACGCAGCCCATCTCGCGGACGACGGCGTGGTACAGCTCGGGTGGTTTGGGCGCACCCCCGCCCGCGAGCAGGCGGAGCGTCGGGATGAGCGGCCGCCCGGGCTGCTTGCGCTGTTCGGCCAGGAACATCGCGTAGAAGGCGGTCGAGCCGCCCGCGACGGTCACGCCGTGCCTGCGGTAGCCGTCGAGTGCGCCGGGCAGCGCGAACTGCTCGAAGAGGACCGCCGGGAAGCCGTGGAGCAGCAGCATGACCAGGTAGTCCGGGCCTCCGATGTGGGCGTAGGGGAACGCGATGGAGCCCACGTCGGCGGCGGTGGGTTCCAGGGCCCGGGCGAGGCACGAGCCGCCGGCGATCAGGCTGCGGTCGGTGTGCAGCACGCCCTTGGGGTCGGAGGTCGTGCCGGAGGTCCAGTAGATCCAGCGCACGTCGGTGCCGGAGCCGGGTGGCGGCGGCAGGACGTCCGGGCGGGCGTCGGGCAGTACGTCGTAGGCCTCCAGGATCCGGGGCGCGCCGAGCCGGCGGGCCATGGCCGTGTGGTCGAAGCCGCGCCAGGTGCCGGGCAGCACGAACAGCGAGGCCTTGGACTCGCGCAGGGCGAACCCGGTCTCGCGGTCGCGGTGGAACGGGATGACGGGGGACTGGACGGCGCCGAGCCGGGCCAGGGCGAGGGACAGCAGGACGGTCTCGATACGGGTGGGCAGCTGCCAGGCCACCACGCCGCCGGGCCGTACGCCCTGTTCGTACAGGCCGGCCGCGACCCGCTCGGCGCGGTCGCGCAGCTCGCCGAAGGTGACCACCCGGTCGTCCTGGAGGAGTGCGGGCACGTCCGGGGTGAGTGCGGCGCGGCGGTCGACGAGCTCCCACAGCGTGCGGGACGCTCCCAGGTCGGCGGCGGTGTCGGTCATGCCCGTACCCCCTTCTAGCTGACGGTTAGTCAGATGCATCGCCGAGGGTAGGCCCGACCTCCTTGTCGGTCCAGGGGGGTGCGGCTAGCCTGGAATCTGACGGGGCATCAGATCATTGGAAACGGACAGTCGGCCACGCCGGAGAACGGACGGGCCACGCCGGAGAACCAGGAGGGGTCATGCCGGAGCTGCCTCGGATCGTCAGCGTCGACGACCACGTGATCGAGCCCGCGCACCTCTTCGCGACCTGGCTGCCCGCGAAGTACCGGGACCGGGGGCCGCAGCCGCTCACCGCCGGCATCGGGGAGCTCGCCTACGTCGGCGGCAGGTACCGGATCACCATGGACCCCGACGGGCCACCCGCGGACTGGTGGATCTACGAGGACCTCCAGTTCCCGTACAAGCGGAACATCGCTGCCGTCGGCTTCGACCGCGACCAGATGACCCTGGAGGGCATCACCCGCGCCGAGATGCGCCGCGGCTGCTGGGACCCCGTGGAACGCCTCAAGGACATGGACCTCAACCACGTCGAGGCGTCCCTGTGCTTCCCCACTTTCCCGCGCTTCTGCGGCCAGACCTTCGCCGAGGCCAAGGACAAGGAGATCGCCCTCGCCTGCGTCCGCGCCTACAACGACTGGATGGTCGAGGAGTGGTGCGGCGACAGCGGCGGCCGCCTCATCCCGCTGTGCATCATCCCGCTCTGGGACATCGGCCTGGCCGTCGCCGAGATCCGGCGCAACGCCGCGCGCGGGGTGAAGGCCGTCACCTTCTCCGAGATCCCCACCCACCTCGGGCTGCCGTCGATCCACTCCGGCTACTGGGACCCCTTCTTCGCGGTCTGCGAGGAGACCGGGACGGTCGTCAACATGCACATCGGCTCGTCGTCGCAGATGCCGGCCGCGTCACCGGACGCCCCGCCCGCCGTCCAGGCCTCGCTCAGCTTCAACAACGCCATGGCCTCGATGATGGACTTCCTCTTCAGCGGCGTCCTGGTGCGGTTCCCCCTGCTGAAGCTCGCCTACAGCGAGGGCCAGATGGGCTGGATCCCCTACGCGCTGGAACGCGCCGACGACGTGTGGCGGGAGCACCGGGCCTGGGGCGGGGTCCGCGACCTGATCCCCGAACCCCCCTCCGCCTACTACTACCGGCAGATCTTCTGCTGCTTCTTCCGCGACAAGCACGGCATCGCCTCCCTGGACGTCGTGGGACGCGACAACGCCACCTTCGAGACCGACTACCCGCACGTCGACTCGACCTTCCCGCACACCAGGGAAGTCGCCCTCGACCACGTCCGGGGCCTCGACGACGAGACGATCCACAAGCTGATGCGCGGCAACGCCATCCGGATGCTGGACCTGGACCTCGACTGATGCGGCGGCCATCGGAGGGAGCGCCGTACGAGGAACCGGAGGGAACGCCGTACGAGGAAGGGGACGAGGAGTTCCGGGCCGGGCTGCGCCGGTGGCTGGCGCGCACCCTGCCCAGCCTCCCGCCGAGACCCGATCCGCTCGACTGGCCCGCCCGCCGCGCCTACGACACCGGCTGGCAGCGGACCCTGTACGAGGCCGGATACGGCACGCTGCACTGGGACGCCTCCCCGAGCCGGCACCTCGTCTTCCTGGAGGAGACCGAGCTGGCCGGGGCCCCCTACGTGGGAGCCAACTTCGTCGGACTGCTGCACGCGGGGCCGACCATCGCCGCCGAGGGCACCGAGGAGCAGCGCGCCCGCTGGCTGCCGCCGATCCTGCGCGGCGACGAGGTCTGGTGCCAGGGCTTCAGCGAACCCGGCGCGGGCTCCGACCTCGCCTCCCTGCGCACCCGCGCGGTACGCGACGGCGACCACTACGTCGTCACCGGTTCCAAGGTCTGGACCTCCCACGCGGAGGTCGCCGACTGGTGCGAACTGCTCGTGCGCACCGACCCCGACGCACCGAAGCACCAGGGCATCAGCTGGCTCGCCATGCCCATGGACGCCCCCGGCATCACCGTCCGGCCACAGCGCACCCTCGTGGGCACCGCCGAGTTCGCCGAGGTGTTCCTCGACGAGGTGCGCATACCGGTCGCCAACCGGGTCGGCGACGAGAACGACGGCTGGCGCGTCACCATGGTCACGCTCTCCTTCGAACGCGGCACCGCCTTCGCCGGCGAGATCGTCGCGTGCCGCCGCACCCTGCGCGAACTGGCCCGTACCGCCCGGGAGAGCGGCCGCTGGGACGACCCCGTGCTGCGCCGCCGCCTCGGAAGGCTCCACGCCGAGTTCACCGCCTTGTGGCGGCTCACCGAACGGAACGCGGCGGAGGCCACCCGCACCGGCGGAGTGCCGGGCACCGGCGGGTCCGTCCTCAAGCTGCGCTACTCGCACGCCCGCCAGGATCTGTACGACATGGCGGCCGAGGTGCTGGGTCCCGACTCCCTGGACCTGTCGGAGGACTGGACGCAGCACCGGCTGTCCTCCCTTTCGTACACGATCGCCGCCGGCACCTCGCAGATCCAGCGGAACATCGTCGCCGAGCGCATCCTCGGCCTGCCGAAGGGGCGGTGACCGGCGTGGACTTCCGGATGGACGACGACCGGCGGGCCCTGCGGGCAGGGGTACGGGACCTGTTGGAGGGGCGCTTCGGCAAGGCGGCGCTGCGGGAGGCGGCCGACAGGGAAGGCGCACTCGACCGCGCGCTGTGGCGGGAGCTGGGCGCCGCGGGGTTCTTCTCGCTGCGGCTGCCGGAGGAGGAGGGAGGCGCGGGCCTGGGCCTCCCGGAGGCCGTCATCGTCTTCGAGGAGGCCGGCCGTGTCCTGCTGCCGGGGCCGCTCGTCGCCACGCATCTGGCGGCCGGCGCGGTGAAGGGCGCGGCCGAAGGGGAGAGCGTGGTCACCGCGCGGATCGACGGTGTCCTGGTGCCCCACCTGGCGGACGCCGACGCCGTGCTCACCACGGGGTCTGTGGGCGGGAACCCTGTGGGCGCAGACCCTATGGGCGCGGGGCCCGGGGGCGCGGGGCCCATGGGCGTGGACCCTGTGGGCACGGGCGCTGTGGGTGGGGACCCCGTGGGCGCGGGACCCGTGGGCGCCGACCCCGTGGGCACGGGCGCTGTGGGCGCTGAGCCCGTGGGCGCGGGGCCCGTGGAAGGAGACCACGTGCGGGGGGACCCCGTGGGCGAGGGGGCCGTCGCCACCGGCGACACGATCCGCGCCGTGGAGGCCGGTCCGCTGCGGGCCGGAGCCGAGCCGGTGCGGTCCGTCGACCCCCTCACTCCGCTCCACCGGCTCCCCGCCGCAGGAACGGCTTTCCACGCCCCACGGGAGGCCGTGCTGCTCACCGCCGCCCAGCAGCTCGGCAGCGCCGAGGCGAGCCTCCAGGCCGCCGTCACGTACGCCCGGCAGCGCGAGCAGTTCAGGCGGCCCATCGGCTCGTTCCAGGCGGTCAAGCATCTCTGCGCGGGCATGCTGGTGCGCACCGGGACCGCGCGGGCCGCCGTGTACGCGGCGGCGGTGGACGGCGCGGCTGCCGCCGGGATCGCGGCTGCGAAGCTGCTGGCGGACGATGCGGCGGTGCGGAACGCCGGGGACTGCCTCCAGGTGCACGGCGGAACGGGTTTCACCTGGGAGTCCGATGTGCACCTGCACCTGAAACGGGCATGGCTCCAGGCGCGCTCCTGGCGGACGGCCGCCGACCTGGAGGAGGAACTGGCCCGGGACCTGTGGTGAAACGGTCACCGAACGTGGGCACGGAGTTGTGTCCTATGCGTGACCCGTCACGGGCTGGAGTCGGGGCCTCGCTCCGGTACTCTCCCTGGCGTGCGAGTCGTTCTGAGGCGCGAGCGTCCTGGAGCCGGCCCCGAGGTGGCCCCGGGGCGGCCCGTATGCGCGGCGCGGACCGCACGCAACCGCACCCGGTTTCCTTCTCAGCGCTCCAGTTCGACCGCTCGTGGCGCGCGTCGCACAGTATGCACCACGGGTACTCCTTCGCGCTGGAATATGCCTGAAGCGCTTGTTGCGGTGACTGTACGTCAACCATGCTGTCTCGCAGGGGAATCACGTTCCGTGACCCTGTCGGTGCGCGAGGCGAAGTGTCCGCCGGTTCGGATGGTGTGAGCGGTGCAGGTGCTTCAGGTTCAGTTGGAGGTAGGGCCGGACCCCGCGGAGGTGGGCCGGGCCCGGAGGTGGGCGAGATCGCGTCTCGTCGTGTCGGGCATAGGGCTCGACGAACCACTCGCTGAAACGCTCATCCTGCTGATCTCCGAACTGGTGACCAACGCGGTCGTGCACACCGGCTGCCCCGCGGTACTGCGGATGTGCGCCGGGAAGTCCGCGGGTTCGGTCCGGGTCGAGGTGAGCGACTCCAGCTCCTGCCCCCCGCGGCCGCGGCACGCACAGGGGGACGACACCAACGGGCGCGGTCTGGAGCTGGTCGACGGTCTCGCGGACCGCTGGGGCTGGCTGCCCGAAGGGGCGGGCAAGCGCATCTGGTGCGAGGTCGACCGGGGCGCACCCGCGGCCACGGCGTGTACGTATGCGCCGGGAGCGTATGAGCCCGGGGCTTACGGACCCTCCTGCGCCGTCACAAATCATCGATAAAGGGCAAAGCTCCGACCTGCTGTTGACGGGGTGTACGGGACTGATCACCCTTGAACGAGCGATTCGTTGCGAGGGGACGTCGGGGACCGGTGCCCCGGCGAGTACGGGTCGTGGTCCGGTGCCGGCGGGCCCGGGGAGCGGCCCCGCGCCGGAACCGGGTGGCGGTCGCCGTGCCGTGCTCGGGGCGCGCAGGGCGTTCCGCCACCCGGTGGGTTCGGTTCCCCGGGGCGAGGCCGGATCCGCAATTCCCGGGCGCGGCCCGTCCGGTGACGCGTTACGGGCTGGTGGCCCATGCGGGCGGGTGCCTACAGCACGGCCACCGGGGCGACCGGAGTGCCGGTGCCGCCCACGAACGGCTCGGGCATCGCCGAGAGCAGGAACGCGTACCGCCCCTCCTCGGCACAGGCCTCGGAGAGTTCCTCCAGATTCCAGTTCTGGCCTTGGAGCATCCCCATCTCCACGAGGTCCAGGGCGTGTACGGGAAGCCACAGGTTCTCCAGCTCCGGCGGGAAGATCTCGAAGGTCAGCGTGTCGTTGGCGACCGCGGCCACGTCCCTGGCGTGGAACCACTCCGGTGTACGGACCGAGAAGCCGGGTGACGGGTAGGCGTAGCCGTGCTTGTCGCCCGCCAGATAGACGCGCATCTGCCCGGTGCGTACGAGCACGACGTCCCCCGCGCGGACCCGGACCCCGGCAATCTCCTCGGCCGCTTCCAGATCCTCGGGGGTGACCGCGTGGTCACCCGGCAGGCGGTCCAGGCCCTTCGCGCGGGCGACGTCCAGGAGCACCCCGCGCGAGACGAGGTGGCGCACCTTGTCGATACCGCTGTAGCGGGCACGGGTGTGGGCGGTCACGGTGTCCGCGGGGCGTCCGTTGTAGATCCTCCCGGAGTGGGAGACATGGGGCAGCGCGTCCCAGTGCGTCCCGGCCTGGAGGCCCATGGTGACGATGTCGTCGCTGGTGGCGACGGTTCCCGGGCCGAACAGCTCCTGGTTGATCTGCACCATGGCGTGCAGCGGGTTCACCCGGCCCGGGATCACCCCCGTCTGCACGCCGTCCTGGTGCAGCGGCAGCGCCAGCGGAACGCGACGGCCGCTCCGTACCGTCGCGGCGGCCTCGCGCACCACCGCGCCGCTGATCAGGTTCAGGGTGCCGATCTCGTCGTCGGGGCCCCAGCGGCCCCAGTTGTTGACGCGCTTGGCGATCTCATGGAACTCGGCGGGCAGTGCCATGGGCCCTCCTGGTCCGGTGCTGTGGGTGCTGTCGTCGGTTGGTGCGGCCCGGCGCCGTGTGTCCCTTCCGCGGCGGGTCCCTGGGGGCGGGGCTTCGAGGCCGCGGATGCTGCGGGTCTTGTGCTCTTGCTCCCGACGGGCCATAAAATCTAACGGTCCGTCAGAAACTGCGGGAGGGGTCGGAACGTGGGGAACTTCTTGGCAGGCAAGGTCGTCGCCGTCACCGGCGCCGGACGCGGTATCGGCCGGGCCGTCGCCCTCGCGTGCGCCACCGAGGGCGCGAAAGTGGTCGTCAACGACTACGGCGTCTCGATCGCGGGCTCCGAACCGGCCTCCGAGGTCGCCGCCTCCGTCGTGGAGGAGATCGCCGCCGCGGGTGGCGAGGCCGTCGCGGTCGCCGACGACATCTCCACCATGGCCGGCGGGCAGCGCGTCGTGGACACCGCCCTGACCCGCTTCGGACGGGTCGACGGGGTGGTCTGCACGGCCGGCATCCTGCGCGAGCGCATGCTGTTCAACATGTCCGAGGAGGAGTGGGACCCCGTTGTCGCCACCCATCTGAAGGGCACGTTCACGGTCTTCCGCGCCGCCTCCGCCGTCATGCGGAAGCAGGGCTGCGGCACGCTGGTCGGATTCACCAGCGGCAACCACCAGGGCTCCGTCGCCCAGGCCAACTACTCCGCTGCGAAGGGCGGGATC
Organism: Streptomyces sp. NPDC030222; assembly: GCF_055573115.1. Lineage (NCBI taxonomy): Bacteria > Bacillati > Actinomycetota > Actinomycetes > Kitasatosporales > Streptomycetaceae > Streptomyces > Streptomyces sp. NPDC030222. The sequence goes on from NZ_JBVICA010000022.1 coordinate 104,099, forward strand.
ATCTCGCTGGTCCGCAGCGCGGCCCTCGGCCTGCACAAATACGGCGTCACCGCCAACGCGGTCGCGCCGGTGGCCCGTACCCGTATGTCCGCGAACGTCCCCATGGAGCTCAAGGAGATCGGCGAGCCGGAGGACGTGGCCGCGCTCGTCGTCTATCTGCTCTCCGACCGGGCGAAGGCCCAGAACGTCACCGGCCAGGTCTATACGATCGCCGGCCCCAAGATCGCGGTCTGGGCCCAGCCCAGGGAGCTGCGCGCGGCCTACGCCGACGGCGCCTGGACCCCGGAGAAGATCGCCGACTTCCTGCCGGGCACGGTCGGCACCGATCCCATGCCGCTGCTGACGCAGCTCGACGAGATGGCCAGGGCGGCGGCCGCAGGCCGGCGCCCCAACGCCTAGGCGGCCGCCGTGGACTTCGCGTTCGGACCGGAGGACGAGGCCTTCCGCGCCGAGGCCCGTGCCTGGCTCACCGCGCACCTCGCCGGGGACGCCGCCCGGGACAGCCGCGCCTGGGAGCGCGAACTCGGCGCGGACGGCTGGATCGGGCTCGGCTGGGAGACGGCGGGCGGCCAGGGCGGGGCGGGCGGACGGCAGGCGGCGGGCGGTCAGGACGAAGCCGGCAGCCGGCGGGCGGCGCGCGTTCAGGACAAGGCTGGTCGGGGAGGGGCCGGTCACGACGCGGCCGGTGACCGGGACACGGCCGGTGGCCCGTACGGCACGGAGCGGGGCGTTTACGGCAACCGCCGGGCGAGCCTCACCCAACAGGTCGTCTGGGCGGAGGAGTACGCCCGGGCCGGCGCCCCCGCCCGGATCGGCCACATCGGCGAGAACCTCCTCGCCCCCACCCTCCTCGCCTACGGCACCGAGGCCCAGTGCCGCCGCCATCTGCCGCCCGTCGCACGGGGCGAGGAGCTGTGGTGCCAGGGCTACTCGGAGCCCGGGGCCGGCTCCGACCTGGCGTCCGTCCGTACCGCCGCCGTGCGGGACGGCACCCGGTACCGCGTCACCGGACAGAAGATCTGGACCTCCCTCGCCCGGGTCGCCGACTGGTGCTTCGTCCTCGCCCGGACCGAGCCCGGCTCGCGACGGCACACCGGCCTGTCGTTCCTGCTGGTCCCCATGGACCAGCCCGGCAGGATCGACGTACGGCCCATCCGCCAGATGACCGGCGACGCGGAGTTCAACGAGGTGTTCTTCGACGGCGCCGAGGCGGTCGACGTCGTCGGCGGCGAGGGCAACGGCTGGCAGGTCGCCATGGGCCTGCTCGCACTGGAACGCGGGGTGTCCACCCTGGTCCAGCAGATCGGATTCGCCGAGGAACTGCGCACGGTGGTGCGGGACGCCGTCACGACGGGCGCCGCCCGGGACCCGGTGATCCGCGACCGGCTGGTACGCCAGTGGGCCGAACTGAGCACCATGCGCTGGAACGCGCTGTGCACCCTGGGCCGTACGGACGACCCGGGTGCGCCCAGCGTCGCCAAACTCCTCTGGGGCGGCTGGCACCGGCGGCTCGGCGAACTCGCCGTCCTCGTCCGGGGCGCCGCGGCGGCCACCGGTCCGGAGGACTGGTCGCCCGACCGGCCGTACGAACTCGACGCGGCGCAGCGGCTGTTCCTGTTCAGCAGGGCCGACACGATCTACGGCGGCTCCGACGAGATCCAGCGGGACATCATCGCCGAGCGGGTGCTCGGCCTACCGAGGGAGCGCAGGTGAGCGCGCGATGAGAGGTGTCGTCTTCGACGGCAAGGAGCCCCGGGTGGTAGACGACCTGGAGGTCCGCGACCCCGGGCCGGGGGAGGTGCTGGTGGCGGTCGCCGCGGCAGGGCTGTGCCACAGCGATCTGTCGGTGGTGGACGGCACCATTCCCTTCCCGGTGCCGGTGGTCCTCGGCCATGAGGGAGCGGGCGTCGTCGAGGCGGTCGGCCCGGGGGTGACCCATGTCGGGCCCGGAGACCAGGTGGCCCTGTCCACCCTCGCCAACTGCGGCGCCTGCGCCGACTGCGACCGGGGCCGGCCCACCATGTGCCGCAGCGCCATGGGCCGTCCGGGCCGTCCGTTCTCCCGCGGCGGTGAACCGCTCTTCCAGTTCGCCTCCAACTCCGCGTTCGCCGAGCGGACCGTCGTCAGGGCGGTGCAGGCGGTGCGGATCCCCGCCGAGGTGCCGTTGACCTCCGCCGCCCTGATCGGCTGCGGTGTGCTGACCGGCGTCGGCGCCGTGCTCAACCGCGCCAGGGTGGACCGCGGGGACACCGTCGTGGTCATCGGGACCGGCGGCATCGGCCTCAACGTCCTCCAGGCGGCCCGCATCGCCGGCGCTCTCACGATCGTCGCCGTCGACATCAACCCGGCGAAGGGGCCGATGGCCCGGCAGTTCGGCGCGACCCACTTCGTGGCCTCGGCCGACGAGGTCCGCGGCATCCTCCCGAGGGGCGCCGACCACGTCTTCGAATGCGTCGGCAGGACCGCACTCGTCCGCCAGGCCGTCGACCTGCTCGACCGCCACGGGCAGGCCGTGCTCCTCGGTGTGCCCCCGGCGGACGCCGAGGCGTCGTTCCTCGTCTCGTCGATGTACCTCGACAAGTCCATCCTCGGCTGCCGCTACGGCTCGTCCCGTCCGCAGCGGGACATCGCGCTCTACGCGTCGCTGTACCGGCAGGGGCGGCTCCTGCTCGACGAACTGGTGACCCGCACCTATCCCGTCGAGGACTTCGCGCGCGCGGCCGCCGACGCGGAGGCGGGCCGGGTGGCCCGCGCGGTCCTCACCTTCTGAACGTCCGTTCCCGAGCACCGGCGCCCCGCGAGTCCGGAGGCCTTCCCGCGCTGCCTCCCCGCGAGCCCGGACCCTCCCCGTGCGCGGGTCCCCGTGCTCAGGCGTTCCCACGTCTCACGCACGCGGGGTGGCGAACGTGCGGCGGTGGACCGAGGGGGGAGGCGCCCGGCGCTGCCTGGAGGTGCTGCCGCAGCGACGTCGCCGTACCGCGGCCGGCGCCCGGCGTGACCTGGTCCACCGAGAGGTCCGTGGATTCGAGGAGGTGACGCGCGCGTTCGATCCGCCGCAGGGTGAGCCACTGCCCGGGGCTCATCCCGACCTCCTCGCGGAACCGGCGGGTGAACTCCCGGCCGGGCGTGGGTGAGCACACGGGCCGGCGCCGGTGTCAGGGGGCCCTCGTCATCCGCCGCGGCCGGACGCCGGGCCCGCTGCAGGCCTGACGGGCCGCCGCGGCCGCGTCAGCCGTCGAGCCGGCCGAACCTGCCCCGGTGGAAGAGCAGGGGTGCGCAGTCGTCGGCCTCCGCGCCGAGCGCCTCCACCCGGCCGACGACGATGAGGTGGTCGCCGCCGGTGTGCACGGCGTGGATCCGGCAGTCGATCCAGGCCGATACGCCGTCCAGCCGGGGGGACCCGGTCGCCGGCGCCGGGCCGTACGGCACGCCGGCGAACTTGTCGCCGCCGCTCACCGCGAAGCCCAGGCACAACTCGCTCTGGTCGGCGCCCAGGACGTTCACGCAGAAGGCGCCGGCCCGGGCGATGCGCGGCCAGGTCGCGGAGGTGCGCGCGACCATGAAGACGACCAGCGGCGGGGCGAGCGACAGGGACGCGAACGACTGGCAGGCGAAGCCGGCCGGCCCGTCCTCGTCGTGCGCGGTGACGACCGTGACTCCGCTCGCGAAGTGGCCGAGCACCGAGCGGAACTCCACCGGGTCGAGCGGAGCCCGCTCGTCGTCCCGGACGGCCCGCAGCCCGGGGCGCGGCCGGTGCGCCCGTTCCTCGGAGGGGTACGGCGGAGCCGTCGGGGCCGCAGTGCCGGCGCCGACGGACCTGAGGTACCGGACGGCGGTGGCGGCCATCCCTGCGTGTCCCATCACATCCCCCATTGAAACTGACGTTTCGTCAGATAGGAAGGGGCGGGACGTCGGCGACCGGCCACGCCGCTACCGGCCGGGACGCGTGCGTCATGCCCGGCGCGCGCGGCCGCCGGCCGCGGCTACCGCCCCAGGAACTCCGGTGGCCGCCGTTCCACGAACGCCGCCACGCCCTCGTTCGCGTCGTGCGTCGTCATGTTGATCTCCTGCGCGGCCGCCTCCGCCGCGAAGGCGGTCGCGCGGTCGCTGTCGAGGGAGGCGTTCACCAGTTGCTTGGTGAGGGCGAGGGCGCGGGTGGGTCCCTGGGCGAGGCGTTCGGCCCAGGCGCGGGCGGTCCTGGGGAGGTCGGCGTCGGGGACGACCCGGTTGACCAGACCCATGCGTTCCGCGTCGGCCGCCGGCAGCGCGTCGCCGAGGAACATCAGCTCCTTCGCGCGCTGCGGGCCGACCAGCCTCGGCAGCAGATACGCACCGCCCCCGTCCGCCACCAGCCCGCGCCGTACGAAGACCTCGATGAACCGCGCCGATTCGGCGGCGAGGACGAGGTCGCAGGCGAACGCCAGGTGGGCGCCGATCCCGGCGGCCGTGCCGTTCACCGCGGCGACCACCGGCTTCTCGCAGTCCATTACGGCGGCGACGAGCCGCTGCGCGCCCAGCCGGATCGTCCGGGCGACGTCACCGGGGACGCGCTCGCCCGCGGCCGGACCACCCCGCAGGTCGGCCCCGGCGCAGAAACCCCGGCCGGTGGCGGTGAGGACGACCGCATGGACGGCCGGATCCGCGGAGGCCGCGCCCAGCAGCGCGATGATCCGTTCCCGCTGGCCGGGGGTGATCGCGTTCATCGCCTCCGGGCGGTTCAGCGTGATCCACGAGACCCCGTTGTCAGTGGCCTGCTGTACCAATGACTCGACGGACTCGACCGGCTCGATGGCGGCTTCACGGGGGGAGCGTGTCATGGGAGGTGCACCTTTCCGGTCGAGGACTCCGGGCGTGCGGGGCCCGGGGACGGGGGGTTCGGCCCGGGACCCACGGGGGTGGCTCCGGGACCGGCCCCCAGGCCCCGGGTCCCGCACGCCCGGGACCACCACATCCGGCGCGCACCGCCGTATGGTCCGGCGGCACGCACATGTCACGCAGGTACGCGCGGGGCACGCAGGCGCATGCCTCACCGGGTACGCCTCAGCGGCACACGGCGAGTGCGTCCAGGGCCACCGCGCCCTGTCCGCGCGGCAGGACCATCAGCGGGTTGATGTCCAGCTCGGCCAGGTCGTCGCCCAGCTCCAGCGCCATGCGCTGGACCCGCAGCACGACCTCCACGAACGCGTCGACGTCCTTGGGCGGCGCGCCCCGCACCCCGTCCAGCAGGGCCCGGCCGCGCAGTTCGCCGAGCATCGACCGGGCCTGGTCCTCGCCGAACGGCGGCACCCGGACCGCGGAGTCCCGCAGCACCTCGACGAGCACGCCGCCGAGCCCCACGGTCACGGTCGGGCCGAAGAGCGAGTCGTGCGTGACGCCGACGACCATCTCGACACCCGGCTCCACCATCTGACAGACGAGGACACCGTCCAGATCGACGCCCTCATAACGGGCGATGTCGGTCAGCTCGCGGTACCCGTCCCGGACCTGGCTCGCGGACGTCAGGCCGAGCCTGACCAGCCCCAGTTCCGTCTTGTGCGCGAGCTGCGCGCCGGATGCCTTCATGACGACCGGATAGCCGACCTGGGCGGCCGCCCGGACCGCGCCTGCCGCACTCGTCACCAGCTGCTCGCGCGGTACGCGGATGCCGTACGCCCGCAGCAGCTGCTTCGCCGCGTGCTCGCTCAGGTGGCAGCCGGGACGCATCAGCGCCTGCGCCTTGCGGTACGAAGGGGAGGGCGTCCGCGGGGCCTCGTCGAACGGCGAGCGGTACGCCCGGGTGAACCGGTGGTGGTCCAGCCACGCCTTGACGGCCGTGATGCAGTTGCCGAACGTACGGAAGGTCGCCACGCGCGACGAGCCGAGGAGGGTCGTGCGGTACGCCTCCTCCGTGCCCACCGGCGAACCCCACACCACGCACACCAGCTTGTCCGTGGCCTCCGCCGCGTCCACCAGGTCCCGGGCGAGCCGGTCGCTCATCGGCGGGAACGGACCGGTGATCGGGCAGATCAGCACGCCCACCGCCGGGTCGGCGAGGATCGAGTCGATGATCTTCCGGCCGCGCCAGTCGCCCACCGGGTGGCCGCCGTTGTCGACGGGATTCGCGACGTTCAGGTAGCCGGGGATCCACTGGTGGAGTTCGTCCTGCCGGGCCGCCGGCAGCCGCGGCAGTGACAGGCCCGCGGCCGTCGCCAGATCGGCGAAGTGCGCGCCCGTACCGCCGGAGATCGAATAGACCACCACTCCGTCGGCCCGTGGTGCACGGGCGCGCGCCAGCAGCGCCGAGGTGTCCTGGAGTTCGTCGAGCCCGTCGACGCGTATCACGCCGAACTGCCGCATCGCCGCGTCCACGACCTGGTCCGCACCGGTCAGCTTGCCGGTGTGCGACGCGGCCGTCCGGGCTCCGGTCTCCGTGCGCCCCACCTTGACCGTCACCACCGGCACGCCCGCCCGGGCGGCCCGGTCGGCGGCGAGCAGGAAGGTGCGGCCGTCCTTGAGCCCTTCCACGTAGCAGGCGATGGCGCCCACCTCGGGCCGTCCGGCGAAGTAGGAGATGAAGTCGGCGGTCTCCAGATCGGCTTCGTTGCCGGTCGGCGCCCAGTGGGACAGTCGGATGCCCAGCTCCTGGAGGGCGAACAGCGGGCGGCCCTGGTGGCCGGACTGGGTGATCAGGGCGATCGCCGGCCCGTCCAGGTCCTCGCGGAACCTCTCGAAGGCGTTGAGGTTGGTGTTCGGGCCGAGCAGCCGCAGCCCCGACCGTTCCACCGCGGCGGCCAGACGGTGCTGTGCGACGGCGCCGTCGGTGCCCGTCTCGGCGAAGCCGGACGCGAAGGCGACGGCGAACTTCACCTTGGCCGCGGCCAGTTCCTCGATCACCGGCAGCGGATCGGCGACCAGCAGCACGGCGAGGTCGACCTGTTCGGGCAGCTCCGCCACGGAAGGGAAGCAGGGCCGTCCGAACACGGTGTGCCGCGTCGGGTGGACCGGGTGCAGCCGTGCGCCGACCCGCTCGGCCCAGGCGACCAGCTGGCGGGTGATCCCCGTGTTGGGTCTGCCCTCGGCGTCGGACGCGCCCACGACCGCCATGGACTCGGGCCGGAAGAACCGGTCCAGGTCGGGCACCGCCGCGTACAGGGGCCGTCCGCTGACGTCCCGGTCGCCGGAGTCGCGGTCGCCCCGCGCGCCGGCCGTCTCGTGCACGGCGACGCGGGGCTGTTCCCCGCAGGCCACCACGCGGGCCCGGAAGTCGGTGGTGAGGGTGCCGTGAGTGGATCCAAGCATCGCTCCGCCGTTCCTGTGGGTACGCGGACACGTAACTGACGCATAGTCAGATTACTGATCTGACGCCCTGTCAGGAACACCCCTGCGCGGACAAAGCCGCCTCGCGGCCACCGGGGAACGAGCCGCGGCTGCGGGCCACGGGGCTGCTGCGCCGCGGTCTTGTACCGCCGTAGCCGTAGCCGTAGCCGTAGCCGTAGCCGTCACTCGTACTGCCGTCGCCGCCGACTCGTATCGCCGTCGCCACCCTGACCCCCCGCGGTGCGTCAGGACAGGGCCGCGACCCTCTTCGCTATCCGCTCGGCGTCCAGCCGGAGCTCCCGCAGTATCCCGCTGACCGGATTCGCGAACCCCGTGAAGTACATACCGGGCGCGCCCGGCGCGCAATGCCTTCCTCGGACAAGCGGCCGGCCGTGGCCGTCGAGGACGCCGAGCGGGCCGAGCAGCGGCTCCAGCCCCGGGCGGTAGCCGGTCGCCGCGATGACCGAGTCCACCGCGATCCTGGTGCCGTCGGCCAGGACGACCTTGCCGTCGTCGCCTCCGTGGCCCTCGAAGGACTCGACCGCGGCCACCGGTTCGATCCGGCCCGCCCGCACGGCGTCGGCCAGGCCCACGGCCGCCACCGGGACGGCGCCCGCGCGGGCCCGGGTGTACCGGCCGGTCCGGGGGCGCGGCAGGCCGTGCGATGCCAGGTCGGGCGTGGTCACCCGGCTGAGGAGGGAGGATGTCGCGTCGGCGGTCCACAGCGGCATCCGCCGCGCGACGACCGCGTTGGCCTGGGCCGGCCAGCCGGCCGTCGAGCGGCGCACGATGTGCGGAACGCCGCGGACCGCGAGCCGCACCCGCGCGGCGCCCGCGGCGGCGAGCTCGACGGCTATCTCGGCGCCGGAGTTGCCCGCGCCGACGACGAGCACGTCGAGGCCCGCGAAGCGGGCGGCGTCGCGGTACTCGGCGGAGTGCAGCAGCTCCCGCCCGTAGCTCTCGACGCCCGGCCAGTCCGGCAGGTGGGGGACGCGGTGGTGTCCGGTCGCGACGACCACCGCTCGTGCAGCCAGCATCCGCCCGCCCGTCGCGTGCAGCAGCCACCGTGCGCCGGCCGTGAGGTCGCGGGGGTCGTCGGTTCCGGTCTCCGTCTCCGTCGCCCGCTCGATCCCGGTGACCTCCACCCCCGTGACGACGTCGAGGTCGTGGTGATCTGCGTAGGCCTCCAGATAGCGGACCAGATCGTCGCGGGCGACCCATCGTCCGTACCGCCGGGGTATGGCGAGCCCCGGCAGCGCCGACATCCGCCGGGTCGTGTGCAGTCGCAGCCCGTCGTGGTGCCCGCGCCAGGAGGAGCCGACCTGGTCCGACTTCTCCAGGACGACGGTCCGTACGCCCTGTTCGCGCAGTGCGGCGGCCACGGCGAGACCGCCGGGACCGGCGCCAATGACATAGACGGGGGCGACGGGGGCAGTGCGGGCGAATTCGGTCACGAGGGCTGAGCGTAACGGCGTGATGAATTGATGGGTCTCGGTCAAGAGGTGGTTCGGTTGCGAATCGGTTACGGGTGTGTGCGCCGTGTGGGTGCCGTGTGCGCCCTTGCGCCCCTCCGGCCGGCGCCGGTCCGGCCGCTCCGCCGGCACGCTCCGGCGCGGCCCGCTCCGACTGGCCTGTCCCCGTCTGTTCTGCGCGGTGCCGCCTGTTGGGCATGGGCTGTCCGCTCGGCTCGGTCCGCCGGTCCGCCGGTTCGGCTCGGCCCCGCCCGCCCGTTCGGTCCGGCCTGTCCGTTCGGCTCGGTCCGGCCCGGTGGCCGTGCACGCCTCTTGCGCCCCTCCGGCCCGGTCCGGTTTAACTGACGTATCGTCAGATTGGATGTTCGGGAGGGGATGGGGTCCGGATGGAGACGATCTGGCTCACCGGCGCCGAATGGCTCGCCGTCCTGCGCATCGGCCTCGGCCTGTGGTGGCTGGAGAGCTGGCGCCACAAGGACAGGAAGGGGTGGTTCGAACGCGGGACCGGCATCGCGTGGGCCGCCGACGTCGCCGCGCGGCACCGCTGGTCGGCCGTGGACCGCGGTTTCCGCGCCGTCGTCGCCCCGCGTCCGAGGCTCATGGCCTACGTCGTCGTCTACGCCGAACTCGCCCTGGGCCTCGGCCTGATCGCCGGACTCCTCACCCCGGTCGCCCTTGTCGGAGGGCTGGTCCTCAATCTGCTCTACCTCGTCCTGATGATCCACGACTGGGCCGAGCAGGGGCAGAACTCGATGATGGCGCTCATCTCGCTGGTGGCACTCTTCGCCATGTCCTGGCAGACCTGGTCCCTCGACAGCGCGATCGGACTCTTCACATGACTTCCGAAGCCCCCGCACCCCGCTTCGACCTGCCGGAACCCGACGCCTTCACCCGGCCCTACTGGGACGCCGCGGCCGAGGGCCGGCTGCTCCTCCGCCGGTGTGCCGCCTGCACCAGGCCGCACCACTACCCGCGCGAGTTCTGCCCCTTCTGCTGGAGCGACGACGTCCACTGGGAGCAGGCGAGCGGCCGCGCGGCCCTCCACACCTGGTCCGTGGTCCACCGCAACGACCTGCCGCCGTTCGGGTCCCGGGTCCCCTACGTCGCCGCGATCGCCGACCTCGCGGAGGGGCCGCGGATGATGACCGAGGTCGTCGACTGCCCGGAGTCGTCGCTGCGCATCGGCATGCCCCTGGAGGTGGTGTTCCGCACCGCACCCGGCGGCCCCGCGGTCCCGGCCTTCCGGCCCGCCCCGCCGTCCGTCTGAGCCGCCGGGCGAACCGGGCCGGGTGTCCGTCAGCCCAGGCCGCGGACGGGCACCATGACGTGCGCGGCCTCGCCCAGCACCTGCTCGTCGCCGACGAACGCGCGCAGGGTGTCCGCGTCGACCGGGTTGCCGGGCGCGGCCTCCGGCCACGGCCGGGTGGCGAACATGAAATACGCCCGGCCGTGCCGGCGGGAGGCGTCCACCCACTCCTCCGGGACCGGGCACCGGACGTGCAGACGGCCTACCGCCAGCACCGCCTGGCCGTCCTCGACCAGCAGCTCCACGGGTGGTCCGGGGCTCTCGGTGACATCGGTGACCGCGTCGCCGACCGGCAGACCGGTCTGCTCCAGGAACCGCCGGACGGCCGTGGCGCAGGCCTCGGGGCCGTCGGGGCCGTCGCCCAGCGAGTACGCGATCAGGAAGGGCAGGTGGTCGCCCTCGCCGTCGGGGGCGCCGGTCCAGGCGAGCACGGTGATGGTGCCGAGCTGTTCCCGGCCGGTTCCGGGTGTGGTGGCGGAAGTGGACGTTATGGCTCGGCACCCTAGCGGTCCGAATAGGACAGCAATGTGCCGGTATCACCTGGTTGGGTGAAGCCTGTCGGGTTGGACCGCAGCGCAGTGTCCAAAGGATCCGGGGCCAGTTATCCCTTGGGCCGCATTGCCGAGAAGGGAAACGACGCGATGACCGTGACATCCGGAACCACAGCGACCGTAGCGGAGAGCCGGACCGGTCCGCGGGGCGGTGCGCCGGACGGGGCGCCCCCGCCCGGACACCGGTCGGTTCCCCGGCCGGTCGGTGCGGGGCGCGCGACGGCATGGCTGCTGGTGATCACCGGAGCGGCCGGGCTGCTCGCCGCCTGGGTGATCACGATCGACAAGTTCAGGCTGCTGGAGGACCCCGGGTTCACCCCTGGATGCAGCCTCAACCCCGTCGTCTCCTGCGGCAGCATCATGAAGAGCGAACAGGCGTCCGTCTTCGGCTTCCCGAACCCGATGCTGGGACTTGTGGCCTACGGCGTCGTCGTCTGCGTCGGCATGGGCCTGCTGGCGGGGGCGGGCCACCGCCCCTGGTTCTGGCGGGGGCTGAACGTCGGCATGCTGTTCGGCGTCGGGTTCTGCACCTGGCTCCAGTACCAGTCGCTGTACGTCATCGGCGCCCTGTGCCTGTGGTGCTGCCTCGCCTGGGCGGCCACGATCGTGATGTTCTGCCACGTCACCGCGCACAACGTCAGGCACGGGATCGTCCCCGCGCCCGAGCGGGCCAGGGCGGTACTCGCGGAGTACGCGTGGGTGGCGCCGGTCGTGTGGATCGGAGGCATCGGGATGCTCGTCCTCACGCGATGGTGGGACTTCTGGACGGGCTGAGACGCCGTGCGGACGGGCCGCCGCCCCATGGACGTCGATCCGCGGGGCCGCGGCCCGTTCACCTTGCCCGCTGCCGGTTTCCCGAGAGGCTTCCCCGGGCTTCCCCCTACTCCCCCAGGGGCAGGCCGCCGAGGAGCGGGCCGGGGTTGCCGTCCTTGGCGGCGTTCACGTCGCTGACGGTCCGGTTCGCGCTGTGCAGCACCGAGCCGGGCTTCTGGGTGTCCAGCATGTCGCCCTGGAGGGGCCCTGCGGCCTGGAGGGTCTTGGAGGCCACGGTGTCGACCGCTCCGTTGAGGCCCGGCGTGGGAATGCCCGGCGCGGCGAGCGCCGGGGACGCGGCACCGGCCGCCATCACCGAACCAGCGACCACCGCGGCAACCTTCATGGGCTTCATGGTGAATCCTTCCTGGAACGAATATCCGTCGGGAGGGCGGTTGTCCAACCACCCGGCGCTGAAACGGGGATGAAAAGTCGTCTCCGGGCGGCGCGCTTCGTCATCGGTAACGATCCCCGTGCTTCGCGGAAACGGCTGCCCCGGGCGGCGTGCATGAAAAGACCGCCCTTCCTGTACGGAAGAGCGGTCGCGGCACAGCCGGGGCGGCCGGGGTCAGGCGTTCTCGCACGCGTTGCCGAGGGCCTGGTTCAGGGCGCCGATGACGTTGACGGTGTTGCCGCAGGGGGCGACCGGGACGTGGACCGGGACCTGCGCGGTGTTGCCGGCGGCCACACCCGGGGAGAGGGATGCGGCGCCGGTCGCGCCGCTGTCTGCGACGGCGGCACCGGCAGCTCCGGCGATGGAGGCGGCAGCCGCAGCGGACAGAACAACAGCCTTCGCGATACGCGACATGGAGATGTGCTCCTCGGTCGTTTGTTTCTATTCGGATGCCGGATGCGATGTCCGACGAGATATTCAACGCGTTTGCGTGGGCGACGGTTGTTGCGCTGAAAGGGTGAAGATTCGGAATAAGAATGAATTGGATACCGGTGATCGGGAGGGGCGGTGGTTTCGCGACCGGCGCCGGAGCCCGGGGATTTCCGGCCGAATCCTTTCTCCGGGGACGAGCCGCTGCCGGCCGGCCCCGATGGCATCCCGGTGCTGTCGGGCGACGGCCCCGGTGACGGGCCCGCCCGCGATCCTCCGAAGCGCGGTGTGGTCCGAACGAACGCTTTCGCGGCGCCCGGGCACGGTGCGGGGGCCGGTAGCAGGGGCCCGGTGTCACGGTGCTGGCATGGACCCCGAGATCCCCCAGAGCCTCCAGAACCCCGAGACACCCGCGAGTCCGGGACACCACAGAGACGGAGGCACCAGTGACGCCTGAGAGACCAGGGAAACCGGAGACACCGGAGACACCGGTGACGCCTGAGAGACCGGTGACGCCCGAGGCGAAGGCGGCACCGGTGACGCCCCACCGGCCGAGGCGTCGGAGACTCGCCGGGACCCTGCCGGCCTGTGCCGTCCTGCTCACGCTCCTCGGCGCGGGAGCGCCCTTCGCGCCGGCCACGGATCCGGCCACCGCTCAGGGCCGGGGCAAGGGCCTGAACATCCTCGTCATGGGCACGGACGGCCGGGACACCATCACGCCCCAGGAGAAACGCGACTTCCGGCTCGGCGGCAAGGCCTGCGACTGCACCGATGTGCTGATGGTGGTGCACGTCTCCGAGGACCGGGACCGGATCAGCGTGGTCGGCCTGCCGAGGGACTCGTACGCCGACCTGCCCGGCCCCCACAAGGACCGGCGCACCGGCAAGGAGCACGGCACGCACGGGGCGAAGATCAACGCGGCGCACGCCGAGGGTGGTGTCGCGCTGACCGTGCGGACCGTCGAACAGGCGACGGGGCTGAGCATCGACGAGTACCTCCAGGTGGACTTCCGCCGGTTCATGGACACGGTCGACGAACTCGGCGGGGCCGGCGTCTGCACCGACATGCACCTGAAGGACTCGGCGACCGGACTGGACCTGGAGCCCGGTGAGCACCGGCTGCTCGGCGGGCCCGCTCTCCAGTACGTACGCTCGCGGCACGTCGACAATCAGGCGGACTTCGGGCGCATCCGGCGTCAGCAGCGTTTCCTCGTGTCCGTGCTGCGCGAACTCGCGGCCGGACGGCCGGCGGCGGACCTGCCCCGGCTGGCACGGCTCGGCGCGGCACTCCTGGAGCCGGGGGCCGGGCCGGGGGCGGAAGGACAGAGCCTCGGCCTGCCCCGGCTCGTGTGGCTCGCACACACCCTCGGCGGGGTGTCGCCGGAGGACACCGAGTTCGCGCTCGTACCGATGAAGGGGTTCAACCCGCCCATCGAGGGCGTCGGTTCGACCGTCGCCTGGGACGCCGCCAAGGCGCGGGAGACGTTCGCGGCGCTCGCCGAGGACCGTGGGCTGCTGCACGGTCCGGACGCCGCCGCTACCGGGCGGGAGCCGCCGGGCCCCGCCGAGGTCGCGGGGCTCGGCGACTACGGACCGGTGCGGGGCGACGCCCTGGCCTGTCCCTGACCAGCGGACGACCCCGTGGCACGGACCCTCCGGGGGTCCGGCTCACGGGGTCGTACGGTGCCGGAGGGGAGTCTCCGGTCAGAAGGAACTCACCTTGAGCAGCGGCTCCTTGACGGTGTCGCCGTCCTGGGAGGGGTGGGTCCAGTCGCTGCCGCCGGCAGCCACCAGTGCCGCCTTGACGGCGCTGGGCGAGGCCCCGGGGTGGGTCGCCTTGTACAGGGCAGCGCCACCCGCGACGTGCGGCGAGGCCATCGACGTGCCGGACAGCGTGGCGTAGCCGCCGCCCCTGTAGGTGGAGCGGATGCACACGCCGGGGGCGATCAGGTCGACGTCGGAGCCGTAGTTGGAGAAGTCGGCGAAGGTGTCGTCCTGGTCGGTGCGGCACGTGGACTGGCCGGCGCCCCCGGGCTTGCCGTCGAAGTCGGCCAGCGCGCTGACGGTGATGACCTCGTCGTAGGCGGCGGGGGTCATCTTCGCGGCGTCGCCGTGGTCGTTGCCGGCCGCCACGACGTAGGTGACGCCCGCGGCGACGGAGTTGCAGATGGCCTCGTGCATGGCGTCGTTGTTCGTCCTGCCGCAGTTGCCGTCGTCGGTTCCCACACCGCCGAGGCTCATGTTGGCGACGTCGATCTCGTCCGCGTGCTCGGTGACGTAGTCGATGCCGCAGACGACGTCGGCCGTGCTGCCGTAGCCGAGGGGGCTGAGCACCTGCACCGGCCAGATCCGGGCGCCCGGCGCCACACCGACCACACCGGTGGTGTTGTCCAGCGCGCCGATGGTGCCGGCGACATGGGTGCCGTGCCCGTGCAGGTCCCTCGGGGGCAGCAGGGACAGCCAGCAGTTCTTGCCCCCTTCCTTGTGGACGTTCAGGTCCGGGTGGCTGAGGTCGACCCCCGTGTCGATCACGGCGACGTCCACGTCGACGCGGTCGTCGGTGCCGTCGATGTCGGCGGTGGGGCTGAGGTCGGCCTCCGCGCGGTCGACCCCGGTGGGGACGGACTGGGCGGTGGCCTGCACCCACCGGTCGGGCTGGACGGACCTGACCTGCGGGTCGTCGGCCAGGTCTGCGGCCGCGCTCTCGCTCATGGACGCCGAGTAGCCGTGGACGGCGTGGCGGTAGACGTGCTGGACCGTGGCGCCGTTGGAGGACGCCTGCTCGACGGCGGCGTCCACCGCCGCGTCCATGCTCGCGTACGCGCCGGTGTCCTTGAGGGTCACGATGTAGCGGCCGGGGATCGCGTCGGACGACGTGTGCGCCTCGGCCAGTGCGGGAGTCGGTGAAGCGGCCGCCAGGGCAAGTGCTAGGAGGGCTACACCAAAGATCTTGGGCATCCGGGACCTTTCTGGACGGACTTGAGAGGGCTTAACCGCATCGGGACATTCGGATTGCAGTGGAATGCCCCGATTCTGCGCGCTCAGAGCTAGCAGGTTTGGGGCAGCGCGCCCGTCCGACATTCGGCGGTCACCGGATTCCCTGAGCCTCCGTCAACCATGTGGCCCTGTCATGCTCCCGCTGTGACGTTTCGTCGTGGATCCCTGCTCCCGGGCCCGCTACGAGCGGGCCACGGGTGTCCAGGGGCAGCCCCAGGACGCCCATGGCCGCAGCCCGGTACGAACGTCCGCCGCGGCCTGCTGCGACCGTCCGGCGCGGTCCGCCGAGACGCCGCGGCCCGGTGCGATGACCGCTTTGCGCGGCCCGGAGCGACGACCGCTCTGCGCGGCCCGGTGGTACGACCGCTCCTCTCGGCCCGGTACGACCGTCACATGCGGCCGCGTGCAACCGGTACGACCGTCACTCGCGGCCCAGGACGACCGTCCCCGAGGAGCAGAACCAGCCGCCCGTGCCGGACGCGACGGCCAGCCGGGGCGGCTCGCCGTCCGCTCGGCGGACCTGTCCCTCGCCGGCCTCGCCGCGTACCTGCCGGACCGCCTCCACCAGCAGGAACAGTCCGCGCATGCCCGGGTGGCAGGCGGACAGTCCGCCGCCGTCGGTGTTCACGGGCAGGGCCCCGTCCCGCAGCAGCCGGCCCTTCTCGACGAACGCGCCGCCCTCGCCCTTGGCGCAGAAGCCCAGGTCCTCCAGCGTCACCAGGGTCATGTAGGTGAAGGCGTCGTAGATCTGGGCCACGTCGATCTCCTCGGGGCGCACGCCCGCCCGCCGGAATGCCGGGGGGCCGGACACGGCGGCTGGGGAGACGGTGAGGTCGTCCCATTCCGACATGGTGGTGTGGGACACGGCGGTTCCCGTGCCGAGGATCCACACCGGTTGCCGCGCCGTGTCCGGTACGTACTCCTCGGCGGCCAGCAGGACCGCGCATCCGCCGTCGGAGCGGATGCAGCAGTGCAGTTTGGTGAACGGGTCGGCGATCACCGGTCCCGACAGGACGTCGTCGACCGTGATGGGGGTGCGGAACATCGCGTCCGGGTTGGTGGCCGCGTTGGCACGGGCCTGCACGGCGACCTCGGCGAGCTGCTCCACGGTCGTCCCGTACCGGTGCATGTGCCGTCGCGCCGCCATCGCGTACTTGGCGACCAGGGTGTGGCCGTACGGAGCCTCGAACTGGAGCGGCCCGCGGGCGCCGAACGAGAGGTCGGAGGTGCGGCGCCCGGCCCTGATGTCGGCGCGGGCCGTGGATCCGTACACCAGGAGGACGGCGTTCGCGTGGCCGGCGGCGATCGCGTCCGCGGCGTGGGCGGCCATGACCTCCCAGGTGGAACCGCCGACGGACGTGGAGTCCACCCAGCGGGGCCGCAGCCCGAGATACTCGGCGACCTCGATCGGGGCGAGCGTGCCGAGTCCCGCGGAGGCGAGGCCGTCGACGGTGTCCCGGCTGAGCCCCGAGTCGGCGATGGCCCGGCGGGCGGCCTGGGCGTGCAGGGCGTAGGGGGTGGCCTCGTCGACGCGGCCGCAGTCGGAGAGGGATATGCCGACGACGGCGACGCGGCGGGGTGCTCCATGAAGGGCCATCTGCTGACGCTCCATCGGGTCGTGGGTCTGGGTTCTCGGCTCTGCGCGGTTCTCGGCTCTGTGCGCCTGTCCCTGGGAATTGCCCGGCCCTCGTCATAATATGACGAGCCGTCAGATTTTCGAGCGGTCGAGTCCGAGGAGCCGAGGCCGATGGACCCCACCTTCACCGCCGAACAGGCCGCGATACGCCGGACCCTGCGGGACCTGCTCGGCAAACGCACCCCGGAGCCCGGCCCCGAAGGCCATGACCCGGCCCTGTGGCGACGGCTCGCCGACGGGCTGGGACTGCCCGGGCTCGCGCTGCCCGAGGCGTACGGCGGAGTCGGCTGCGGCCACACCGAACTCGCACTCGCCTGTGAGGAGACCGGGCGGGTGCTGCTGTCCTCGCCGCTGGCCGCCACGGCGCTGCTCGCCGCGCCGCTGATCCAGCGTCTCGGTACGGACACCCAGCGCGCCGAGCTGCTGCCGCGCATTGCCTCCGGCGCGCTGACCTGCGCCTTCGCGGTGTCGGGCGAAGCGCTGGGGACCGCCCTCGACCTGACCGGGCCGAACGGCGACGGCGCCTGGGCCGGGGGCGGCCGGGCCGGCGGGGTGCAGGCCCGGCCCCGGGGCGACGGGCGGTGGCTGCTGTACGGGGAGGCCGCCGGGGTGCCCGACGGGCACAGCGCGGAGCTCCTGGTCGTCGCGGCCCACACCGGGGGTTTCGCGCGGAGCCGCCCACGGCTCTTCCTCGTACGGGCAGAGGCAGCGCCCGGTACCGGCGGCCGGGAGGCCGGAGCGGCCGGGCTGGTGCGGCACCGGCAGACGTCCATCGATGCGACCAGGCCCCTCGGACGGGTCCGACTCCGGGAAGTCGAAGCGGAGTTGCTGGGACACGACGACGGCGTGGACGTGCCGGCCGCGCTCGCCGGGACCGGCCTGACCGCGGCCTCCGCACTGGCCGCCGAGGCGGTCGGCGCCGCGGACCGGGCCCTGGAGCGCACGGTGTCCTACGTCCGCGAGCGCGAGCAGTTCGGGCGGCCCGTGGGTTCCTTCCAGGCGGTCAAGCACCGGCTCGCCGACGTCCATGTGCAGGTCCGGGCGGCCCGCTCAGCGGCGTACTACGCGGCCTGGGACGTGGAGGCGGGCCCGCTGGCCCTCGCCCAGGGGCTGGAGGCGCTGCACACCGCCGCGGCCGAGGCGGTCCAGCTGCACGGCGGGACCGGGTTCACCTGGGAGCACGACGCCCATCTGTACCTCAAGCGCGCCGCGGGCGACGCACTGCTGCTCGGACCGGCGCACCGGCTGCGAGCCCGTGCCGCGGAGCGCGCGGGCCTGTTCGCCATGGAGACCGGGTCCGCGGCGGTGACCCTCTGATGCCGTCGGGGGCGGGTGAGGGGGCGGGCGCCCGCATGGGCAAGGAAGCCGGGGCGGGTAAGGAGGCCGGGACGGACTCTCGCGCGGGCAACGGCGTCGCCGGGACGGACGCCCGTGCGGGCAACTCGGGCGCCTGGACGGACGCCCGCGCGGGCAAGGGTGCCGGGACGGGTGAGGAAACGGGCGCGGGCCCGGGTACGAGCGCGAGTGTGAGCAGGGGAGCGGGGATGGGGACAGGGATGGGCCGGGGGGTGCGGCTGGTGCAGCGGGTCTCGTCGACCCGCGCCTTCGCCAGGGTGGCGCCGTACGTCGTTCCCGTCGTGGACCGGGCCGTGCACCGGCTCACCGGGGGCAGGGTGCTGCTCAGCGCACGGATGCTGCCGGGGCTGGTGCTCACCGCGGTGGGTGCGCGGAGCGGGCTGCCTCGGCGTACCCCGCTGGCGTGCATGCCGGAGGAGGCCGCCGGTACGTGGATCCTGGTCGGCTCGAACTTCGGGCGGCCCGGCCATCCGGCGTGGACGGCGAACCTGCTGAAGCACCCGGACGCGGAGGTGAGTTGGCGGGGCCGTGACCTCGCGGTGCGGGCCGAGCTGCTGACCGGCGCGGAACGCGACCGGGTGTGGCGGGAGGTGCTGCGGTTCTGGCCGCCGTACGCGACGTACCAGCGGCGGGTGGCGCGGGAGATCCGGCTCTTCCGGCTCACCCCGCGGTGACAGGCGGACTCCGGCGCGGACCAGGGGCACGGGGCACTGGTCCGTTGCCGGCGTGACAGGACGTTGCGCGAGGACCTGCCGGGGCCCCTACTTCGTCGGCTTGCGGCCGGTGATGCCCAGATGCACCAGCAGGGCCAGGTTCGGCTTCAGCTCGGCCTGCTTGACGCCCCAGGTCTGGAAGCCCTTCTGGTGGGAGGCCACCGAGGCGAGCATCGCGACCAGTGAACCCGCTATGGCCGCGGGGCTGACGTCCTTGTCCACCTTGCCCTTGGCCTGGAGCTCCTGGACCGCCTCCGTGAGGGAGTTGGTGACGGAGTTCAGGATCTTCATGCGGATCTTGTAGAAGCGCTTGTCGCCCTCGGCCGCGCCGAGGTCCACGACGCGCAGGATCGCGTCGTGTTTGCGCCAGAAGTCGAGGAATCCCTCGACCAGTTGCTCGGAGGTCTGCCATCCCGCCTTGCCGACCCAGGAGCGGCCCGCGACCAGTCCGGTCAACGCGGCGCCCTCCTTGGCCATTTCCTCGGCGATCTCCAGCACCGCGCCCTCGACGTCGGGGAAGTACTGGTAGAAGGTCGCCGGTGACGTGCCCGCCTTCCGTGCCACGTCGATGACCTTGACGTCCCGGTACGGCGAGGAGCTGAGCATCTCGCTGAGGCAGTCGAGCAGCTTCTGCCGCGTCGCCTGACCACGCCGACCGGCCACGCGGCCGTCGACGGTACGTACTTGTCCTGTCATGCCGTCAGCTTACCGACGGGTGATCGGAGCGCGATTCGGCCGACTGCAAATGGGGAGCCGAGCGGATCCGGGGAGCGTGTTCCGGCACCCGGCCCGGGGAACGCGTCCCGGCTCCCGGCCCGGGGAGCGTGCCGCGGCTGCCGACCAGGGATGCACCCCGGTACCCGGCCTGGGGAGCCCGTCCCGACACTCGGCCCGCGGACCTGCGTCGGTACTCGGCGCTCGGGCCGCGGACCTGCGTCGGCACCCGGGCCTGTGGGCCTCCAGGCCGGCGAGCGCGGCACTCGGGCCCGCGGACCTGTGCCCGGGCCCGCCCCGCAGGCGCCTGCACGCGCCCTCGCGCCGCGGCCTGCACCCGTACGGACCCATGTCCCCCGGGGGGACCGCGCACCGCCTGGTCAGGGCCGGAGCGGGGCCGCATTAGTCCTATCAACAGCCTGTGGATAACTGCCTGTGGACAACTCGGTGGACAACGGGAGGCGCCCCGGCCGTCCCGCCCGCATATTGGACTGTGACGGGCGCCACGGCCCTGCGTGACATGGGAAGGATGCGGTCCATGGCCCTTTTCGGTGACGGCGAGCCGTGCTGGGCGGACGTGACCCTGCCCGACCTGGCAGGGGGCAAGCGCTTCTACGGCGAGCTGTTCGGCTGGACCTTCGACGAGGAGCCCGACGAGGCCTACGGCTCCTGCACGACCGCGTTCTGTGACGGGCGGCGGGTCGCCGCGCTCGTGCCCAAGCGGGACGGGCGGATGCCGACCGCCTGGGGTGTGTACCTCGCCGCGTCCGACGCCGCCGCCACGGCCGCACGGATCGAGTCCGAGGGCGGCAGTGTGATCATGGCGCCCATACAGGTGGGCCCCCACGGCGTGACGGCCGTGGTGGCGGATCCCGACGGGGCGGTCTTCGGTCTGTGGCAGGCGGGGTCCCACGCCGGATTCGAGCGGATCCGCCGGCCCGGCTCGTACTGCCGGGCGGAGGTGTACGCCCGCGACAAGTCCAGGACCGACCCCTTCTACGAGTCGGTGTTCGGCTTCCGCGGCCAGGACGCCCCCGAGGCCGGCGGCGACTACCGCATCTGGTCCCCGGCGGGGGCGACGGCCCCCGGTCCGGAGACCTGGGTGCTCGGGCGCACGGTCATGGGTGACGACTTCCCGCAGGAGATGCCCGCCCACTTCCTCGTCTACTTCGCCGTGGAGGACTGCGACCGGGCTGCCGAGACCGTGGCGCGGATCGGCGGCCGGATCCGGGAGCAGCCCGCGGACAGCCCCTACGGCCGCATCGCGGTCCTGGTCGACGACCAGGGAGCGTCGTTCGCCGTCCTCGCGGAACTCTGACCCGGCGCGCCGCCCATTCCGGATACGGAGCCTGCATACGGAGCCCGTACGTGGAGCCCGCACGCGACCGAAGGGCCCGCGCGCCCCGACCGGTACGGAACGGAGCCTCGACCGGTATGCGACCGGCATATCGGGCATTCCATGGTGACCCCGCCCCCGAATCCGGCGATCATGGAAGAACCTGCCCGGATCCGGCACCAAAATATGCCGAGACACCCCGATCCGCCCCCGGGTTCGCAACCACCGCCTCCGGCAGGAAGAATCAGGGTGCGCAAGGCCGAATTTCTTCAGGCCCGTACGGGGAGGTGGCAGGCAAGTGGAGCAGCTGACGCAGCACGACCCGAGACGGATCGGCCCGTTCGAGGTGCTGGGACGACTCGGTGCCGGCGGCATGGGGCTGGTCTATCTCGCGCGCTCGGCGTCGGGCCGCCGCGTGGCGATCAAGACCGTTCGCACCGAGCTCGCCGAGGACCAGCTGTTCCGTGTCCGCTTCACCCGCGAGGTGGAGGCCGCACGGGCCGTGAGCGGCTTCTACACGGCTGCCGTCGTGGACGCCGATCCGCGGGCGGCGGTGCCCTGGCTGGCCACCGCCTACGTCCCCGCGCCCTCGCTCGAGGAGATAGTGACCGAGTGCGGGCCGCTGCCGGCCCAGGCGGTGCGCTGGCTCGCGGCCGGCATCGCCGAGGCGCTGCAGTCCATCCACGGCGCGGGTCTGGTCCACCGCGACCTGAAGCCGTCGAACGTCCTCGTCGTCGAGGACGGGCCGCGAGTGATCGACTTCGGTATCGCCTCCGGTGTCTCCAACACCCGGCTGACCATGACCAACGTCGCCGTCGGCACCCCCGCCTACATGTCGCCCGAGCAGGCGAAGGACTCGCGCAGCGTGACCGGCGCCAGCGATGTGTTCTCCCTCGGGTCCACGCTCGTCTTCGCCGCCACCGGCCACGCCCCGTACCACGGCGCCAACCCCGTCGAGACGGTCTTCATGCTGCTCCGTGAGGGACCGGACGTGGAGGGCCTGCCCGACGAGCTGCGGCCGCTGATCGAGTCGTGCATGCAGATGGAGGCCGGGCTGCGGCCCAGTCCCGAGGACCTCCAGGCCCAGCTCGCCCCGCACCTCTTCGCGTCCGGCAGCGACGACAGCGGCACCGCGTCCGCCTGGCTGCCGCCGCGCGCCGTCGCCCTCATAGAGGAGCGCCGGGGCGGCGGCCGGTCCGGCTCCGGCGGGGCGTCGGTGCGCCCGCCGTCGCCGCCGCGCCCGTCGTACCCGCCGGGGTCGCAGGGCGCGCCCGGGCCGCGGTCGCACGGTGCCGCTGCGGCCCAGCCGCCGTCACACCCGCCGCAGGGCAGCTGGGCGGACGGCCCGGTCCGGCTGGCCAACGGCAAGGTGCCCATCGGCCCGGGGCTGAGGGTTGCCGAGGCGCGGTCGGCGGTGCTGCCCGACGCGGGCCCCGCGACCGGGTGGATCCGTCCGCCCGCCGGGGTGACCGGTGACGTCCCGGCCGGCGGCACGACCGCCCCCACGGCCCCGCCCGTCCCGCAGCCCGCCCCCGCCGCGGACGGCCCCGCCCGCTGGCGACCCTGGCGGTTCCGCATGTCGAACGACGTGTGGGGCACCCCCGTGGTCGACGGCGAGCTGCTGTACGTGACGTCCTTCGAGGTGCACGCCCTGGACGTGGCGACCGGACGCCGCCAGTTCAAGACCCGGGACGTCGCCTGGACCATGGACGTCGCGGGCGGACGCATCCACGCCTCGGACGGGCCCACGCTGTACGCCCTGGACGCCCGCGACGGCAGCGAACGCTGGCGGCTGTCCACCGACGCCTGGGTGTACTCCCTCAAGGCCGACCGCGGCACCGTCGTCACGGGCACCCGGGGCGGTGGCGTCCAGGCGTGGGAGGCCACCACCGGCGAGAAGCTGTGGGAGCTCTCCGGCGCCCAGACCGACTTCGAGACACCGGATTCGGGCCCGGCGCTGCACGGCGACACCGTCTTCGTCTGGAAGGACGCCCGGCTGCGCGCCCTGGACGCCCGCAGCGGCACCGAACGCTGGTCGTACCCCATCGGCGACGCGGCCTCCTGCGGCGGCGTACCGCTGCGGCTCGCGCCCGCGCCCGACGGGTACGTGCACGTGACGGCCGGCACCCGGGTGCTGTCCGTCGACATCGCGAACGGGCGGGTGCGCTGGCACTTCGAGGCGCCCGCGGTGTTCCTGTCGCCGCCCGCGTTCGCGCCCGGCCCCGCCGTGACGGGCGGTGGCGTGTACCTCGCGGACTACCTCGGCACCGTGTACGCGCTCGACGCCACGACCGGCAAGGACCGCTGGCGCATCGCCACCGAGCCCCGGCAGTCCGCCGAGCCCGTCCTCGTCGCGGGCGGCAGCATCCACGTCGGCAGCGGCAGCGCGCTGTACACGCTGGACGCGGTCACCGGCACGCCCAAGTGGCGCTTCGCGGCGGGCGGAGAGGTCGTCGGCACGCCTGTCATCGCAGACGGCCGCCTGCACTTCGGCTCCGCGGACCACTGCCTGTACACGCTCGACGCGGCCGGCGGCCAGCTGCGCTGGAAGCTCGCGACGGGCGGCGAGATCACGGGCTCGCCCGTGGTGAAGGCCGGTGTGGTGTACGCGTGCAGCAAGGACCGCTGCGTGTACGCGCTCGACGCGGTGAAGGGCACGGCGACGGGGCGTTCCTGACGCGAGGAACCCTGGGACGCGGACGCTTCGGCCGACGGTCCGCTTGCTGCGCGCCCCGGGTCAGTCCGCGGGCGTGTCGAGGGGCGGAGGCACGTACCGGGGGTCGTGCCGACCGCGCCGTCGGGGACGGCGGCCGCTCATCACGGCCGCTCCGGCGAGCATCAGCACGCCGCCGCCGAGGGCCATCGCCACACCGTGGTCCAGGCCCTCGCCCGTCGCACCGACGGTGAGCCCGCCGTCGTACTGGGCCAGGCGGACCATCCACAGGATGGTGAAACCCAGGACGACCACGCCGGCGACCGCGACCAGCGGCCGCGACCGGGCGAGCACGCCGGCCAGGGCCAGGAGCGCCGCGAAACCCAGCGGCAGCAGCACGGAGAGCGCCAGCTGCGCCCTGACGTCGGTGATGCCCAGGAAGAGGTCCTGCACCCGGTAGGAACGCCCGGGGCGGCCGTCGTACCAGGTCCGGAAGGGGCTCCAGACGGCGGCCACCGCTCCGAGGAGAGCGAGGACGGAGCCGATGACGTTGCGTACCCCCATCGCGTCCTCCAGTGCTCGGGTGCCCTTCCTGCCGACGCTACGCCGGGCCGTGAGGGGCTGCCATGCGGCACCTCCCGGCGTCGCGGGCACCCATTGGAGTGACGCGTCGTTGCGTCGATCCGGCACGGATCGTCGAGTTCTGCCAGATCCGAGATGCCGGCCACCCCGAGTTCCCTTCCAGCCCGGTACGGCCACTGGAGTTGGCGCACTGGCTGCTGAAGCCGGCGACCTTCGTGCGCGGCACGTGGACCGAGGCCAAGGAGGCTGCGGTCTGGTTCGGCGACCAGGTTCGGCCGCACGCCGACGCGTTCGTCTCGGACCGCGACCGCGAGGTGCTGGAGGACCGGATCACGGCCGCCGTCGACGTCCTGGCCGGCGGTGAGGACGTCGCCGGAGCCTGGTGGCTGACCGGGCAGCGCTGCCTCGGCGTGTACGTCATCGCATGCTCGCCCCGTCGCTTCCGCCCCGACCACCCGTGCCCAGTCGGCTGACTGCCGTTGCCGGGCGGGGCCTACGGGCGTATGAGGTCGGCGAGCGGCACAAGGGCAGGGCCGGCGTCGCGAAGGCAAGCAAGCTTCCTGGATGCCATCGGCGGACCACCGGCACCGGTGAGCCGCAGGTCGCGGTGGGTGCACGGTAATGAGCACGTCGGCGCCGTCCCGGTGGGCTCTCCGCGGAAGATCGCGCAAATCCGCAGGTGCGAAGTGCAGCGCGTCCGTCCGGTGGGCCGACTGGCGCGGAATGTCGCCGTCCGCTGCTAGGGTGACGTGCGCCCGTCAAGCAACGGGTGAGCCGTATTCCCAAGCGTTCAACGGGGGTTGAAACGTGAAGCTTCGTCATGTCCGCGCTGTCGCCGTCTTCGGTATCGCAGTGGTCGCCCTGACCGGTGCCCGCGGCTCCCACGGAGCCAGCTGCGGCGGTGGCAGCAGCAGCCACGGAAGCAGCAGTAGCAGCGGCGGTTCCGACGGGAGCACCACCACCGGCGGGTCCGACAGCAGCTCGGGCACGAGCAGCAGTGGTTCCAACGGCGACGTCGACGTCAACATCACCAACGGCGGTACGACGAGCGGCAGCTCCGGCTCCTCCGGCAGGGGCAAGGCCGACAAGGACAAGAGCGTGCGCCTGGAGTCCTGCAAGTTCGACCCGAGCCGCGGCATCGTCGCCCGTGTGAGCGCCACCAACAACGAGTCGGAGAACCGCGACTTCAAGTTCCAGGTGCGCTTCACCGACCCGAACGGCGAGCTGCTGCGGGTCAGCAACTCCACCATCCCGTGGGTGAAGCCCGGTGCGACCGACACCCTCGACGTCGCAGCCTCCTACGTTCCCAAGTCGGGCGACGGCAGCGGCGGCAAGTGCGAGCTGCTGAACGTCACCAGCGTCCCCACCTCCTGAGCCGCCCGGGGCCCGGACGGCCGCGGCCCGGAGCGCCGGCAGCTCCTACCGCGTGCGATGTCCCGGACGGCGGGCGGTGAACAGCTCCGCCTGCCGCTCCGGCGGCAGACTGCCGAGGGCGATCAGCTGGGGCGCCCGGGCGAACGCCTGGGCGCGGGTGGCCTCCTGCGCCGCCCACACCGCCCGTACCGTGCCCTGCACCGCCTCCGACGGGTATCCGGCGATCACCTCGGCGCACCGCACCGCCGCGGCCACTTCCCCGCCGGCCGCGGTCACCTCGCTGACCAGCCCGGTCTCGTACGCCCGGCGCGCCGACACCCGCTCGGCCGTGCCCATCAGGGCCATCCGGGCCACCTCCCCGAACGGCATCCGCAGCGCCAGGTACATCGACTCGTACGCGCTGACCATGCCGTACGCGGTGTGCGGGTCGAAGAACTCCGCGTCCTCCGCGGCCACCACGAAGTCGGCCTCGCCGAGCAGGTAGAACGCCCCGCCGCACGCCATTCCGCGGACCGCAGCGATCACCGGCTTCCACAGGTCGTTCGCCTTCGGGCCGATCGACAGCAGGGGATCGTCGACCGAGTACGGCGACGACGGCTGCGGCACGGAGGCGGTGCGGTCGATCCCGGTGCAGAAGGCCTTCCCGCCCGCGCCGGTCAGGACGGCCGCGCGCACCGTGTCGTCGTACCGGAACTCCCGCCAGACCGCGGCCAGTCCGGCCGCCGTCGCGAGGTCGATCGCGTTGTGCCGTTCCGGCCGGTCGAGGGTGACGACCGCGACGCCCGTCTCCTTGTCCCGCTCCACACGGACGCTCACGGCCGCTCCAGCAGCCAGCGGGGGACCGTGGTCCCGTCGGGGAGCGGGGTGAAGGCGACCTGGACGCGGGCACCGATGCGCAGCCGGCCCGGATCGACCGAGTTCAGCGGCGCGTCGGGCGCGGCGACGACATTGCCGACGAGCCGGATGTGCGTCGCGTCGGCCAGTTCGACGACGGCCGCGTTGTAGGGGGCGACTTCGGCGTAGCCGGGCAGCAGCGGAGGGTGGGGGAGGACATACGACCAGATGCGGCCGCGGCCGCTCATCGGCCGCCATGCGCTGTCGAAGGACTGGCAGCGCGGGCAGCAGGGCCGGGGCGGGAAGCGGAGCGTGCCGCAGGCGCCGCACGCCTGGACGCGCAGTTCGCCCCGGCGTGCGTACTCCCAGAAGGGTGCGCCGTCCTCGTCGGTGACGGGTGGCAGGAGTGGCGTCGGCATCGTTCAGCTCCTCAGGAGGATCGCGGAGGTGGGGACGCCCTCGCCCGCGGTGACCAGGCAGGTGGCGGCGTCCGGGATCTGCGCGGTGGAGACGCCGCGGAGCTGCTTCACGCCTTCGTTGATGAGGTTGAAGCCGTGCACGTAGGCCTCGGAGAGTCCGCCGCCGCCGGTGTTGATCGGCAGCCGTCCGCCGGTCTCCAGGGCGCCGCCCTCGGTGAAGGCCGCGCCCTCGCCGCGTCCGCAGAAGCCGTAGCCCTCCAGGGACAGCGGGACGAGCGGGGTGAACGCGTCGTAGATCTGCGCCACGTCGACGTCCTGGGGGCCGAAGTCGGCCTGCTTCCACAGTTGGCGGGCGGCCGTCCACGCGGGCCCGGAGAGCGGGTCGCCGTTCCAGTAGTTGACCATGCCGTGGTGCTGGGCGGGCAGCCCCTGGGCGACGGAGTGGACGTAGACGGGCCGGTGCCGGCAGTCGCGGGCGCGTTCGGCGCCGACGACCACGCAGGCCAGGGCGCCATCCGTCTCCAGGCAGTTGTCGAAGAGGCAGAGGGGTTCGCTGATCCACCGGGCGGTCATGTACATCTCGCGGGTCAGCGGCCGCTCGTACATGATCGCCGCCGGATTCTGGTTGGCGCGGTTGCGGCAGGCCAGGGCGACATTGAAGAAGTGGTCGCGGGTGGCGCCGTACTCGTGCATGTACCGGCGGGCCAGCATCCCGATCTCGTCGGCCGGGCGGAGGAGGCCGAAGGGCCTCGTCCACTGTGCGGGGGTGGGCAGCTGGACGGCGGTGTTCGTCCACGGCCGGGGCCCGCTGCCCCGCTTGCGGGACCGCCAGGCCACGCCGACGCTCGCCTGGCCGGTGGCGATCGCGGCGGCGAGGTGGGCGACGGTCGCGCAGGAACCGCCGCCGCCGTAACCGGCCCTGGAGAAGAAGGTCACGTCCCCGGCGCCGATCGCCTTGGCGACCTCGACCTCGTCGGTCTCCTCCATCGTGTACGAGGCGAAGGCGTCCACCTCGGAGGGGTGCAGACCGGCGTCGTCGAGTGCGGCGAGGATCGCCCGGCAGGCCAGGGCCTTCTCGGACTCGGGGAGGTGACGGGCGAAGGGGGTCTGGCCTATGCCGGCTATCGCGGTTGCGTCCTTGAGGCTCGCCATGTCGGGGAGGGTACAGCTAATCTGACGGTCAGTCAGCTATCGCGTTGCCGGGGAGGCGGGCAAAGGTGGAGTGGACGAGCATTCCCGAGCTGGTGCGGGCCGCCGCGGCGGCGTACGGCGACGCCGAGGCCGTCGTCGAGGGCCGCACCCGTGTCTCGTACGCCGAACTCGGCGCCCGCGTCGAACGGGCCGCCGCGGCATGCATCGCCTCCGGCGTCCGTACCGGCGACCGGGTCGCCGTCTGGGCCCCCAACACCCTCGAATGGATCGTCTCCGCGCTCGGCGCGGTGACCGCGGGCGCGGTGCTCGTACCGCTGAACACCCGCTACAAGGGCGCGGAGGCGGCATACGTACTGGACAGGGCCCGGGTCCGGCTGCTGTTCGTCACCGGCACCTTCCTCGGCACCTCGTACGTCGCGTCGCTGCGGCGGGCGATCGCCGGAACGCCGCTGCCCCACCTGGAACGGGTGGTGGTGCTGGGGGACGACGCCCCCGAGGACTTCCGCACCTGGAAGGACTTCCTCGCCGGCGGCGACGGCGTGCGCGCCGAGGACGTACGGGCCCGCGCCGCGCTCGTGACCGGGACGTGCCCGTCCGACATCGTCTTCACCTCGGGCACCACCGGGCGCCCCAAGGGCGTGGTCATCACCCATGCGCAGACGCTGCGCTGCTACGACATCTGGTGCGAACTGGCCGGGCTCGCACGGGGCGACCGCTATCTGATCGTGAACCCCTTCTTCCACACCTTCGGCTACAAGGCCGGGATCATCGCCTGCCTGATGCGCGGCGCCGTCATGGTCCCGCAGCCCGTCTTCAACGTGGACACCGTCCTCGCCAACATCGCCGCGGAGCGCATCTCCGTCCTGCCCGGACCGCCGACCCTCCACCAGTCCCTGCTGGACCACCCCGCCCGGGACCAGCACGATCTTTCCGCACTGCGCCTGGTCGTGACGGGCGCGGCGGTGGTCCCGCTGCGGCTCGTGGAACGCCTGCGGGGAGAACTGCGGATCGCGACCGTCCTCACCGCGTACGGCCTCTCCGAGGCGTCCGGCATCGTCACGATGTGCCGCCGCGGCGACCCGCCCGAGGTCATCGCGGCCACGTCCGGCCGGGCGATACCCGGCACGGAGGTCCGTGTCCTCGCGTCCGAGGGCGAACCCGGCGAGGTCCTGGTCCGTGGCTTCAACGTGATGCACGGCTACGACGACGACCCGTACGGGACCGCCGGTGCGATCGACGCCGACGGCTGGCTCCACACCGGCGACGTGGGCGTCCTGGACGCGGCCGGGAACCTCCGCATCACCGACCGGATCAAGGACATGTTCATCGTCGGCGGCTTCAACGCGTACCCGGCGGAGATCGAGCAACTGCTCGGCCTGCACCCGGACATCGCCGACGTGGCCGTCGTCGGAGTACCGGACGCCCGCCTCGGCGAGGTCGGCAGGGCCTACGTGGTCCGCCGGCCGGGCGCCGCCCTCAGCTCCGACGACGTCATCGCCTGGGCCCGCCGCGAGATGGCCAACTACAAGGTCCCCCGCCGGGTGGAGTTCCTGGCGGAACTGCCCCGGAACGCGAGCGGCAAGGTCCTGAAGGCGGCCCTGCGCGTCAGGAAGTGACGGGACCGCGGGCACTGCCGGCCGTACGTGCCGCACCCGGCCCGTGCGGAGCTCGATCCTTGCCGAACTCGGCCCGTACGGAACGCGATCCCTGTCGCATCCCACCCCTGCCGAACCCGCCGGTAACGAGGTGAGTCGATACGGCGCCGCACGGTTCCCGGTCCGCGGCGTGCCATCCTTCACACCTTGCGGTGACAACTGGGCGGGAACGTGGAGCGTATAGCTCCGTAAGAGCCGCACGGTGCTGTCGGCGCCGCGCAGGCCTGACCGAGGAGCCGCCGCAGCATGCAGGAAGAGACGCGTCCGTCCCGTTCACGCCGCAGCAGGGACGCCGCACGCCGCCGTCCGGTCGACTACCCCCGCCGAGGCAGACGCGGGGTGCGCCGCTGGCTCCCCTCGTGGCGGCTCCTGCTCGGCACGGCCCTGACCTTCCTCGGTGCGCTGCTCGGACTCTTCGCCGTCGTCTACGCCTACGTCGACATCCCGGACGAGAAGGCCGCCGCCCGCCAGGAGGCGAACGTCTACTACTGGGCCGACGGCACCCAGATGGTCAGCGTGGGGGCCGTCAACCGGCAGAACGTCCCCCTCTCCGGCATCCCCGTGTCCGTCCGCAACGCCGCCATCGCCGCCGAGAACGCCGGCTTCTACTCCGACTCCGGCGTCTCCTACACCGGGCTGGTCCGGGCCGTCGCCAACATGGCCGGCGGCCAGGAGACCCAGGGCGGCTCGACCATCACCCAGCAGTACGTGAAGAACACCTACCTGTCCCAGGAACAGACACTGTCCCGCAAGGTGCAGGAGTTCTGCCTCGCCCTGAAGCTGGACAGCCGCAAGACCAAGAGCGAGATCCTCCAGGGCTATCTGAACACCAGCTGGTTCGGCCGCGGCGCCTACGGCATCCAGGCCGCGGCCAACGCCTACTACGGGATCGAAGCCGCCGAGCTGAACCCCAGTCAGGGCGCCTTCCTCGCCGCGCTGCTCAAGGGCGGCGACCTCTACGACCCGTCGCAGGGCAAGGCCAACCGAAAGCGCGCCGTGGAACGCTGGTCCTGGATCCTCGACCGCCAGGTGGAGCTGGGCATGATGCCGGCGAGGGAACGCGCCCGGTACTCCACGTTCCCCACGCCCCGCGAACAGTCCATGTCCACGAACCTCAGCGGCCAGACGGGCTACCTCGTCGACATAGCCAAGCGCTACGTCAAGAAGCAGACGAAGCTCACGGACGCCGACCTGGACCGCGGCGGCTACCGCATCCACACCACCTTCGACAAGCGCGCCGTGCGGGAGCTGGAGCGGTCCGTCAAGAACGTACTGCGCCGGGACATCGACCCCAAGGCGCGCAAGGAGGACCAGCACGTCGAGGTGGGCGCCGCCTCGGTGCGGCCCGACGACGGCGCGATCGTCGCGATCTACGGCGGTACCGACGCGACGAAGCACTTCACCAACAACGCCGACACCTCCGGCGTCCCCGCGGGCTCGGTCTTCAAGCCGTTCGTCCTCGCCACGGCCCTCCAGCACGGCGTCGAGGCCGACGACGGCGCCGTGCAGCGCGTGTCCACCGAGAGCTTCTACGACGGGAACGGCCGGCTCTCCGGGGGCCTGTTCCCGGCGCCCGGACGGGACACCTTCCGGACCCCGCTGACCGCCTTCACCCGCTTCCCGACCCTGCGCGAGGCCATGGTGAGCTCCGGCAACGCCACCTTCAGGCAACTGGGCGCCGACGCCGGTCTCCCGGCCGTCGAGAACATGGCCGTGGCCGCCGGCATGCTCCGCGGCAGCATGGCCCCCCACGACGAGGAGTTCCCGCTCGGCACCTCCTCGCCGAGCGCCATCCGTGTCGCCGGGTCCTACGCCACGTTCGCGAGCGGAGGGGCGCGGCACGAGCCGTACTCGGTCACCAAGGTCCTGCAGGGGGACAAGCCGGTGCCCGGCCTGGAACGGATCCCGGCGCGGCAGGTCATGGACGGCTCGGTGGCCGGGGACGTGACCGCGGTGCTCCGGGACGCCGCCGGCCGGACCCCCGCGGCGGGGGCGGCGGCGACCCTCGGCGAGTTCGCCGGGGCCTCCACGGGCGAGAACGACACCCAGCGGGCCGCATGGTTCGCCGGATACACCGAGAAGCTGTCCACGGCCGTCACCATGTTCCGCTCCGTACCCGGAAAGCCCCTGCTGCCCATGAGCGGCACGGGCGGCGAGGACTCCGTGAAGGGCAGTGTCTTCCCGGCCCGGATCTGGTCCGACTACATGACCAAGGTGCCCCTGGCCAGGCACCAGGGGGCCGAGGAACGGCCCGACTCCGCGTAGGCGGTGGAGGGCGTCCGGCGCCGTCGGCGAAGCCGCCGACAGCCGGGGAGGGACACCGGACGCGGGGGGGGGGGGGGGGGGGGGGGGGGGGGGGGGGGGGGGGGGGGGGGGGGGGGGGGGGGGGGGGGGGGGGGGGTGGGGGGGGGGGGGGGGGGGGG